>NZ_JBAPKZ010000001.1:160818-334026 GCF_037083805.1 Roseovarius sp. D0-M9 | reverse complement strand
GGACTGGCGACGCGTCGCAACTCGATACGACAGGTGCCCGAAGGTGTTTCTGTCAGCCATCGCACTCGCCGCCACCGTGATCTATTGGCTGTGAGTCCTGACCCTAGAGATAATCGGAGCGTTGCAGCGCGTATTTCGCCATCTTCTCGTTCAGGGTGCGGCGCGGCAGGCACAGCTCGTCCATTACGGCTGCGATACTGCCCTTGTGGCGGCGCATCGTATTGTCGATCAGCATCCGCTCGAACGCCTCGACATATTCCTTGAGCGGTTTGCCCTCGGTCGTCATGACGGGCTGCATGTCCTGATGCTCGCTCATCAAAAGTGATACGATCGTGCCCGACCCGCGCCGCGATTGCAGCACCGCACGTTCGGCCACGTTGAAAAGCTGGCGCACATTGCCCGGCCAAGGTGCCTGCAAGAGCTGCGCGGCCTCCTGCGCACTGACCTGCGGCGCGTCGCAGCCGTAGTCATCGGCGAACTGATCGGCAAAGCGGGTAAAGAGCGTCAGGATGTCCTCGCCGCGCTGGCGCAGCGGCGGCACGGTGATGCGCAAGGATGCGAGCCGGTAGAACAGATCGGGGCGCAACGCATCCTCGGAGGTCTTGCCCTCATCTTGCAGGTTCGAGATGGCGACCAGCCGCGTCTCGGGGGGCGTGCCCTCTTCGTTGAGCCATGTCAGCAGGCGCGCCTGCAAGGGATCGCTCAGCGCTTCGATATCCTCCAGCACCAGCGTTCCGCCGCGGGCCTCTTCAACGGCCGGCAGGCGGCTGTCCTCGGGGTTCATCGGGCCAAAGAGGCGGGTCGACAGCTGCTCCTGCTCGTAGGCCGCGCAGGAGATCAGCACGAATTTCTTGCCCGCGCGCGCGCCCACAGCGTGCAGCGCATGGGCCACCAGCGTCTTGCCGGTGCCCGTCTCGCCGTCGATCAGGACGTGGCCATCCGCCTGCCCCAGATCGAGGATATCCTCCTTGAGCCGCTCCATGACGGGCGACGAGCCGATAAGTTTCTTCATCAGCTGGCCGCCATCCGACAGCTCGCGGCGCAGCGCGCGGTTGTCCAGCGTCAGGCGGCGCGCATGGGTCGCCTTCTTGGCCAGCTCTGTCATGCGATCGGGGTTGAACGGCTTTTCCAAGAAATCATAGGCACCGACGCGCATCGCCTCGACCGCCATGGGCACATCGCCATGGCCGGTGATCATGATGACCGGCAGGGTGCTGTCCGCGCCCATCAGCTTTTTCAGAAATTGCATCCCGTCCATGCCGGGCATGCGGATATCGGTCACGACGATACCGGGATAGTCTGGGCCAAGGGCTTTCAGCGCCTCCTCGGCGCTGGGGAACGTCTCGGTGTCATACCCCGAGAGGGCCAGCCACTGGCTGATCGACTGGCGCATGTCCTTCTCGTCGTCGACGATCGCAATCTTCATCGCATTTGCCATTATGGTATCACTCCGCTGCACGGGTTTGTTGGGATAGGATCGGCAGGCGCATCTCGAATACGGCCCCGCCGGCCGCCGCGTCGCGCGCGGTCAGCCGTCCGCCTAGGTCGTTGACGATCCCCGAGGAAATGGCAAGCCCAAGCCCGACGCCCTCGCCCGGCTGCTTGGTTGTGTGGAATGGCTCGAAGAGCTTGTCCAGATGTTTGATGCCGCTGCCGTTGTCGCGCACCGTCAGCACCGCCATGGAGCCTGCGGCCAGAACGATGTCGATCTGCGCGTCGTCTACGGCCTGTGTCGCATCCAGCGCGTTGCGCAAAAGATTGATCATCACCTGTTCGATCCGCACCCGGTCGCCCATCACCATCACAGGGTCATCCGGCAGGGTGCGGTTGATGGTGACGCGCCTCTGGCGCAGCTGCGGCTCCATCATCGACAGCGAAGAGGCCAGCGCATCGCCAATGTTTACAGGCTCGAACGTGTCGCCCGAGTGGCGCGCGTAGGATTTCAACTGCCGGGTGATGGCACCCATACGCTCGATCAAATCGTCGATCCGCTGGAACGACGACATCGTCTCGTCGGGCCGGTTGCGTGTCAGCAAGAGGCGCGCACCGGCCAGATATGTCTTCATCGCCGCCAGCGGCTGGTTCAACTCATGGCTGACGGCGGCCGACATTTCGCCCAATGCGGCCAGCTTGGATGATTGCGCCAGCGTCTGTTCGGCCACGGCGAGGTTCTCCTGCACGCGTTCCCGCTCGGCGATTTCCCGCTGGAGACGCAGGTTCAATTGGCGAAGCTCTGCCGACTCGCGTTGAAAGAGCGCCATGCGCACCGCCGTCTTGCGGCTGAGGAAGTAGAATGCGAGCGCCAGCAGAATCGCAAAGCCCATGATTTCGAGCGCAAGGAAGCCATTCACCTTTTCACGCACCGAATCGAAGGTGGTGAAATTGGCGATCCGCCAGCCCCGAAAGGCCACGCGCCCCTCGACACGCATCACCGCCTCGCCGCTGACATAGGCGTCGGCCGGCACCAGCGTCCAGTCGGCTGTGGCCTGAATGGCGCGCTCGAACGCGCCGCTGACAGGCTGCTCGGCCAAGGCCTCGGTCTCGTTCAGGCCGCGCCAGCGCGGCTCGGTCGACAGGATGATTCGCCCCTCGCTGTCGGTGACGATCACCGCGTCGGTGATCCCCGCCCAAGCGCGCTCGTATTTGTTCAGATCGACGGCCACCATGATGACACCGACCAAAGCGCCCTGGCTTTCGACCCGGCGCGAATAGTAGAAATCAAATCGGCCCGTCTCGTTCTGCATCAGCGTAAACACACTGTCTTGTGAGCGCGTCGCATCGACGTAATAAGGCGCGGTCCGGTGCGATTGGCCCAGAGAATTGCGATCTGTCGACGCGACAGTGCGTCCGTCCTTGTCCAGAAGGGTCAGCGATGCCGCCCCGATTTCATCGACGAATGAAATCAACCGCTGCGTCGATTGCGAGTAATCCCCCGAGGTGAGCGCCGAAATCAGCGCCGGATCGCGCGCCAGAAGCTGCGGAACGATGGCGTTCTGGCGCAGCTCGCTCAGCAAGTTGCCCGAGTAGAGGACCAGGCGCAACTCGGCACGATTGCGGGTGGTTTCGGTAAAACGGTCGGTCAGCAACTGGTTTGTCACATACACCGTGGCAATTGCGACGGCCGTCAGCACGATTAGCGCGATGCGCACCGGCCAGCTGGTCGCGCGTGGGTCGCCCGCAGGGACACTGCGCGTGGTCACCAGACCGGACCCTTGGGCAGGGTTCCCGGCGCGACCTTCCGGCGGCGGCGGCGTGGGATCGGACTGGCTCATCGCAACATGCTACGGCGGCGGCGGAGCTACCTCAAGCCCTCGCGCGCGCGGCCCGCTCAGGCGTTTTCCAGTTGCCCGACAAGGCTCTGGAACAATGCCGCACCATCGGTGCCACCATGCGCGCTTTCGGCCATGCGCTCAGGGTGGGGCATCATGCCCAGCACGCGGCGATTTTCCGACAGGATACCGGCGATGTCCTCCGCCGATCCGTTGGGATTGCCCTCATAGCGAAAGGCAATACGGTCCTCGGCGGCCAGCGCTTTGAGCGTCTCTGGATCGGCGTGATAGTTGCCATCGTGATGCGCGATGGGCACGGTGATCGTCTGGCCCGCAGTATAACCGCTGGTAAACGCGCTGTCGGTGGTGGCGACGGTCAGCGGCACGTTGCGGCAGATGTATTTCAGCCCGGCATTGCGCAGCAAGGTGCCGGGCAGAACGCGCGTCTCGGTCAGGATCTGAAAGCCGTTGCAGACCCCAAGGACATAGCCGCCCTTGTCCGCATGCGCCTTGACCGACTGGCAGATGGGCGAATTGGCCGCAATAGCCCCGCAGCGCAGGTAGTCGCCAAAGGAAAACCCGCCCGGAACGCCGATGACATCGACGCCGGCGGGCATCGACGTATCCTTGTGCCAGACCATGGTGACACGGGCCCCGGCCCTTTCGAAGGCCACGGCCAGATCGCGGTCGCAGTTGGAGCCGGGAAAGACGACAACGGCAGCATGCATCAGAGGATCTCCACCCGGTAGCTTTCGATCACGGTATTGGCCAAGAGGCGCTCGCACATGTCCTTGACGGTCGCCTCTTCGGTGCCGTCTGCCAGATCCAGCTCGATCACCTTGCCTTGGCGCACGGAATTGACGCCATCAAAGCCGAGGCTGCCAAGTGCGTGGCGCACCGCCTCGCCCTGTGGGTCGAGGACGCCGGTTTTGAGCATGATGTGAACGCGGGCTTTCATCGGCAGTATCCTTGGGTCGATGGTGTGTCGGTAATGTGAAAGATCAGGTGATCGGCTCAGTTGATCAACGTGGGCCGCGCCATGGGGGTCGCCCCCTTGGGCAGCACGCCAAGGCGCTTGGCGACCTCGGTATAGGCATCGGTCAGACTGCCCAGATCGCGGCGGAACACGTCTTTGTCCAGCTTCTGGCCCGTCTCGATGTCCCACAGACGGCAGCTATCGGGGCTGATTTCGTCTGCGACGATGAGGCGCTGGAAATCACCATCATAAACGCGGCCGATCTCGATCTTGAAGTCGATCAGCTTGATTCCGACGCCATACATTACGCCCGCCATGAAATCGTTAACGCGCAGCGCAAGGCTCAGCATGTCGTCCAGATCCTGCTGCGACGCCCAGCCAAAGGCGGCTATATGCTCTTCGGTGACCAGCGGATCGCCCAGCTTGTCGTCCTTGAGGCAGTATTCCACGATGGGGCGCGGCAGTTGCTGACCCTCTTCGAGGCCGAGACGCTTGGCCATCGAGCCCGCGGCATAGTTGCGCACGATCACTTCCAGCGGAATGATCTCGACGGCGCGCACCAGTTGCTCGCGCATGTTGAGGCGCTTGAGGAAATGGGTCGGCACGCCGATATTGTTGAGGCCCGTCATGAAGTATTCGCTGAGGATGTTGTTGAGCACCCCCTTGCCCTCGATCACGGCCTTCTTTTCGGCGTTGAACGCAGTGGCGTCGTCCTTGAAATACTGGACGATCGTGCCCGGCTCGGGGCCCTCGTAAAGGGTCTTGGCCTTGCCTTCGTAAATCTTCTTGCGACGTGCCATGATATGCCTGTCCTTGCCAATGGGGCGCACGCCCCGCGCTGTGATGGCCTTTATGTAGAGGATGGCCCGCCTTGCCGCAAGCACGCTGGCCGGGCCTTGCGATCTTGGCGCCATGCGGCCATATCTAATGTGGCGCAGCCCGCGCCACAGCCAAGCAGGAGGGACCAAGCCCATGAACGCTTTCAAGGACCGCGAGAACGCATTCGAGACCAAATACGCACATGACGAAGAAATGAAGTTCAAGGCCGAGGCCCGCTGCAACAAGCTGCTGGGCATTTGGGCCGCCGACCTGATGGGCAAGACCGGCGACGAAGTCGACGCCTACGTGCGCGAGGTCATCAAGGCCGATTTCGAAGAGGCCGGGTTCGAGGACGTGATCCGAAAGGTTGCCGCCGACCTGGGCGACAAGGCCGATCCCGACACCATCCGCGCCAAGCGTGCCGAGTTGATGGCTGCCGCCAAGGCGCAGTTGGTCGCCGAAAACTGAAGACATGGACGGCACGGATCCATGGCAATCCAAGGCGCGCCGCAAAATCATCATGCATGATATGAATTTGCGGCGCAGTCCACGCCATGTCACAAGCGCGCAAAACCAGATTTGGATGATCTCATGAGCAATGCACTTTCCCGGATGATGTCACAGCGCGACTGGATCCTGGCTGATGGCGCCACCGGCACCAACCTTTTCAACATGGGTCTCGAGGCCGGTGACGCGCCCGAGTTCTGGAATGAAACGCACCCGGAGCGGATCACCAAGCTCTACAAGATGGCGGTGGATGCGGGCAGCGACCTCTTTTTGACCAACAGCTTTGGCGGCAATGCCTCGCGGTTGAAACTGCACGGCGCGCAGCACCGCGCGCGCGAGCTGTCGCGCATGTCCGCCGAAATCGGACGCGAAGTGGCTGACAAGGCTGGCCGCGATGTCGTCGTTGCAGGTTCGGTCGGGCCGACGGGCGAGATCATGGCGCCCATGGGCACACTGACCCACGAGATCGCGGTCGAGATGTTTCACGAGCAGGCCGAGGGCCTGAAAGAAGGCGGCGCCGACGTGCTCTGGCTGGAAACCATCTCGGCACCCGAGGAATACAAGGCCGCCGCAGAAGCATTTCGCCTCGCGGACATGCCATGGTGCGGCACGATGAGCTTTGACACCGCCGGGCGCACGATGATGGGCATGACATCCTCCGACATGGCCGACATGGTCGAAACGCTCGATTACAAACCGCTCGCGTTTGGCGCCAATTGCGGTGTGGGTTCGTCTGATCTCTTGCGCACCGTGCTGGGTTTCGTCGCCCAAGGCACAGAGCGCCCTGTGATCGCCAAGGGCAATGCGGGCATTCCGAAGTTCGTCGACGGCCATATCCATTACGACGGCACGCCCGAGCTCATGGCCGAATACGCCTGCCTTGCCCGCGATTCGGGCGCCACGATCATCGGCGGCTGCTGCGGCACCATGCCCGAGCATCTGTCGAAGATGCGCGAAGCGCTCGAGACGCGCCCCAAAGGCCCGCGCCCAACACTCGATCAGATCACCGAGACGCTTGGCGCGTTTTCCTCTGCCATTGACGGCACGGGCGACGATGCCCCTGCCCCGCGCCGCACGCGCCGCCGGGGCGGCTGAGGCGGGGGCACCTTGCCCGCCTCGATATTTCAGAACAATGACAGCTGGTCGCCTGCCCGCACAGGCGGCCTGAAGAGGTCGCAACGCAGATCCGGCAGCTTGCGCGCATAGCCATAGCGTCGCACTGCCGCCTCGAACCGCTGCGCAATCATCTCGGCATAAGGCCCAGTGCCCCGCATGCGCGTGCCGAACGTTGCATCATAATCCTTGCCGCCCTGCATATCCCGGACATGGCCCATGACCCGCGCGGCGCGGTCCGGATAGTGCACCTCCAGCCATTCACGAAACAGCGGTGCCACCTCCAGCGGCAGGCGCAGCATGACCCAACTCGCGGCGATCGCCCCCGAATCGCGCCCCGCCTTCAGCAGTGCCTCCACCTCGTGATCCGTCAGGCCGGGAATGATGGGCGACGTCATGATCCGCGTCTCGATTCCCGCCTCGCTCAGCGTGCGGATCGTCGCCAGCCGCCGCTGCGGCGTAGGCGCGCGCGGCTCAAGCTTGCGCGAAACCTCCGCATCCAGCGTCGTCACCGAAATGCCGACCCGTACCAAACCCTGCCCAGCCATGTCCGACAAGATGTCGATATCCCGCTCGATCAGCGTGCCCTTGGTCACGATGGCGACCGGATGGCGGAAATCGCGCAGCACCTTGAGACACTCACGCATGATCTCATGCTGCTTTTCGATCGGCTGATAAGGGTCGGTGTTGGTGCCGATGGCGATGGTGCGCGGCGTATAGGCGCGATGGCGCAATTCGCGTGCCAGCACGTCGGGCACGTCCGGTCGCGCGATCAGCCGCGTCTCGAAATCAAGGCCCGCCGAAAGGCCCAGCCACGCATGGGTGGGCCGCGCAAAGCAATAGATGCAGCCATGCTCACAGCCGCGATACGGGTTGATCGACCGGTCGAACGGCAAATCTGGCGAGCGGTTATAGCTGATCACCCGGCGCGGCACCTCGATGGCCACCGAAGTGCGCAGCGGCGCTTCGTCCTGCACATCCCAGCCATCGGCCTCATAGCGGCGCGCATGCCGCTCGAACCGGCCCGCATCATTGCGGGTGGCCCCGCGTGCGTGGTGCTCCATGCCAAAGGGGAATGTCTGGTGCTGGCTCATGATGCTTATATAGAACAAAATAAGAACATATGCAAGAACACCATAATGAACATGCGTATTTCGGCCCTTTTCGCCGCCCATCGAACACGTTAGGTCGGTGGTGGCCCGGCCAACGTCGCAATTCGCCAAGTGATCCGGGCGCAAACCGACGAAACGTGGCGCTATAGAAACGCTTCGGGGGCCTGTGCCCCCCCTTGCATGGGGATCCCAGCATGTCCGACGACCAAGACGAAATCATCCTCGCGGATCTCGACGACGACGAGCTTGTCCAGCAGATGTTCGACGACCTCTATGACGGTCTCAAGGAAGAGATCGAGGAGGGCGTGAACATCCTTCTGGCGCGCGGCTGGAGCCCTTACGACATCCTGACCAAGGCCCTCGTGGGCGGCATGACCATCGTCGGCAAGGATTTCCGCGACGGCATCCTCTTTGTTCCCGAAGTGCTGCTGGCCGCGAACGCCATGAAGGGCGGCATGTTCATCCTCAAGCCGCTGCTGGTCGAAACGGGCGCGCCCCGCGTCGGCAAGATGGTGATCGGCACGGTCAAGGGCGACATCCACGACATCGGCAAAAACCTCGTGTCGATGATGATGGAAGGCGCCGGCTTCGAAGTGGTCGATCTGGGCATCAACAACCCGGTGGAAAACTACCTTAACGCGCTTGAGAGCGAAGGCCCTGACATCTTAGGCATGTCTGCCCTGCTGACCACGACGATGCCCTACATGAAGGTCGTGATCGACACGATGGTCGAACAGGGCATCCGCGATGACTATATCGTCCTTGTCGGCGGCGCCCCTCTCAACGAAGAGTTCGGCAAGGCCATCGGCGCCGACGCCTATTGCCGTGATGCCGCCGTCGCAGTCGAGACGGCCAAGGAATTCGTTGCCCGCAAGCATAATCAGAGCATCCGCGCCTGATCCTGCCTGCGCTTTGATTTGCGACACGCGCCGGGCTCATCCGATGGGCCCGGCGCGCCGCCACACCACGACAGTTCGACAGCGCAGTTGCGCAGAACCAAGGCCAACTGCTTCAGAAGCCCCGCGCATCCCTGACGGAGCGGCCCCATATGTCCCATGATCCAGCCAGCGGTCCCCGGCCCCGCCCCACAGCAGAGGTCTTGCCCCCCGACGAGGTGCTGACCGAAAGCGGCCTTGCCGCAGGGACCGCAGAGGGTGGCGAGATCCTGATCATCGCCTGCGGCGCGCTGGCGCGCGAGATCCTCGCGCTGATCCGTCTCAATGGCTGGGATCACATGAGCCTCGCCTGCCTTCCGGCCAAGCTTCACCTATATCCCGAAAAGATCACCGAGGCCGTCGAGGCGGCCGTCACTCGGCAACGGAACCGCTTCAACCAGATCTTCGTCGCCTATGCCGATTGCGGAACGGGCGGGCTGCTTCAGGCGAAATGCGACGCGCTCGGGGTCGAAATGATCGCCGGCCCGCATTGCTACAGCTTTTTCGAGGGCAACGATGCCTTCGCGCGTCACGCCGAAGAGATCACGGCGTTCTACCTCACGGATTTTCTGGTCAAGCAGTTCGACGCCTTCGTCTGGCGCCCCATGGGCCTCGATCGCCACCCGGAGCTGCGCGACATGATCTTCGGCAATTACACCAAGCTGGTCTATCAGGCCCAGACCGAAGATCCCGCCCTCTATGCCAAGGCAGAGGAGTGCGCGCGCCGCCTCGGTCTCGCCTTCGAATACCGCTTTACCGGCTACGGCGACCTGAAAACGGCGCTGGCCGGTGCCGCACGAAAATAGGCGCGCCACATTCGCGGCGCGCCCCTGACTTCATCTTGGCAAAAATACTCACATTCCGGCGATCCGCCACATGCGCGGCGCCCGGCATGCCGGGTCCGGCCTCAGCCGTTGGCTTCACGGATCTTGTCCGCTGCCGCCTTGTCATAGCCGACACCCTGCTGCTCAAGCAGTGTGTCAAGCTCGCCCGACAGGGTCATTTCGGTGATGATGTCACAGCCGCCCACAAACTCGCCCTTGACGTAAAGCTGCGGGATGGTCGGCCAGTCGGAATACTCCTTGATGCCTTGCCGGATATCCTCATCGGCCAGCACGTTCACATCGCTGTACTCGACCCCCATGAAGTTCAGCACACCCGCGACGCGGCTTGAGAAACCGCATTGCGGCTGCTCCTTGGTGCCCTTCATGAACAGCACCACGNTGAAGTTCAGCACACCCGCGACGCGGCTTGAGAAACCGCATTGCGGCTGCTCCTTGGTGCCCTTCATGAACAGCACCACGTCGGATGCCTTGACGGTCTCATCGATACGGGTTTTCGTGTCGCTCATTTGGTGTCCTTTCGGGTAAACTCTGATGTGGCCGCGCGCGCCGCTTTCAGGCAGGCGCGCGTGTGGTCAGTGCCAGCGCGTGCAACTCGCCCGCTGGGCCGTCCATCTTGCCCTTGAGGGCGGCATAGACCGCGCGCTGTTGCTGAACGCGGTTCATTCCGGCAAAGGACGGATCAACGACCTCGGCGGCGAAATGCGCACCATCATCGCCTTGCACGGTCACCTGGGCATCGGGAAATGCCTCGCGGATCATCGCCTCGATATCGGCGGCTTGGATGGCCATCTGCGCGCTCCTCGATCTGGTGCCGCATGTGCGGCCTGCTTGCCCCAAAGATGTAAAGCCCTGCCAAGCCAAGTGCAAGGTGCGCGCAGCGTCGCGGCCCGCCTTTCAGATGTCCTGCCCGCGCTGCAGCAGCCTCTCGATCAGCGGTGCATCCGGCGGGCTGCCTTCTGCGCCGCGTCTGCCAAGGCGCAGCACGCCGCTACTGAAGCTGGTGCCATAACTGCGGGCCAGCGTGACGACCTGCGCCAGGCCCGAGACGAGCTGAGTCTTGTTCAGCCCGTCGAGGGGCCGCACGAAGAGCGACCAGATGAGCCCATCGGAAATCGCGTAGCGCGCGTCGAGGGCGGCGTCGAAATTGGCCTGCAGCATGCGCTGCCTCTGCGGGGCGTCCAGACCCGACGCCACCCGGATCGGCACCATCGCGCGCAGCCGCCCGGCGCTCACGTCGATGGTAAGCAGGACCAGTTGCCCTTCGATGCTGAGCCGCCAGCCGTGTCCCTGCGCAACGGCGCCCGGATCGAGGGCGCAGACCAGCCGCCCGATCCGCTCGGCGCTCATCCCGGAGCCATTTGGCCGCTTCGCGTCGTGCCCGGAATTGTCATGGGCGCCACAAGCTGCCGCTGCACTCGCCGTGCCGATCAAGATCATGGCACACACCAGCGCCCGCTGCACAAATCCCATGACACCTCCAGATACGGCCAGTCCGGATTTTGTCACCTTTGCCTTGGACGCTTCAACGCGCTCCATAAAATTTTACTTAATTATGCTCTTACCTTCTTGTGCAGCAATGTCGGGCAGCGCTGGCTGCTTGCGTGCAGGCGCCCGCCGCGCCATCTTGCGGCAGGCCCGCGCAGCGCGCTGAAACCTTTCAAACGGCGTCGAGGGGCGGCATGACCGAAACGATCAAAGAACCCGGCACGCAGCGGCCCACTTGGGGCCTCGTATCGACGATCAAGGCTCCCGCCGATGTGATCCTGAATTTTGCCGCGTATCATCTCGAGATCGGCGCGCATCGCCTGCACATCTTTCTCGATGAGGATTGTCCTGAGGCACGGCGTATCCTGCGCCGCGATCCGCGCTGCACCGTCACGGTCACAAACGAGGATTACTGGCAGCGCCGCCGCCAGAACCGCCCGGCCAAGCATCAGGCCCGCCAGAGCGCCAATGCCACCCGCGCCTACCGCCGCGACCCCGGTGTCGATTGGCTGGGCCATATAGATGTCGACGAATTTCTTGTGCCGGGCGATCTGCCCCTTGCAGATCAGCTGGCCGCCTTGCCCGGCGCCGTGCGCACCGCGCGCATCCGCCCCATCGAGGCGCTGGCGCAGCCCGGCGGCGGCGCGCCTCAATGGTTCAAGGGCTGCCATCCCCGGCAAAGCCCGCGCAACGCCCAGAGCGAAGAAATCTACCCCACCTATGGCGCATTGCTGAACGGTGGATTTCTCAGCCATGTCGCGGGCAAGATATTTGTGCGCACTGGCCTCGATGACGTCAGTCTGCGCATCCACAATGCGTTCGATGCGGGCGGGCGAATGCCCAATGATGTCGATCTGGACGGTATGCGCTTGTGCCATCTGCATGCCCCCAGTTGGGAGGCGTGGCAAAACGCCTATCGCTATCGGCTCGCCGCAGGGTCCTACCGGCCCGACCTTCGGGGGCCAGCCAGCGTGCCAACTACGATGAACGCGCTCTTTACCGCAATCGAGGCCGATGGCGGCGAGGACGCGCTGCGCCGCTTTTACGACGAGGTCTGCACCGCCACCCCCGAGCTGCGCAGCCGCCTCGCCGCGCACGGTCATTTGCACCGGATCGACCTAGACCTCGACGCCGCCCGAGCGCGGGTTTTTGCGGTTTAACGCCCATCACAAGCGATTGTCGCCGACCGCGCAACGATCAGCGCAAAACCGGCCCATTCGTCGCCATTTGGCCCAGCCGATTGACCATTGCCCCATTCTTGGGATAAATGCGCGGCAAGGGTCCACGCATGTGGAGAACCACGGGGCCACACGGGCCCGGACCCAATCAGACGTACGGGCCAAACAGTGTCCGTAAGCCACGGATATACATGACCAAATTTTCTGATTTGAATCTCAACCCGAAGGTCCTCAAGGCCGTCGAAGAGGCTGGATACACCAGCCCCACCCCTATTCAAGCCGGTGCGATTCCCCCCGCGCTCGCCGGTCGCGACGTTCTGGGCATTGCCCAGACCGGCACTGGCAAGACGGCCAGCTTCACGCTGCCGCTGCTGTCGCTTTTGGCGCGTGGACGCGCCCGCGCCCGGATGCCACGCAGTCTGGTGCTGTGCCCGACACGCGAATTGGCCGCGCAGGTTGCGGAGAATTTCGACACCTATTCCAAGCACCTCAAACTGACCAAGGCCCTTCTGATCGGCGGCGTCAGCTTCAAGGAGCAGGACAAGCTGATCGACAAGGGCGTCGATGTTCTCATCGCCACGCCGGGCCGTCTTCTGGATCATTTCGAGCGGGGAAAGCTTTTGCTGACCGGCGTTCAGATCATGGTCGTCGATGAGGCGGACCGCATGCTCGACATGGGCTTCATCCCCGATATCGAGCGGATCTTCAGCCTGACGCCTTTCACGCGCCAGACCTTCTTCTACAGCGCGACGATGGCGCCCGAGATCGAGCGCATCACCAACACCTTCCTCAGCAATCCCGAGCGGGTCGAGGTCGCGCGCCAGGCCACTGCCAGCGAGACGATCGAGCAGGGCGTAGTGATGTTCAAGGCGTCCCGCCGCGACCGCGAGGCGACGGAAAAGCGCAACATCCTGCGCGTGATGATCGACAACGAGGGCGCGAAATGCAGCAACGCCATCGTGTTCTGCAATCGCAAGATCGACGTGGACGCTGTCGCCAAATCATTGACGAAGCATGGCTATGACGCCGCGCCCATTCATGGCGATCTGGACCAGAGCCAACGCACACGCACGCTCGACGGCTTTCGCGCGGGCGATCTGCGTATCCTCGTTGCCTCGGATGTGGCCGCGCGCGGCCTCGATGTGCCCGCGGTGAGCCATGTGTTCAACTTCGACGTGCCATCCCACCCAGAGGACTACGTTCACCGCATCGGCCGCACGGGCCGCGCGGGCCGCGATGGCAAGGCCATGATGATCTGCGCCCCCAAGGACGAAAAGAACATGGCGGCAATCGAGGCGCTGATCCAGAAGGACATCCCGCGCCTGCCGAACCCTCTGGGCGAGACTGCCGAAGCCGCACCCGCACAGAACGTCGTAGAGGACGCAGCCTCCCCAAGCGACGCCCAAGCTGAGGCGCCGGCCAAGCCCCGCCGCACGCGCAGCCGTCGCAAGCCCGCCAGCGCGCAAACCAGCGCGCCCGAGGTCGAAACACCGGCCGAGAGCCACGGCGCACCCTCCGCAGATGTCGCCCCCGAAACGGCACCTGCCGTCGCGCCTGAGCCAAAGCCCGAGCAAGCTCCCGAGCCGACACCTGAGCAAAAGCCAGAGCCCGCACAAGACGCGCAGAGCGCGCCGCGCGAAGATCAAGGCGACGCCCAGCAGCAGCAGGGCGAAAAGCCCTCCCGCTCGCGCAGCCGTGGGGGCCGTGGCCGCTCGGGAGGCGGTGGCGGCAACGGCAATGGAGGCGACAAGGTCGTCGGCATGGGCGACCATATGCCCAGCTTCATCGCCCTCAGCTTCGAGGATCGCCGCGGCATCTGAAAGCGGCAGAGGCGCCAAGGCCAGTCATGCAAAACGCC
This sequence comes from Roseovarius sp. D0-M9, assembly GCF_037083805.1. Classification (NCBI taxonomy): domain Bacteria; kingdom Pseudomonadati; phylum Pseudomonadota; class Alphaproteobacteria; order Rhodobacterales; family Roseobacteraceae; genus Roseovarius; species Roseovarius sp. D0-M9. The sequence continues at coordinate 319,929 of NZ_JBAPKZ010000001.1, read as the reverse complement.
CCGGTCACTTGGTGACCGGGGCGTTTTTTCTTGTCTGGCGGCTGGGCTTTTCCCCCTGCTCAGCTCAGGTTCAGGTCAGGCGGCTGACGATCACCGTCACTTCCGGCTTCTTGCCGATCTCATTGTTGGCAGACTGGCGCGTGATACGGGCCAGCTCTTCTTCCAGCTTGTCCTCATCGGCCAGAACCCTCTTGCCCGCGCGGCCAAGGAACTGCCCCAGATCCTCCTCCAGCACGTCGATAAGCGGCGCGTTGGACGTGCCGGTTTCGGCCAGTCCCTTGATCTCGCACCATGGATCGCCAAGGCTCTCGTCATTCTCGTCAAGGATGACATTCACCGTGACATGCCCGTTCATTGCCATGCGGATCCGGTCACGCACCACGCCGTCAAGCGCGCCGATCCGCACCGACCCGTCCAGATAGGTGCGCCCCGTCTCGACGTATTCGGCGACAGTCGGCGTCTTGGCGGTGAGGTCGATCATCATGCCGTTAACAGCCATGACACCGCGAATGCCCTTTTCATTGCAGATCTTCACGTGCTCGCGCAGATGGCGATGCTCGCCATGCATGGGCACGACCATCTGCGGCTTGATCAGGCCATGCATCGTTTCCAGATCGGGCCGGTTGGCATGGCCTGACACGTGATAGCGCCCGCCATCGTCATCGACCACATCGACGCCGATTTCGGAGAATTGGTTCATGATGCGGATGACGCCGCGCTCATTGCCCGGAATCGTCTTGGACGAAAAGAGGAACAGATCCCCTTCCGCCAACTTCATCCCCTGATACTTGCCATTGGCCAACTGCGCACTGGCCGCGCGGCGCTCGCCCTGGCTACCGGTCACGATCAGCATGACATTGTCGCGCGGCAGGCTCTTGGCGTCCTCGGGGCTGACCGTGTTGGGAAACGTCTTGAGCACACCGGTCTCAACCGATGCCTCCACCATGCGGCGCATCGCACGGCCCATCAGGCAGATGCTCCGCCCCGCCCGATCGCCCGCCTCGGCCAGCGTCAGCACACGGGCGACATTGCTGGCAAAGGTGGTCGCGGCGACCATCCCCTTGGCCGAGGCCACCAGCTTCTCGATCTCGGGCCCGACAGTCGACTCCGAGCGGCCTTCATGCGTGCTGAAGACATTGGTGGAATCGCACATCAGTGCCAACACACCGTCCTTGCCGATCTCCTCGAACATCGCGTGATCAAAGGGCTCGCCCACGCCGGGGTTGGTGTCGATCTTGAAGTCGCCGGTATGAACGATGCGCCCCTTGGGCGTGTCGATCACAAGCGCCGAGCTTTCTGGAATCGAATGTGAGATCGGCACAAATCCCACGGTAAAGGGACCACTCTTGACCGTCTCGGGCCAAGGCGTGACGATTTTCACGGCCTTCTCGGGGTGTCCATGCTCGGACATCTTGCGCCGCGCGATGTTGGCGGTAAAGGCGCGCGCATAGATCGGCGCACCCAGCGCGCTGTAGTAATGTGCGATCGCACCCACATGATCCTCATGGGCGTGGGTGACATAGATGGCTTCCAGATCGTTCTTGCGCTTTTCCAGCCAGGAGATGTCCGGCAGGATCAGATCGACCCCGGGCGTGCCGTCCATGTCGGGAAAGGTCAGGCCCAGATCGACAAGGATCAGCTTCTCCTTGCCGGGCCTGCCATAGCCATAGACATAGGCGTTCATACCGATTTCGCCTGCCCCGCCGAGGGGCAGATAGATTACGCGTTCGTTGCTCATGAGGCGTCAGCCTTTCTTGTTGTAGTCGTGAATCACGGTCAAACCGTGCATTGTCAGATCATCTTCGATTTCATCAAACAGATCGGCGCCTTGGGCAAAGAGAGGCGCGAGGCCCCCCGTTCCGATCACTTTCATCGGGCGCGCGTATTCCGCGCGAATTTTTTCGCAAAGGCCGTGAACCAGGCCGATGTACCCCCAGTAAACGCCCGACTGCATGCAGTCGACCGTGTTTGTGCCGATAACACGCGGCGGGGTGGTCACATCCACGTGCGGCAGGGCGGCCGCGGCCATATGCAGCGCCTCAAGGCTCAGGTTGACCCCCGGCGCGATCACACCGCCGACATAGGCGCCATCCTCGGCCACGACGTCGCAGGTCGTGGCAGTGCCGAAATCCACGACGATCAAATCGCCGCCATGGCGCGCGAAGGCACCCGCCGAATTCACCAGACGGTCAGGCCCGACAAGCGTGCCCGGATCGACGCGCGGTAGCACCGGCAGCGCACATTCGGGCTTGCCCACCACCATGGGCCGGCATCCGAAAAAACGGTCGGCAAAGACGCGCAGGTTGAACACCACGCGCGGCACCGTGGACGAGATGATCACATCCGTGATCTCCGCCTCGATGCCGTAATGGTTCACCAAGGTGGAATACCAGGTAAAATAAGCATCCGCCGTGCGCGCGTGATGGGTCGAGGTGCGTAGCGTGCACAAAAACTCCGACCCGTTCCAGATCGCAAAGACGGTGTTGGTATTGCCGCAATCAATTGCCAGCAGCATCACGCGGCCCCCCCGCTGAAAAACACATCCGCCGCTGGAATGGCCTCGCGGCCTTGGGGCGTCGATAGAACCAGATGCCCCTCCGCGTCGATTGTCTCAAATATCCCATGCGTCTCGCCTTGCATCCTGCGGGCCACAATCGGCTGCCCCAGCCGCGCGGCCCGGTCCAGCCAGGCGGCACGGATGGGTGCAAACCCTTCGGCGACAAAGACCGCTTCACGCGCGGCATAGGCTGCAGCCAGATGATAGAGGAAACGCTCGGGCGTGATCTCGGCGCCGGTCTGCGTCCTGAGGTCCACAGGCGCGACGGCCCCGTCCACCTGCGGCGGCACAGCCGCCAGATTGACACCGATGCCGATCACCAGATGCTCCATCCGCGACGCAGTGCTCGACGCCTCCAGCAGGATCCCGGCCAGTTTCCCCCCGGAGAGCAGCACATCATTCGGCCATTTCACCGATAGCGCCGCCCCGGGCACAATCGCGCTCAGCGCATCATGTAGCGCCAGGGACGACACGAAAGACCGCAGCGCCGCCTGCCCCGGCGCCTCTGCGGGCCGCAGCACCAGCGAGGCGGCGAAATTCCCGACAGGATCGCTCCAGACCCGCCCGCGCCGGGCACGGCCCGCCAGTTGCCGGGCGGCAAAGACCCAAGTCGGCCGGGCCAGATCCCGCGCCAGACGCAGGCCCTCGGCGTTGGTGCTGCCCACCTCGCCCAGCATGCGCCGCCCATATCCCTCTGGCCAATCCGGATCTTTCATTGTTCTACAAATACTCCCGCGCAAAGCGCGTGCAGCCCGCACGGGCTGCCTTAAACCAAAGCGACGCGCCCTTGGCGCGTCACCTTTTTGATCAATAGCGCAACTGATCCTCAGTTGACCAGCGTCGCCGCCGCCGCCTGCGCTGCGCCCTCGATCCCGAAGAGGTTGATCCCCGGCAGCCAGGCCAGTCCGATGATCGTGGCAGATACCATCAGGAAACCCCAGAGCACGACAGATCCCGGCGGGTCCAGCGCCTCGCCCTCTTCGCCAAAATACATGAAGAAGACGATGCGCAGGTAATAGAACGCGCCAATAACCGAGCCGACCACGCCAAGGACCGCGAGCCAGACAAGGCCACCCTCATAGGCCGCCCGCAGCACGTAGAACTTGCCGAAGAAACCCAGAAGCGGCGGCACGCCGGCCAGTGAGAAAAGCAGCACCAGCATCGCCAGCGCGCGGCCGGGATGCACCTTGGAATAAAGGTTCAGGCTGCGAATATCGGTGGTCGGCAGGCCGTCCTTTTGCATCGACAGAACAAAGGCGAAGGTGCCCACGTTCATCGTGACGTAGATCGCCATGTAGATCAGCATCGCCTGCACACCGAAGGCCGTGCCCGAGGCCAGCCCCATCAGCGCGAAACCCATATGCGCGATCGACGAATAGGCCATCAGTCGCTTGATATCCGTTTGCCCGATCGCGGCAAGGCTCCCCCAGAAGATCGACAGGACGCTCAGCACCGCGATGATCTGCTGCCAGTCGGGCACGATACCGCCAAAGGCATCGAACACCACCCGCGCAAAGAGGGCCATCGCCGCTACCTTGGGCGCGGTGGCAAAGAAGGCGGTGACCGGCGTCGGCGCGCCCTCATAGACATCGGGCGTCCACATGTGGAACGGCACAGCGCTGACCTTGAACGCGAGGCCCGACATGACAAAGACGAGGCCGAGGAGCAGGCCCAGCGGCGCGCGCCCTTCGGCGGCGTCGATGATACCGGCAAAGCTGGTCGTGCCCGCGTAGCCATAGACAAGCGACGCCCCGTAGAGCAGCAGGCCCGAGCTGAGCGCGCCCAGCACGAAATACTTGAGGCCCGCCTCGGTCGATTTGGCACTGTCCCGTCGCAGGGACGCCACGACATAAAGCGCCAATGACTGAAGCTCGAGCCCCATGTAGAGCGACATCAGATCCCCGGCGCTGACCATTACCATCATGCCGACGGTCCCGAGCGCGATAAGGATGGGATATTCAAAGCGCAGCATACCGCGCCGCGCCATGTAATCCTGTCCCATGACCATCACCGCCGCGGCGCTGATCAGGATCATGATCTTGGCGAAGCGGGAGAAACCGTCGTCGACGAACATGCCCGAAAACGCCACATGCGTCCCGTTGCCGGTCGTCCCGATCCAGAAGGCCATGGCCACGAACAGCGCGGCCGTCAGCCAGATCAGGAGGCCAGCGGCCTTGTCCTTGGTCGTGTAGACAGCGCCCATGAGGGCCAGCATCGCGTAGACCGCGATGACGATCTCGGGCAGGATAACGTTCAGATCAGCCTGGATCATCTGTGGCTCCTCAATTCGCGGCTTCGGCGGTCTGGACGGCGTCGCGGCCACCCTCCGCCAGCGCGGTGTCATATTGCGAAATCAGCGCCTCGGTCGAGGGGCCGATGATGTCGGTCACCAGCGCGGGATAGACGCCCAAAAGCAGGGTCATCACGACCAGCGGAGCAAAGATCGCCCGCTCGCGACCCGTCATGTCACCGATGGACTTGAGGCTTTCCTTGATCAGATCGCCCAGCACGACCCGGCGATAGAGCCAGAGTGCATAGGCCGCCGACAGGATCACCCCCGAGGTCGCGACCAGCGCAACCCAGGTGTTGACCTGAAAGACACCGACCAGCGTCAGGAATTCCCCGACAAAACCCGAGGTGCCCGGCAGGCCGACGTTCGCCATGGTGAAAAAGAGGAAGATCAGCGCATAGGCCGGCATCCGGTTGACGAGACCGCCATAGGCGTCGATCTCGCGCGTGTGCATCCGGTCATAGATCACGCCCACGCAGAGAAAGAGCGCCCCCGAGATGAAGCCGTGGCTGATCATCTGAAAGATAGCACCGTCTATGCCCTGCTGGTTGGCCGCAAAGATGCCCATGGTGACGTAGCCCATATGCGCGACGGACGAATAGGCGATCAGCTTCTTCATGTCCTGCTGCGCGAGCGCGACGAGCGAGGTGTAGACGATGGCAATTGCAGACATCCACAGCACCAGCGGCGTCATCACCTCGGACCCCACGGGGAACATCGGCAGGCTGAACCGCAAGAAGCCATAGCCCCCCATCTTCAGCAGGATCGCGGCCAGCACGACGGACCCGGCGGTCGGCGCCTGCACGTGTGCATCGGGCAGCCACGTGTGCACCGGCCACATCGGCATCTTGACCGCAAAGCTGGCAAAGAACGCAAGGAACATCAGCGTCTGCATGCCGCCCACGATCGAGAAGCCCAGCACGCTGAACGTCTCGCTGTCAAAGCCGTGACGCATAAGGGTCGGAATATCGGTGGTGCCCGCGTCCGAGAACATGGCGACCATAGCAACCAGCATCAGGACCGACCCGAGGAAGGTATAGAGAAAGAACTTGAACGAGGCGTAGATACGCTCCTTGCCGCCCCAGATGCCGATGATCAGGAACATCGGGATCAGCCCCGCCTCGAAGAAGAGGTAGAAAAGGACCAGATCCAGCGCCATGAAGACACCCAGCATCAGCGTCTCGAGGATCAGGAACGCGATCATGTATTCCTTGACCCGCGTCTTGATACCCCAGGAGGCCGCGATGGTCAGCGGCATCATGAAGGTCGTCAGCAGCACGAAAAGAACGCTGATCCCATCGACGCCCATCTTGTATTGCAGGCCGAGAAGCCATTCGCGCTCTTCCACGAACTGAAAGCCGGTGTTCGAGGGATCAAAGTCAAAGAGGATGAACAGCGAGACGAGGAACGTCACGACCGTTGCAGCCAGCGCCACCCATTTGGCATTGCGCTGCGCCGCCGCATCCTCGCCCCGCAGGAAGATGGCGAGGATCGCCGCCGCGATGAGGGGGATAAACGTGGTGATCGACAGAACGTTTTCCATCAGTTTGCCCCTCCGGTGAACGTCATCCATGTGACAAGGACCGCGATCCCGATCACCATGGCGAAGGCATAGGTAAAGATATAGCCGGACTGCGCGCGGCCCGCGAGGCGGGTGAAGAAGGGCACAATACCCATCGCCAGCCCATTGATGCCGCCGTCGATAACGGTGCCATCACCGCGCTTCCACAGAAATCCGCCCAGCTTCTTTGCTGGCTTGACGAAGAGCACGTCGTAAATCTCGTCGAAATACCACTTGTTCAGCAGGAACTGGTAGAGCGGCTCCTGCGCGCGGCGGAAGGTGGCGGGGGTGCCGGGGCTCCAGATGTAGAACCAGAGCGCCGTCAGCAGGCCGAGAACCATTGCGACGAAGGGCGACAGCTTGACCCATGTGGGCACGTAGTGCGCCTCATGCAGGACGGTGTTTTCGGGGCGGATGTAGATTGCGGCCTCGCCCGGCGCACTCTCCATCACGTAGTGCAGCTCGGACGCCTTGGGGCTGCGTTCGGCAACCGCCTCGACCAGCTCTTGCGCAGGCTCGCCATAGGCACCGCCGAAGAATGTCACGACCTCGTTCGTCTTGCCGAAGAAGCTGCCATACCAGATCGCGCCCGCAAGGACCGAGCCGATGGCCAGCACGCCCAGAGGAACAAGCATCACTGTTGGCGACTCATGCGCGTTTTGATGCGTGTGCTTGTCGCCCCGCGCGGTGCCAAAGAAGGTGAGGAACATCAGGCGCCAGCTGTAAAAACTGGTCATCAGCGCGGCGATCACCAGCATCCAGAAGGCATAGCCGCCGTTCGTTCCGGCAAAGGCGCTCTCGATCACAGCGTCCTTGGAGGCGAAGCCAGCAAAGCCGATCCAGCCCGTCAGCGGAATACCAACGCCCGTGATGGCGAGCGTGCCGATCATCATCGCCCAGAAGGTATAGGGCATCTTGTGGCGCAGGCCGCCATAGTTACGCATGTCCTGCTCGTGATGCATTCCGTGGATGACCGAGCCTGCCCCGAGGAACAGCATCGCCTTGAAGAAGGCATGCGTCAGCAGGTGGAACATCGCGACCGAATAGGCGCCAACGCCCGCCGCAACGAACATGTAGCCCAGCTGCGACATGGTCGAATAGGCGATCACGCGCTTGATGTCGTTCTGGACGAGGCCAATCGTGGCCGCGACAAAGGCCGTCGTCGCCCCGAGGAAGGTCACGAACATGAGCGCTTCGGGCGCATACTCCATGATCGGCGACATGCGGCAGATCAGGAACACGCCTGCCGTAACCATCGTCGCCGCGTGGATCAGCGCCGACACCGGGGTCGGACCTTCCATCGCGTCAGGCAACCATGTGTGCAGGCCGAGCTGCGCCGATTTGCCCATCGCGCCGACGAACAGGAGGAAGGCGATCAGGTTGGCCGCGTTCCAGTCGGTCCACAGAAAGCGAATGCTCGTCTCGGCCAACTGCGGTCCCGCCGCAAAGATGTCGTCGAAATTGATCGAGTCGGTCAGCAAGAAGAGCGCCATGATCCCCAACGCAAAGCCGAAGTCGCCCACACGGTTGACCACGAACGCCTTGATCGCGGCGGCATTCGCCGAAGGCTTGCGGTAGTAAAAACCGATCAGCAGGTAGGAGGCGAGACCGACCCCCTCCCAGCCAAAGAACATCTGCGCGAGGTTGTCGGCAGTCACCAGCATCAGCATCGCAAAGGTGAAGAGCGACAGATACGCAAAGAAGCGCGGACGATACGTCTCGCTGTCCTTGAAGTTGTGATCATGGGCCATGTAGCCCATGGAATAAAGGTGCACGAGCGCCGAAACAGTGGTGACCACGATCAGCATGATCGCCGTCAGGCGGTCGAGGCGAATGGACCACGTGGTGTCCAGAACGCCCGACTGGATCCAGTCGAGGATATGGATATGCTGTGTCGTGCCGTCATGCGCGATGAACACGATCCAGCTGAGCAGGCAGGCCAGAAACAGCAGGCCCGTCGAGACCCATTGCGCCCCCTTGTCGCCAATGATGCGCCAGCCAAAGCCCGAAATGATCGCGCCCACCAGGGGGGCGAAAAGGATGATCTTTTCCATTGGCTCAGCCCTTCATCACGTTGACGTCTTCGACCGCGATCGTGCCGCGGTTGCGGAAGAAGCAGACCAGGATCGCAAGGCCGATCGCGGCCTCGGCGGCGGCGACTGTCAGCACCAACAGGGTAAAGACCTGCCCCGCCAAATCGCCCGAAAAGCTTGAAAAGGCGACCAGATTGATGTTCACCGCCAGCAGCATCAACTCGATGGACATGAGCAGGATGATGACGTTCTTGCGGTTCAGAAAGAGCCCGAAGATGCCGATGACGAAAAGCGTCGCCGCCACCGTCAGGTAATGTTCAATTCCGATCATGTCAGTCCCTCAGTCTTTTCCTGTCACGCGCCTCTGAATGTGCGCCTCGACCTCGTCGTCCGGGCTTAGCCGAACACCGAATACCCGCCAAAGATGATGATCAGCACGACAACGAGCACAACAATTGTAGTTCTGGACATGCGTCTAATCCCTTGATCTGTGAGGACGGCGCACAACCCGCGCCGCCCGATATGTTTATCCGGCGCGGCTCAGAGGCCCTGCCCCGGCTTGACGTCCTTCAGCTCCATCGCCTTCTTAGGGTCGCGCCACATCTGATGCAGCACGTTCTGGCGCTTGACATCCACGCGGTGGCGCAGCGTCAGCACGATGGCTCCGATCATGGCAACAAGCAGGATCAGGCCCGCCAGTTGGAAGAGCAGGAAATACTTGTCATAGAGCAGCAGACCCAGCGCGGCGGTGTTGTGAACATCCACCGGGGTCGGCGCGGCTGCCGCAGCTTCGGCACCTGCCGAGGTTTCCCACGCGCCGAAGGCAATGCCGAACTGCATCAGCAGGATCACGGCAATCAGAAGTGCGAGGGGCATATACTTGGCCATCTCGGCCTTCAGCTCGGCGAAATCGACGTCCAGCATCATGACGACGAAGAGGAAAAGGACAGCCACGGCGCCAACATAGACGATGACCAGAAGCATGGCGACGAATTCAGCCCCCAGCAGCACGAAGAGGCCCGCCGAGCTGATGAAGCTGAGGATCAGCCATAGCACCGAGTGCACCGGGTTGCGGCTGATAACGGTGAAAAGCCCGCCAATCAGGGCCGATATCGCAAAGAGATAGAACGCAAACACCATCGCAGTCATGTGTCTTTTCCTTCCTCGGTTTCCCCGTCCATCACTTCGCGCGCGAGGCTCATCGCGCGGTTCGTGGCCGGAACGCCTGCGAACATCGACATGGTCGCGATGGTCTCGGCCACTTCCGCATCCGTCGCGCCAGCCTCGCGGGCGTGGCGCACGGTCAGTCGCACCGCCGTATCGGCCTGTGCGCCCTGCATGGTCAACCCTGCCAGCGTCAGCAGCAGGCGCGTCTTGGCATCAAGCCCCTCGGGGTTCAAGCCCTTGCCGAACGTCATCTCCATCAGATCGCGCGGCATCGTCTGCCACATCGCCTCGAAGGCTTTGGGCGAAAACGCATCCATGGCCGGATTCATGGATTTGGCCATGTCCTGCATCTGGCGCATCATCTGCTCGAAAGGGTTCGGGGTATCGCTCATCTGTAAGGCGCGTCCAGCTCGAGGTTGCGGGCGATCTCGGCCTCCCAGCGATCACCGTTCTCAAGGAGTTTATCCTTGTCGTAGAACAGCTCTTCACGGGTTTCGGTCGAAAATTCGAAGTTCGGGCCCTCGACGATCGCATCGACGGGGCATGCCTCCTGGCAGAAGCCACAATAGATGCATTTCGTCATGTCGATGTCATAGCGCGTGGTGCGGCGGCTGCCGTCGTCACGCGGCTCGGCATCGATCGTGATGGCCTGCGCGGGGCAGATCGCCTCGCAAAGCTTGCAGGCAATGCAGCGCTCTTCGCCATTGGGATAGCGGCGCAGCGCATGCTCGCCCCGGAAACGGGGCGAAAGATAGCCCTTTTCATGCGGATAGTTCAGCGTCGCCTTGGGGGCGAAGAAATACTTCAGGCCCAGTCCCAGGCCCTTCCACACATCGCTCAGCAGGAAGTAACCGGCCGCGCGTCCATAATCGATATTCGCCATTGCGTCAGCTCCTTGCGTCCGTGTTGCCCAAAGACCCACCTGCCTGAGTCTCACCGTCCAGCCGCGTCATACCGGCATTTTCGGCGCCATTCCAGCGGGTCTCGTAATCGCTTTGCAGCGCAAAATCCGGCAGGTGCGAGTCTTCGGTCTTCTCGATCTCGTAATATAGGTAGGTGCGCCCCGGCCCGATCTGATTCTTGAGGCGCAGGCGCACCCCGCTGTCAGCCGGATCATCGAAGGCGACATGGCCAAACCCGTCATCCGGCTCGACAGGGATCGCCCGGCAGTCGATGACATTGCAGTTGCACGCGCGCTTCCAGAAGGTCCAGACCAGCTCGGGATTGAACTGATACATGCCGTGTCCATACCAGCCATTCAGTCCATTGGCCGAAATCAGGCGCCCGCCCGGTTTCAGCATGCGAAAAAGCCCCTCCAGCGCCATCGGCACGTTGAATACATGCTCGACCGTGCCACCGTCAAAGATCAGGTCGAACTTGTTCTCAAGGCTCTTCTTGGGCCTCTTGTTGAGGTCATGCAGCAGGCTCGCGCCCTCGTAGTCGGAAAAATCCATGGTCTCGATGGCGCCGAATCCCAGCTTTTCCATCAAGGTCTCGGCATAGCCATCCTCTTGCAGGAAATCGAAGCGGCGGGCCTCGATGCCGTGATCGGTCAGCGATTTTTCATAAAGCGCACGGTGCCGCGTCTGAATGGGGAACTTCTGACGTCCCAGCATGAGCGAGCGCCCTTCCGGCTTGAACCGGGTAGAGAGCTCGACCAGGCGGTCAAATAGGACGTAGTCGATCCCCAATGGCTCAGCCCCCCATCGCAAACCGCGCCCAGAACGCGCCAAACACTTCGAACTTGGCGAGGAAGGCGATGATGACGACCCAGCCCAGCGACAGCGGCAGGAACACTTTCCAGCCGATGCGCATCAGCTGATCATAGCGGTAGCGCGGCGTGATCGCCTTGACCATGGCGAAGAGGAAGAAGAAGAACGCCATCTTGCCGATCATCCACAGCACGCCGTCCGGCAGGCCGGGAATGGGCGACAGCCAACCGCCAAAGAACAGCAGCGAGGTCAGCGCGCACATCAGGAAGATGGCGATATACTCACCGGCCATGAACAACAGGAAGGGCGTTGCGGAGTATTCCACCTGATAGCCGGCCACCAGCTCCGACTCGGCCTCAGGCAGGTCGAACGGCGGGCGGTTCGTCTCGGCAAGCGCCGAGATGAAGAAGAGGAAGACCATCGGCAGGTGCGGCAACCAATACCAGCCGAAGAAGCCGTACTTCGTATCCTGCGCCGAAACGATATCGCCGAAATTCAGGCTACCCGTCGAGATGATGATACCGACGATGATCAGACCCAGTGAAACCTCATACGAGATCATCTGCGCCGCAGAGCGCAGCGAACCGAGAAACGGATATTTCGAGTTCGACGCCCAGCCGCCCATGATCACGCCGTAGACTTCGAGCGACGAGACAGCAAAGACATAGAGGATCGCGACGTTGATATCCGACAGCACCCAGCCGTCATTCATCGGAATCACCGCCCAGGCGATGACGGCCAGAACAAAGCTGACGATCGGGGCCATGATGAACACGGCCTTGTCCGAACCTGCGGGAATCACAACTTCCTTGATGACGTATTTCAGTGCGTCTGCCACCGATTGCAGCAGGCCAAAGACACCCACGACATTCGGGCCACGACGCATCTGGACAGCGGCCCAGATCTTGCGGTCGCCATAGACGAGGAACAAAAGGCTGACCATCACAAAACCCAGCATGGCAAGGCATTGCGCAAAGATCAGCAGGACGGTCCCCAGCGGGGTGGTAAAGAATTCAGCCATCAGGTCCTCATACCATCGGTATTCCGTTTTCCGCGCAGTCGGCGGCTACGACTTCGGCGTCGATTGTCTTGAGCCCGCGCGGCAGGGCGGGCGAGATCGTATAAACCGCATCAGCGCGCCAGACGCCACCCTCATCCTCGATATTCGTGCGCACATGGCGCGCAAATCCGTATCCGCGGATCAAGGCGTATTGCGCCGCCGCGCATTCGGCATAGCGCGCGACATCGGCGCTGCCCCGCGCGCCAGTCATGGAGACGTGGAAATTCACCAGATCACCGTCCAGAAGGTCGGTCTCGACCCCGCGGTACTCAGGCGCGAAGGGCAAGGACGAACTGCTGCCCGCCTCGCATCCGGCCAAGGCAATGAGCGCGATCACCGGCCAGAGCGCCGCAGTGATGGACCGCGGCCCCCGCATCACGCGCATCCCGGCGTCGGCTTGCGCGCTTCTGCCACGATCCAATCCGTGCCCCGTTGATCCGCGATCAGAGTATAGCGGCACGTCTTGGAATAGGGCACGTAGGTTGTATTCACCGTGGTGAGGCCGCCGCCCCAGCCCCCGGTGCCGATCCCGATGCCGACGCCGATGCGGGGCTGCGGCGCGGGGCGAAAGCCCTCATTGGTGATTTCCCACTGATAGGCGCGGCGCCCGTCCGCCAGCGCAAAGACCTCATCGGGGCTGCCATGGTCCAGCATCGCCGCACTGACGGAGCGACCGACATAACGCTCCATCTGGCCTTGGGGCGCACAAGCCGCCAGCGCCAGCGCGGCGAGGCCGGCTGCCATGATATGACGCCCCGCGCGCATCGCCCGTCACTCCGCCGCCAGCTTGGGTGCCCGGCGGGCCTTTGCCCCTGCGCTCAGCTCGGCCATCAGCTGGCTCGCGCGGGCGACAGGGTTGGTCAGGTAGTGGTCCTTGACGGCGCTGCGGAAGGTCGCCTTGCCCATGTCCTTGGGCGCGATTGGCTGCCATTCGTTCTCGGGCACCTGGTCGATCTGTGCCAGATGCGGCACTTCGGCCACCAGCGCCTGGCGCAGTTGCGGCAGGCTGTCATAGGGCAGAACGCTGTCCATCTCGCCCGAAAGGGCGCGCAGGATGGCCCAGTTTTCCTTGGCCTCGCCGGGGGCGAAATTGGCGCGCAGCGCCAGTTGCGGGCGCCCTTCTGTGTTCACAAAGAGGCCCTGCTCTTCGGTGTAGGCGGCGCCCGGCAGGATCACGTCAGCGCGGTGCGCGCCGCGGTCGCCGTGGCTGCCCTGATAGATGACAAAGGGGCCGTCCTTGATCTCGGTCTCGTCCGATCCGAGGTTATAGATCACCTCGGCGCCCTCCAGCGCGGCCTCGAGGCCGCCTTCGGTGGTGCAGCCTGCGTCCATCGCGCCGACGCGGCCCGCAGCGGTGTGCAGCACCATGAGCAACCCGCCGGTCTTTTCCACCAGCGCCATCGCGTGCGCCAGAACAGCCTCGCCATCGGCCTCTTGCAGTGCGCCCTGCCCCACGATGACAACGGACTTGCCGTCGGATTTCTGGGCGTCCGACGCCAGCTTCTCCAGCGCGGCACGATCCTCGCCCGCGTGGTCGTAGTCATAGGTCAGATCGCAGGCCTCGCCGATCAAGCTGACGGTGGCGCCGCGCAGCCACCCCTTGCGAATGCGCGCATTCAGCACCGGGGCCTCAATGGCGGGGTTCGCGCCGATGATCGTGACGCTGGCGGCGTCATCCAGATCCTCGATCCGCGCTGTGCCGACATAGCCCGAGCGGTTGCCGCTCGGCAGCTTGGCCCCATCGGTGCGGCATTCCACATGGCCGTCCTGCCCCTCGATCAGTTGCTTGAGCGCAAAGGCGGCCTCGACCGGCACCAGATCACCGACGAGGCCGGCCACCTTTTTGCCCTTCATGGCGACGGCGGCGGCACTCAGCGCCTCGGGCCAGGTGGCGGCGCGCAGCTTGCCGTTCTCGCGGATGTAGGGAACATCCAGGCGCTGGCGGCGCAGGCCATCCCAGACAAAGCGCGTCTTGTCGGAAATCCATTCCTCGTTCACGCCGTCATGGTTGCGTGGCAGCATCCGCATGACTTCGCGGCCCTTGGTATCGACCCGGATGTTCGAGCCAAGCGCGTCCATCACGTCGATCGTCTCGGTCTTGGTCAGCTCCCAAGGGCGCGCGGTAAACGCATACGGCTTGGAGACCAGCGCACCGACCGGGCACAAATCAATGATGTTGCCCTGCATGTTGCTGTCCAGCGTCTCGCCCAAATATGACGTGATCTCGGCATCCTCGCCCCGGCCCGTCTGGCCCATCTGGCTGATGCCCGCGACCTCGGTGGTAAAGCGCACGCAGCGGGTGCAGGAAATGCAGCGCGTCATATGCGTCTCGACCAGCGGGCCAAGGTCCAGATCCTCGGTTGCGCGCTTGGGCTCGCGAAAGCGGCTGAAATCCACGCCATAAGCCATCGCCTGATCCTGAAGATCACATTCACCGCCCTGATCGCAGATCGGGCAATCCAGCGGGTGATTGATCAGCAGAAATTCCATCACGCCCTCGCGGGCCTTCTTGACCATGGGGCTGTTGGTGCGCACGACCGGCGGCTCACCGTCCTTGCCGGGGCGCAGATCGCGCACCTGCATGGCACAGCTCGCCGCCGGCTTGGGCGGGCCGCCGACGACCTCCACAAGGCACATCCGGCAGTTTCCGGCGATCGACAGCCGCTCGTGATAGCAAAAGCGTGGAATTTCCACGCCCGCCTCTTCACACGCTTGAATGAGGGTCATCGCCCCATCCACTTCGATCTCGGTCCCGTCGATGTTCACTTTGCGGAGGTTCGTCATGCTGTTCACTTTGCTTTCAGGAATGAGCCGATGCGGCTGCGGTTCTTGATTTCATCTTGGCCGAGGCGGCACAGGCTTGCGGCGTCCAGATTGCTCGCGCCTTTCGACTTGAAATAGGCGTTGCGGCGCTCGCGCATCTTGGCCTGCTCGGCGTCGTCATTGACGTAGGCGTCGATCTGGGCATCGGTATAGCCACGCTTTTGCGCCATGCCCTTGAGCTGATTGACATAAGAGCGCGCGGCCCAGAACTTGCCCGAGATATCACCGCATTCGCGGCGGATCTTGTCGGCCGCGGCGATGGCCAGCAGGCCGGCATTAATATCCTTCTCGGCCCCAAGGTCGGCACGGGCGGCGCTGGCCCCTCCGGCAAGCGACAGGGCAACGAGTGTGGTCAGAATCAGGCGCATGGCGATACTCCTTTCATGCGTGTGTGGGCGCGCGCAACAGCACGCGCCACTCCACCGCAGCTAGGGATGCCGGCCGCAGTTATGCAATAACATGCGCTGAATGCCGCCAGTATCGCCGCCAGTCCTACCATATCACGCAGCTCCCGCGCAAAATCAGACGGCCGTTGTCGATCACCGACGCATTGGCATCGGGGTCATAGCCCTGCTGCCAATTGACGGTGCTGTCGCCAAATGTCTCGATGCAATAGCGTGTCGCCTCAAAGCGTCCCGCTTCGCGCGCGCCCTCGATGCCCTGCCCCGGATCGCGAACCGCGACCACGAAATCTTCGCGGCGGTCGCCGACCTTGTCGAGTTTGGCGGGATAGTAATTCCCGTCAAAGCGCACTCTTTCACCGGACTTGGCGCACGCGCCAAGCGCCAGTGCGGCGCAAAGGGCCATCGTGATCGGTTTCGCGTTCATCTTACCACTCCGAATTTCTGACCGCTGACCGCTCACTCTGCGGCCACGGGGCGCGCGGTCGTGCCGCGCTTATGCTTGATACGGTCTTCGATCTCGTCCCGGAAGTTGCGGATGAGACCCTGAATGGGCCAGGCCGCCGCATCGCCGAGCGCGCAGATCGTATGTCCCTCGACCTGTTTGGTCACGTCGAGCAGCATGTCGATCTCCTCGGGTTCGGCATCGCCGGTGACAAGGCGATCCATCACGCGCATCATCCAGCCCGTGCCCTCGCGGCAGGGGGTGCACTGGCCGCAGCTTTCATGCTTGTAGAATTTCGATAGCCGCCAGATCGCCTTGATGATGTCGGTGCTCTGGTCCATCACGATCACCGCCGCCGTGCCCAGACCCGAGCGCAGATCCTTTTGCAGGTAATCGTAATCCATGATTGCATCGCGCATGTTCTCGCCGCGCACGCAAGGCACGGACGAGCCGCCGGGTATCACCGCCTTGAGGTTGTCCCAGCCGCCCCGGATCCCGCCACAGTGCTTTTCGATCAGTTCCTCGAAAGAGATCGACATGGATTCCTCAACCACGCAGGGATTGTTCACATGACCCGAAATCGCAAAGATCTTGGTGCCCGCGTTGTTTGGGCGGCCAAAGCCCGCAAACCATTCCGCCCCGCGCCGCAAGATCGTCGGCACGACCGCGATGCTTTCGACGTTGTTCACGGTGGTCGGGCAGCCATAAAGGCCCGCGCCCGCCGGGAAAGGCGGCTTCATGCGCGGCATGCCCTTCTTGCCCTCGAGCGATTCCAGCAGCGCCGTCTCTTCGCCGCAGATATAGGCGCCTGCGCCGTGGACCAGATAGATGTCAAAATCATAGCCCGACTTGCAGGCATTGCGCCCCACCAGGCCCGCATCATAAGCCTCGTCGATGGCGATCTGAAGCGCCTCCTTCTCGCGGATGTATTCGCCGCGAATGTAGATGTAGCACGCGTGGGCCTGCATCGCGTAGCTGGCGATCAGACAGCCCTCGATCAGGGTGTGCGGATCATGGCGCATGATCTCGCGGTCCTTGCAGGTGCCCGGCTCGGACTCGTCCGCGTTGACGACGAGATAGGCGGGGCGCCCATCGCTTTCCTTGGGCATGAACGACCACTTGAGCCCGGTCGGGAAGCCCGCACCGCCGCGACCGCGCAGCCCGGAGGCCTTCATCTGGTCGACGATCCAGTCACGGCCGTTTTGCAGGATCTTGGCCGTGCCATCCCAATGGCCGCGCGCCTGCGCGCCCTTGAGCGTGCGATCATGCATCCCGTAAAGGTTGGTAAAGATACGGTCCTGGTCTTTCAGCATTGCGCCGTTACCCCTGATTTTTCTGACGCGCACGCCAGATATTGTAGATCATCCAGACGGCCCAGAGGAATCCCCCGAGAGCCATCAGATCGAACAGTGCCAACTCGCGCTGGCTCAGTCCAAAACTAGTGCCGATCATGGTTGCAGCCACCCACAGGATGGCCGTCGCCGCGATCACCATGGCAGCGCGTCGGCCCGATCGGGCCTGGTCCTTGCCAGTATCACTCATATGCGCCGCGCATCAGGAAAAATCACCCTTGGAGGCGCGTGACGAAAACTCGGTCTCTTGCCCGTTGGCCAGCTGAGCCGCCTGCCCCGTCCAGTCATCGCGGGTGGCACGGCCCTTGAACCCTTGCAGGTTCTCATCAACCCAAGCCACCTCGGCACTCGTCCAGTTCGCGATCTGGTCGTAATGATAAAAGCCCATGCCGTTAAGCAGCTTTTCCAGCTTGGGACCGATACCCTTGATCATCTTGAGATCGTCCGGCTTGCCGCCGCGCGGCGCGGCCAGCACACCGGGCTTGTCGCCGTTGGGCTTACCGTCATTCGCAGGCGCCTCTGCGGGCCCCTCGGGGTCGGCGTTGTCCGAAACCGCTTTTGCTGCCGGTGCCATCTGCTCTCTAGATGGCTCGGGCTTCTCTTTCGGCTCGGCTGGCTCTGATGCCTTAGCGGGCTGCGCAGCAGGCGCGGCCTTGGGCTCTGCAGGCTCGGGCCTTGCCGCGCTGGCGGGCGCCGGATGAGCCTGCGGGGCTGGGGACGGTTTGGCCTCTGGGCGCGCATCGGCTGCCAGACTGGAGGGTTTATGCGGCTTTTTTGGCGTCTTTTCGGTGCAGATCACCTGAGGCAGAACAAACCCTGCGACAAGGAACACCAGCACGCCAACCAGCAGAGCCCACAAGAAGGCCCAGCCCGCGCCAGCAATCAGGATGATGGCCAAGAGAAGGCCCGCGCCAACGGCGATGTACCAACATGTGCTGGCGCATTTCTTGGCAGAATGATCGGTCGTCATCGTTATGTCCTCCTCGAGGCTTGGCGCGCACGGCTAGGATCAGTCGTAAGCATCGCCCTTTTGGGCCCCTTTGGCAAAGGCCCTCTCAGTCACCGGACGCAAGCCTCCTGGCCTGCCCGGCCCAGTCATCACGAGTGGCACGGCCCTTGAAGCCCTCCAGATTCTCATCGACCCAAGCGGTTTCTTCCGGCGTCCATGAGGCGATCTGATCGAAGTGATAGAACCCAAGACGATTGAGCAGCGCCTCGAGCTTTGGGCCGACGCCCTTGATCCGCTTGAGATCGTCCGCCCCTTCTTTGCGCGCAGCTTTGAGCACTTTGGGCTTCTTGCCGGACACCGCGTCATCAGGCGCGCCTGCGGTCTCGCCCACGACCTGCGGTGCGTCGGGTGTCGCCTTGGAGGTCTTGGCCGTCTTCTGGGTCTTTGGCGAAGGCTCGCTCTTGGGCGCGCTGGCCACGGTGCCCTCGTCCGGCTTGCCCTTGGAGGAGGCGGCATCGCCCTTGGCGGCCTTCTCGGTGTCGATCCGGCCGGTTTCCTTGACGATATCAAGGGGCGCGTCCAACACCTTGACGTTCGGCTTGGCGGGCTGGTGCATTGCGCCCCTGTCACGCCAGGGCGCGAGCAAAGGCACCTCGGTGCCGTCGATCCGCTTGATCGTCTCGCCCAGATCGGTGGCCAGCTGCACCGAGGCGTTATGGGCCTTTTGCCCGCTGTCGAAGTCCTTGAGGCTGGTCAGTCCGGACGCGGGTTCGGAGGCAAATCGGCCCTGCTGCGGACCCGGCGTGGGCACTTTGCCAGATGCCAGCTCGTCAATGATCTCGCCCAGCCGCTCGGCGGTCAGATCCTCGTAGTAATCCTTGCCGATTTGGGCCATCGGCGCATTCGCGCAGGCGCCAAGGCACTCGACCTCTTCCCAGCTGAACTTGCCATCTTGGCTCAGAGTATGCGGCTTGTCCGCGATCTTCTCACGGCAGACGGCGACCAGATCCTCAGCCCCGCAGATCATGCAGGACGTGGTGCCACAGACCTGAATATTTGCAACGCTGCCAACAGGATGCAGCTGGAACATGAAGTAAAATGACGCGACCTCGACCGCCCGCATGTAGGCCATGCCCAACATGTCGGCGATGCCCTCGATCGCGGGACGGGTCAGCCAGCCCTCCTGCTCCTGCGCGCGCCAAAGCAGCGGGATGATCGCGCTGGCCTGACGGCCTTCGGGATACTTGGTAATCTGCGCCTCGGCCCACGCCTGATTGGCAGGGGTGAAGGCAAAGCTTGCGGGCTGTTCATGGTGGAGGCGACGAAGCATCTAGGCGCTCTCTTTCGTGCGTATCATGTCAGTGGCCCGCGCGGCGGCGCGGGAGGCAAATGCGGCGGCGCTCATCTGTCGATCTCGCCAAAGACGACATCCATCGTGCCGATGATCGCAGCCACATCGGCCAGTTGATGCCCGCTCGCGATGTAGTCCATCGCCTGCAAGTGCAGGTAGCCGGGGGCGCGCAGCTTGATGCGGTAGGGCTTGTTCGACCCGTCGCTGACCATATAGACGCCGAACTCGCCCTTGGGCGCCTCGACGGCGGCATAAACCTCGCCCTCGGGGACGTGAAAGCCCTCGGTATAGAGTTTGAAGTGATGGATCAGCGCTTCCATCGACGTCTTCATGTCATTGCGCTTGGGCGGGGTCATCTTGCCACGGGCAAGGATATCGCCCTTGCCCTCGGGGGCGCGCAGCTTCTCGATGGCCTGATGGATGATGTGGACCGACTGGCGCATCTCCTCCATGCGGCAGAGATAGCGATCATAGCAGTCGCCATTCTTGCCCACGGGAATCTGGAATTCGAATTCGTCATAGCATTCATAGGGTTGCGCCCGGCGCAAATCCCACGCCATGCCGCTGCCGCGCACCATCACACCTGAAAAGCCCCAATCAAGCGCATCCTGCTCGCTGACGACGCCGATATCGGCGTTACGCTGCTTGAAAATCCGGTTCTCGGTCAAAAGGCCGTCGATATCGTCCATCACATTGGGGAAATGCTTGGCCCATGTCTCGATATCGTCGATCAGATCGTTCGGCAGGTCCTGATGCACGCCGCCGGGCCGGAAATAGGCCGCATGCAAACGCGCGCCGCAGGCCCGCTCGTAAAAGATCATCAGCTTTTCGCGCTCTTCAAAGCCCCAGAGCGGCGGCGTCAGCGCACCCACGTCCATCGCCTGCGTCGTCACGTTCAGCAGATGGCTGAGGATGCGGCCGATCTCGGAATAAAGCACGCGGATCAGGCTGGCGCGGCGCGGCACCTCGATGCCGCAAAGACGCTCGATCGCGAGGCACCAGGCATGTTCCTGATTCATCGGCGCCACGTAATCCAGCCTGTCGAGATATGGTAGGTTCTGCAGATACGTGCGGCTTTCCATCAGCTTCTCGGTGCCGCGATGCAGCAGGCCGATATGCGGGTCGCACCGCTCGACGATCTCGCCGTCCAGCTCTAGCACAAGGCGCAAAACACCGTGTGCAGCAGGGTGTTGCGGGCCGAAGTTGATGTTGAAGTTGCGGATCTGCTGCTCGCCCGATTCAAAATCGCGCGATCCGTCATCATACGTGTTGGTGCGGATATCGCCGTCCATCACTTCGCCCCCTCTTTCTTCCCATCGGTCTTCTCATCGCCGGGCAGGACGTATTCAGCCCCCTCCCACGGCGACATGAAGTCGAACTGGCGGTATTCCTGCACGAGGCTCACAGGCTCATAGACGACGCGCTTCTGATTTTCGTCATAGCGCACCTCGGTATAGCCCGTGGTCGGGAAATCCTTGCGCAGCGGATGGCCGCGAAACCCGTAGTCGGTGAGGATGCGGCGCAGGTCGGGGTGGCCCGAGAAAAGGATGCCGAACATGTCGAACACCTCGCGCTCGAACCAGTTGGCCGACGGGTGGATGTCAGTTATCGAGGGCACCATATCCTCCATCCGGGTGGCGACACGCAGGCGGATACGATGGTTTTGATACATGCTGAGGAAATGATAGACCACGTCGAACCGTTTGGCCCGCTCAGGATAGTCCACCGCAGTGATATCCACCAGCGACGAGAAGCGGCACGTGCTGTCGGTTTTCAGAAATTCGACCAGCCCCTTGATGCTGCTGAGGGCCACATCGACCGTCAGCTCGCCGCGATCCACACTCCAGCCCAGCACGCAATCGGCGCGCTTCGTCTCGATATGGCTGCCCAGTTCCTTGAGCGCTTCGGTCATGTCATTCCCCTTGACGTCATGCGCCCGCCTCAGCGGACGATCGTTCCGGTGCGGCGGATCTTGCGTTGCAGTTGCAGGATGCCATAGAGCAGCGCCTCGGCTGTCGGCGGGCACCCCGGCACATAGATGTCCACGGGCACGATGCGATCGCAGCCGCGCACCACCGAATAACTGTAGTGATAATAGCCGCCGCCATTGGCACAGCTGCCCATCGAGATCACATAACGCGGCTCGGGCATCTGGTCATAGACCTTGCGCAGGGCGGGCGCCATCTTGTTGGTCAGCGTGCCGGCAACGATCATCACGTCCGACTGGCGCGGGCTGGCGCGCGGCGCGACACCAAACCGCTCGGCGTCGTAGCGCGGCATCGACGTATGCATCATCTCGACGGCACAGCACGCAAGGCCGAAGGTCATCCAGTGCAGGCTGCCGGTGCGCGCCCAGTTGATGATGTCCTCGGATGCGGTCAAGAGAAAGCCCTTGTCCTGCAACTCGCGGTTCAGGTCCTGTGTGGCGACCTCGCGGTCGGCACCAGCGTGGTTGGGCGAGGTGGCTACTCCCATTCGAGGGCTCCCTTTTTCCATTCGTAGGCAAAGCCGATGGTCAGAACGCCCAGAAACACCATCATCGACCAGAAGGCCGCCATGCTGATGTCCTGAAACGCCACGGCCCATGGGAACAGCATCGCGATTTCCAGATCGAAGATGATGAAGAGGATCGACACGAGGTAGAACCGCACGTCGAACTTCATCCGCGCATCGTCGAAGGCGTTGAAGCCACATTCATACGCGCTGACCTTTTCAGGGTCGGGATTGCGCCCCGCCAGAACCAGCGAGGCCACGATCAGGATGACACCAAGGCCGATAGCAACGGCCAGAAAGACCAGTATGGGAAGGTATTCCCTCAACATCTCTTCCAAAGGAGGCTCCTTTTCTGCAAGACCGCAGCGCATGCGGGTGCCCATGAGGGCGTGACAGGCTTTGGCACGGTTTACTCCCGCCCCCGATGGGGGTCAACGGGTCGCGGCCATATTAGGGCGCATCGCCGCAGGTGCAGGCAGCGCAAGCGACGGATCCGGGCGACGCCAAAGAAACCAACAGGCGGCAAATGCAGGAATACTACTCATAGAACTCCTGTTCGTACATGCGGCTGCTGGTCTCGCCCGGCAGAGCGTCCAGGTAGCTCTGCCGCTCGGTGATGCGCTCGAACCAGGCCGAGAGCTCGGGAAAGCCGTCCGTGCGCAGGAAATGCCGCGCCATGTAGACCGCCTGCCCCACGCAGATATCAGCCGCCGAATATCCGCCCGTCAGCAGATAGTCGCGATTCTCAACCGGCGTGCTCAGCCGCGCCTCGATCGCCTCATAGCAGTGGCGCAGCCGCGCCAGCTCCGCGCTCTTGGTCGCATCGCTGCCCTCCTCGCCCAGCACGACGTGCTGCAAGGTCAAGGCACCGACATGCTGGCTGACCGTCTCGGCGAAATGCACCCAGACCAGCCAGGCCATCCGGTCCATCGCACCAGGGGCGCGGCCCATCCCGCGTTCGGGAAAGCGCTCGCAGAGGTATTCCACGATCGCGCCGCTCTCGAACATGCGCTCGCCCTCGATTTCCAGCGCGGGCACGCGCCCCGCAGGCGAGCGGGTCAGAAACTCCTCGGTGCCAAGCGAGCCGTCATACGGCATCTCGACCAGTTGGAACGGCTCACCGAGTTCGTTCAGCAGCCAGAGCACCCGCATGGAGCGGCTCTGCGGCACATGATAAAGCGTGATCATAGGATCCTCTTTTCCCTTCTGTCTTGCGCCTGCCCAGCGGCGCGCAATGCGCCTATGAAAACGCCAGAAGCGCCGGCACACCGCGCCAGTCGCGGACAGGCTCAGCACATCTAACCCCGAAACGCCCTGCCGGGATGCACCCGAATGTGTTTTTTCTTGGCGAAACCCCCAAATCCGCCCGATGCCGCGCCGCTTCATGGCCAAGTGGCGCGCATTACAATCGTTATGCTCTGAGCGCATGACAGCCATGCGCAGACAAGCATCGCAGCTTGACCCATGTCAAAACCGCCCCTTCAAGCTTGCGCTAGACCCCTGCCGAGCTTGCAAGGAGAAGAGCCATGACCACCCGCAAAACACTGACCGCAGCCGCCTTCGTGGCTGCACTCGCAGCCCCCGCCGCGCCCGCCCTCGCCCAGAGCAAGGGCGACATGACGGTCGGTATCGGTGTCCACAACGTCAATCCCCAAGGCGGCGCCTCGACCACCGCGGCAGGCCAGATCAGCGTTGGCGACAACACCCGCCCGACCCTGACCTTCGAATACTTCATCGCCGACAAGGTCGGGATCGAGGTGCTCGCGGCATGGCCCTTCGAACATGACATCAGCCTCGCGGGCGCCGGCAAGATCGGCAAGACCAAGCACCTGCCCCCCGTGCTGTCGATCCAGTACCACTTCGTGAATCAAAGCAATGTCACGCCCTTCGTCGGTCTGGGCATCAACTACACCACCTTTTTCGACGATGTCGGCACTGGCGCGCTGGCCGGCGCGCAGCTCGATCTTGAGGATAGCTGGGGCCTTGCCGCACATGCGGGCGTCGATTTCAAGGTGTCCGAGCGCGGCTCGCTGCGCCTTGACATGCGCTACATCGATATCGGCACCGACGTGAAGGTGAATGGCGCCAAGATCGGCAAGGTGGATATCGACCCCTTGGTCATCGGCGCGGCCTACGTCCATCGCTTCTGAGCCTTCCGGGGCCAGATCGACCACGCGCCACATTCGCGGCTCAGCCGGGCGCATCCACATGCGCCACCTCGCCAAAGCGGTCGATGTAATATGTTCGACCTGCGCGCCCCTCGGGTGCGCAGGTCACCACCAGCCACAATGCCTCTGACGTGGCGAGGCGCGCGGTGCAATCCGTCTCGGCCGCGCCCGGCCCGGCCTGCTCGACATAAAGCGCGGCGATGCGGGTGATGACTTCGGTCTCGTCCGAGCGCAGCGCCGCCTTGCGCCCCATCGACAGCCCGATGACCGCCGTCGCAGCGACAAGGCCGATCAGAGGCAGGAAAAACATCCAGCGCTGCACCTTGCCTCCTTCCGCATCTTGCCGGGCCGCCGGGAACTGCCGAGGTGCAAGGAACCGCGCGGCACTGCACATCGTTCCCCTTGCGAATTGAACGACATGCAAGAGGAGACCCGCATGAGCGACCACGACCTGAAAGACACTTTCTGGGACCGTATCGAAAACGTCAATGTCGGCATGCTGTCCGCAACGGGGACCGATCCGCGCCCCATGGCACATCATGTGCGCCGCGATGACGGTGCCCTGTGGTTTCTGACTGCCAGCCACACCGACATTGGCGAGGATGCCGCAGCCGGCAAGGATGCGCGCTATCAGATCGCATCGGGCGACGCCAAGATCTACGCAGTGATTGATGGCGCCCTCTCGATTGAGACCAACCGCGAAAAGCTGGATGAAATCTGGTCTCCCCTCGATGCGGCCTGGTTCGAAGAGGGCAAGGACGACCCCGAGGTCCGCCTCGTCCGCTTCACGCCGAAATCGGCGGAAATCTGGGCGCATGACAGCACGGCCAAGGCGTTCTACGAGATGGCGACATCGGCCATGAGCGATGACAAGGCCAAACCCGGCTCTCATGGCAAGATCCGATTCTGATGGGCCGCATGGCACATGTTCTGGGGGCCGCCGGTTTGGCGGCCTCCTTCGCGTCGCAGGCCATCGCCGAGGAAGTGGGAAATATCGGCGTCGACTGGGCTGGAAATGACATCGTGATCGAGGCGATCGCCGATCCAGATGTCAGTGGCGTCACCTGCCATCTGGCCTATTTCCAGCGCGGCCTGATCGACCGGTTGGCCAATGGCAACTGGTTCGAGGATCCGTCGAACAGCGCGATCGAATGCCAGCAGACCGGCCCGATCACGCTGGGTCAGATCGACCGCAGCCACAGCGGCGAGGATGTCTTTCGTGCCAGCCGCTCGATCATCTTCAAGTCCCTGCGCGTCAAGCGCATCTATGACGAGGCGAACCGCACATTGATCTATGTCGCGCACGCGCGCGAGTTGACCCAAGGATCGGCCAAGGTCTCGATCTCGACCGTGCCGATTGGCCCGGCGACGGGCCGCGCGGCGGATTAGCCTGTCCGTTCACCGATGGACTGCCAGACGGCGCCGACTTCGGCGCAGATGATGCGGGCGATCAGCACGCAATCCTCCAGACTAAAGGTCAATGGCAAGCGCATGTCCAGGATCGCGCGCAGCACCCGGTCGCTGGCGGGCATCCGGGCGCTCGGGGCATAATGCCAGCTGTCATAGCGGCTGGTGAATCCCTCGGGCTCGGCCCCGCCGAACCATTTGAGCTGCACGCCCCGCGCGGCGCAGCGCGCGATCACCTCGCCCACGGCCGCGTCAGGCCAATCGGGCAAGAGGAACTGGATGGAGGAGCCGACGAACGTCTCCTCCTCGGGCCGGTCGATGATGCCAAGGCCCGGCGTGCCGCGCAAACCCTCTTCGACCACGCGGTAGCGCGCCGTCCATGCCGCGCATTGCGCGCCCAGCTTGCGCAGCTGTGGGCGCAGGATCGCCGCGCGCAGGTTGTCCATCCGGCCGGATATGTTCGGCGTCAGGTATTTGGCCCGCGCAAAGGCTGCCTCGGGCGGGCGCGTGCCATGACGCGCATAGAGCATGTAAGAGCCTGACAGCAGGATCGCGCGGGCCGCCACGTCGTCGTCGTCGGTGATGAGCAATCCGCCCTCGCCCGCGTTCATATGCTTGTAGGTCTGCACCGAATAGCATCCGATCAGCCCGTCGCGCCCCGACATGCGGCCGCGCCACGCAGCGCCCATCGTATGCGCGCAATCCTCGATCACCGTGACGCCCGCGTCGCCGCAGATCTGCATGAGCCGGTCCATGTCCGCCAGATGCCCGCGCATATGGCTCAGCATCAGGACACGCGCCTCGCCGGCCTTCGCGGCAAGGTCATCGAGGTCGATGGTCAGCGCTTCGGTCACGCCGACGAACACCGGCACCGCACCAACGCCCGCGATGGCCCCCGGCACGGGGGCGAGCGTAAAGGCATTGGTCAGCACCTTGTCGCCCGGCTGCACCCCGACAGCACGCAGCGCCGCGCCCATCGCATAGCCGCCCGAGGCAACCGCCAGCGCATATCTTGCGCCCGTATAGGCCGCAAACTCACGCTCGAGCGCAGCGACCTCGCCATCGTCGGTGTTATAGCGATGCAGCCGCCCCGAGCGCATGACCGCGACGGCGGCCTCGATCGCCTCCTCCGGAATCGGCTCCTGCTGGGTAAAGCTGCCGGTAAAGACCTCGCCTGCCATGCTCATACCAAGAGCCGCGCGGCAATGGCGGGCAAATCCGCAAAATCATCCAAGAGCGCATCGGGCGAGAGGGCCCGCATATCCGCGCCGTTCGGCCCGAAGGTCACCAGAACCGAGGGCACGCCCGCTGCGCGCGCCGTATCATGGTCGGTGATGGTATCGCCCACCATCAGCGCACGGGCCGGATCGCCGCCCGCCCGCCGCGCGGCTTCGCGCAGCGGCTCGGGGTCAGGCTTGCGCACATGCAGTGTATCGGCGCCGATCAGCGCACCGAAAAGATCCAGCACACCCATCCGGGCCAGCAATTGGCGCGCAAGATACTCGGGCTTGTTGGTGCAGACCGCCACCTTGAAATCCGCCGCGACCAGCGCGGCAACGGCATCGAGCGCACCGGGATAGAACACGGTATGCGTGTTGATCTCGGCCTCATAGGCATCCAGAAGAATTGGATAATAGCGATCAAGCAGTGCTGCATCCGCGCTTTGCCCCATCCGCTCGAGGCCCAAGGTCAGCATTGCACGCCCGCCCTTCAGGGCCGTTCCTGCATCCGCCACGCCCAATTGGTCGCCAGCGCCCATATGGCGAAAGCAATGGTTGGCGGCGGCGACCAGATCACCGCTGGTATCGGCCAACGTGCCGTCGAGATCAAAGATGATGCTGCGCACCCGCGCCCCTCCTGATTTTGCCCGTGCAATTTGCCCGCGCCATTCTGCGTCACGTTCCCCGTGACGTCACCGGCAGCGCTTTTCCGCCCGATCCTGTCACAATCGGCAATCTAGTTTGATCTTGCGTCTCTTGCACCTGCGCCTCAGGCAGATAAAACGACCGGGCCCGCGATACAAAGAAAATCTTGGAGAAACGCCTCTATGAGCACTGCCCTGATCGTCCTTGCCGCAGGTAAAGGCACGCGCATGAAGTCTGACCTGCCCAAGGTGCTGCACCCGATCGCGGGCGCGCCGATGCTGGTTCACGCCTTGCGCGCGGGGGCCACGCTCGACCCTGCGCGCATTGCGGTCGTCACCGGCCACGGCGCCGAATCCGTCGAGGCCGCCGCGCTCGAGCATGACGAGGATATCCGCTGCGTCCGTCAGGAGCAGCAGCTGGGCACCGCCCATGCCGTGGCGCAGGCGCGATCCGCACTGGACGGGCATGACGGCGACGCGCTGGTTCTTTACGGCGACACGCCCTTTATCCAGCCCGAAACGCTGGAGCGGATGATCGAGGCGCGCCGCACCCATGACGTGGTCGTCCTGGGCTTTGAGGCCGCCGATCCGGGACGCTACGGACGCCTCGTCATGCAGGGCGAGACATTGGAGCGAATCGTCGAATTCAAGGATGCATCAGATCAAGAGAAGGCCGTAACTTTCTGTAATTCCGGCGTTATCGCGGCAGATAGCCAGACCCTCTTTCAGCTGATCGACGCGGTCGGCAACGACAACGCCTCCGGCGAATATTACCTGACCGACATCATCGCCATTGCCCGCAACCGAGGGCTTGGCGCGACGGCCATCGCCTGCGATGAGGCCGAGACGCTGGGCGTCAATTCCCGCGCCGAACTGGCCTCTGCCGAGGCGCTGTTCCAGTCTCGCGCGCGCCAGAACGCCTTTGACGACGGTGTCATGATGCAGGCGCCGGCGACGGTCCATTTCGCCTTCGACACTGTCATCGGACCAGACACACAGATCGAGCCGAACGTGGTCTTTGGCCCCGGCGTCACGGTCGAGAACGGGGCGCATATCCGCGCCTTCAGTCACCTTGAGGGATGCCACGTCGCGCGCGGCGCTGTTGTCGGCCCCTACGCCCGCCTGCGCCCCGGCGCAGAACTGGCCGAGGATGTGCGCGTCGGCAATTTCGTCGAGATCAAGAACGCGGTGCTGGAGCAAGGCGCCAAGGTCAATCACCTCACCTATATCGGCGACGCCGATCTTGGCGAGGGCTGCAACATCGGCGCAGGCACGGTGACCTGCAATTATGACGGCGTGATGAAGCATCGCACGGCCATCGGGGCGGGCGCCTTTATCGGGTCGGGCACAATGCTGGTCGCGCCAGTAACTGTCGGCGGCGGCGCGCTGATCGGCTCGGGCTCGGTCATAACGCGCGATGTTCCGGATGGCGCACTCGCCATCAGCCGCGCCCACCAAGAGATCAAGCCGGGCTTTGCCCAGAAGTTCTTCGACGCGTTGAGGAAGAAAAAAGATATGCGAAACAAGGGGTCTTCATAATGTGTGGCATCGTCGGAATACTGGGCAAGCACGAGGTTTCCCCCACGCTGGTCGAGGCCCTCAAGCGGCTGGAATATCGCGGCTATGACAGCGCCGGAATCGCCACCGTCAACGAGGGCACGTTGGACCGCCGCCGCGCGGTCGGCAAGCTGGTCAACCTCAGCGACCTTCTGGTGCACGAGCCGCTGGCAGGTAAGTCGGGCGTCGGGCACACCCGCTGGGCCACGCATGGCGCGCCGACGCTGACCAACACGCACCCGCATCGCGCCGGCCGCGTCGCCGTCGTGCATAATGGCATCATCGAGAATTACCGCGACCTGCGCGCCGATCTGTCCAAGGCGGGCATATCGCACCAGACCGAGACCGATACCGAAACGGTTGCCCTGCTGGCCCAGCACCACCTCGATCAGGGCGCATCGCCCGAAGAGGCCGCGCGCTGCACCCTCGCCCGGCTGGAAGGCGCCTATGCCCTGGCTTTTCTCTTTGACGGCGAGAGCGACCTGATGATCGCCGCGCGCAAGGGCAGCCCACTGGCCATCGGCCATGGCGATGGCGAGGTCTATATCGGCTCGGATGCGATCGCGCTGGCGCCGATGACCGACCGCATCACCTATCTCGAAGAGGGCGATTGCGCGATCCTCACCCGCAGTTCGATCAAGATCACTGACGCGGCAGGGCAGCCGGTGGAACGCGAGGCGCGCACGATCCGCATCGACGCCACGCGGATCGACAAGGCCGGGCACAAGCATTTCATGTCCAAGGAAATCGCCGAGCAGCCGACAGTGATCAGCGATGCGCTTGCCGCCTATATCTCATCCGATGCCGGAAACATTCGCTTGCCGGGAGAAGGCATTGATTTTGCAAATATAGACCGGATCGTCATGGCCTCTTGTGGGACTGCGTATTATGCCTGCCTCACGGCGAAATACTGGTTTGAGCAGTTGGCCGGTATGCCGGTCGAGGTCGATTTCGCCTCCGAATTCCGCTATCGCACGCCGCCCGTGACCGAGGGCACGGCGGCGCTCTTTGTCAGTCAGTCCGGCGAGACGGCTGACACATTGGCGGCCCTGCGCTATTGCGCGGGCAAGGCCAGCACGATCCTCGCGGTCACAAACGTTCCGGAAAGCTCGATCGCGCGGGAAAGCGATCTGAACATGTCCATTCACGCCGGCGTCGAGATCGGTGTCGCCTCGACCAAGGCGTTCACCTGCCAGTTGACGGTCCTGCTGCTTCTTGCCCTCAAGGCCGCCCATGCACGCGGTCGCCTCAGCGACGACGCCCTCAAGGCCAAGCTTGCGGCGCTGCGCGGTCTGCCCGCCGCACTCAATCAGGCGATGAGCATCGAACCCGAGGTGCGAGGCGTGGCGCAGCGGCTGGCCAAATCGCGCGATGCGCTTTTCCTTGGGCGGGGGCTGATGTTTCCAATCGCGCTCGAAGGTGCTCTCAAGCTAAAGGAAATCAGCTATATACATGCCGAAGCTTATGCATCAGGTGAGCTGAAGCACGGCCCCATCGCCCTCATTGACGAGAATATGCCCGTGGTCGTCGTCGCCCCGCGTGATGCGCTCTTCGACAAGACCGTGTCGAACATGCAGGAGGTGATGGCACGCGGCGGCAAAGTGATCCTCGTCACCGACGCAGGCGGCGCAGCCGAAGCCTCGGACGGCGTTTGGCAGACAATCGTCCTGCCGGACATTGACGATGTACTCGCGCCGATCCTTTATGCGTTGCCGATGCAGTTTCTGGCCTATCACACCGCCGTCACCAAGGGCACAGATGTCGATCAGCCGCGCAACCTGGCCAAATCCGTCACCGTCGAATAGGAAGCGGCGCGAGGGCGGTCAGGGGAGCGCAAATACCTGCACCTCGGGCAGCCCCGTCAGGGGCGCCTCGATCACGCGCAAGGCGGCCAGCGACATCCGGCTGCCAGACCCGGGCTCGGCGTCCAGCGGGATCAGATCGACCTTTACCGACTTGCCATTGGCCGGATAGACGACGCGTCCCGGCCCCGCCGCCGTCACCAGCGGCGTTTTCAGCCAGAATCCCGGCTCGCCCGGCGCGCCAAGGCTGGCAATCGTCGTGCCCAATGCGCGCCCCCCGGCGGCGGGCGCGGCGGCGGCGGCCTTGTCTTCTGCGCTGCTGGTATCGAATTGCTCGGCCGTCCGGGCGGTTACAGGCGGGGTGAGCGATTCAGATGGGGCGGCAACCACAGGCTCTGGCTCCGGCTCCGGCTTGGCCGCATCCGGGCGCAACCATTCGGGCGCGTTGGCGCAGCCGGTGAGGACACTCAGGGCGACAAGGCAAAGGATGCGTTTCATACCTGCCAGCCTATGCCGCGCCGCCGGTCCGTTCAATACCTACCGCCCCACCCCGGCGCCGCGCCGCGCATCTGCGCGACCAATGCGTTCCGCGCCACATCGCCCTTGCCCCGGCCTGCGCCGACCCTTACCCTTCGGGGCATGAATACACCTCTTGTCGACCCTTTTCAGCGAACCATCGATTACCTGCGCGTCTCCGTGACGGATCGCTGCGATTTTCGCTGTGTCTATTGCATGTCCGAGAACATGACATTCCTGCCCAAGAAAGAGCTTCTGACGCTGGAAGAGCTGGACCGCATGTGCAGCACCTTCATCGGCCTCGGTGTGCAAAAGCTGCGCATCACTGGCGGTGAGCCGCTCGTGCGGCGCGGGATCATGACGTTCTTTGACGCGATGACGCGCCATCTGGACAGCGGCGCGCTGCGCGAATTGACCCTGACCACAAACGGCTCTCAGTTGGAGCGTTTCGCAACAGACCTCTACGCCGCGGGCGTGCGGCGCATCAATATCTCGCTGGACACTGCAGACGAGCAGAAATTCGCGGACATCACCCGCTGGGGCCGCCTGCCGCAGGTTCTGCGCGGGATCGACGCAGCGCAGGCAGCGGGCCTGCGGGTCAAGATCAACGCCGTCGCGCTCAAGGGCTTCAACGAGGACGAGCTCTTCAGCCTGACAGAATGGTGCGCCAGCCGCGACATGGACCTGACGTGGATCGAGGTGATGCCGATGGGCGATATCGGCAACGAGGACCGTCTGGATCAATACTGGCCGCTCAAGGATCTGCGCGCCCGACTTTCAGAGCAGTACACCATCACCGATCTGCCCGAACGGACGGGCGGGCCCGCGCGCTACGTGCGGCTGGAGGAGACGGGGCAAAAGATCGGATTCATCACGCCGCTTACCCATAACTTCTGCGAAAGCTGCAATCGCGTGCGCCTGACCTGCACGGGCCAGCTCTACATGTGCCTCGGACAGGAGGACATGGCCGATCTGCGCCCGGCCCTGCGCAACCATCCAAGCGACGCCACACCGCTTCAGGAGGCGATTCGCGGCGCAATCGCGCGCAAGCCGAAGGGCCATGATTTCGACTACTCTCGCCAGACCGTCGACGGGCAGATGCCCCGCCACATGAGCCACACGGGCGGCTAAGGCGATGGCAGTGGCAGGGGCGCCCGGCCCGGCGACGCCGCTGGTGCGTATCTATGCGCTGGCCGCACGGGCGCTCATGCCGCTGGCGTATCGGCGCAGCGCGCGCAAACTGGCCGCCGAAGGCATGGACACCACCCGCATCGCCGAGCGTATGGGCCATGCGACGGCCCCCCGCCCCGAGGGAAGGTTGATCTGGTTTCATGCAGCGAGCGTCGGCGAAAGCCTGTCTGTCCTGCGCCTGATCGAGGTGCTGGGAACGCAGCATCCTGCGTTTGAATTTCTCATCACCACGGGCACGGCCACCTCGGCGCGCATCATCGCGGGGCGTATGCCGCCGCGCTGCCGCCACCAGTTCGCGCCGCTCGACAGCCCATCCGCCGTGGCGCGCTTCCTAGGCCATTGGCGCCCCGATGCGGGTGTTTTCGTCGAGAGCGAGCTTTGGCCCAATATGCTGCGCGGGGCTGCGGCGCATGGCATCCCGCTCGCGCTCCTGAACGCGCGGATTTCGGATCGCTCGGCGCGCGGCTGGGCGCGGATCGGGCGCACGGCGCGCTACCTATTGGCCCATTTCGCCATGGTGCATTGCCAGGACGCCCGCACGGCCGAGCATTTGCGCGGTTTGGGCTGCGCGCAGGCGGCGGCGGGCGCAAACCTCAAGGCGATGGCAGGGCCTGTGCCCCATGACGCCGATATGCTCGGCGCGCTCTGCGCGCAGCGCGGCGCCCGGCCTTTGTGGGTCATGGCCTCGACCCATGCCGGCGAGGACGAGATCGCCATAGCCGCGCATCAGGCGGTGCTGAAGCGGCATCCGGGCGCGCTGATGATCCTCGTCCCGCGCCATCCCGAACGCGCAGGCGACATCGCGCGCCTGCTGGCGCAGGCAGGCATGACCCATGAAAGGCGCAGCGCGGGCGCGCCTATCGGCACGGCGCCCGTCTATCTGGCCGATACCTTGGGCGAGATGGGGCTATGGTATCGCCTTGCGCCGCTGGTCTGCGTCGGCGGCACCTTCGTGCCGGTGGGCGGGCATAACCCCTTCGAGGTAGCCCATGGCGGCGCGGCGGTGCTGCACGGGCCGCTTTATGCCAATTTCGCCGAGGGCTATGCCAAGATGGATGCCGCAGGCGCAGCGCGACAGGTCGCGGATGCGGGCGCGCTGGGTGCGGCTGTGGCAGAGCTCTTGGGCGCGCCGGACGATCTGGAGGCGATGCGCACGGGCGCCTCGGCCTTCGCCGCCGCGCAGGAGGATAGCCTCGCTGATCTTGCGACAACGCTAGGCGCGGCGCTTGGCCTGCGCTAGGACGGGAGCGCGCAACGTCGCGGAGCCTGCATCTTGACCGAATTGATCGTCACCAATTTCAATCGCAACTTCACCGGGGTTTCGGCCACGGCGGCGGGCGTGCTGCGCGCGCAGGCGCCGCGCTATGATCTGGCCTTGGCAGGACAGCCCCTGCCCGGTTGCCCCGCACCCGTAACGGTCGCCAAGGCCCGGCGCCTGTCGCGCCGCGCCCCTGAGGGCCGGGATTTCGTGATCTGGCATGTGCGCCGCAACACCGAAATGCGCGCTGCCCTTTGGGCGCGGGACGTGCTGCGCCTGCCGATCCGCATCGTTTTCACCTCTGCCGCGCAGCGGCGCCATTCGGCCCTGCCCCGCTGGCTGATCTCGCGCATGGATGCGGTGATCGCGACGACAGAGCGCGCCGCCGATTTCGTGCCTCATGTGCGCGCCGTCGTGCCCCACGGCGTCGATTGTGCCGCCTACCAGCCCGCACCCGACCGCGCCGCCGCCTGGGCCGCCACAGGCTATCCCGGCCAGCGCGGCATTGCCACGATCGGCCGCATCCGGCCCGAAAAGGGCACTGACCGTTTCATCGACGCCATGCTGCGCCTTCTGCCGGACCAACCGGATGTCACAGCGCTGGTTTTGGGGCGTGCGGGGCGCCGCGACCTTGCATTTTTGCAAGAACTGAAGGCGCGCGTCGCCGCCGCAAACCTGCAAGAGCGCATTATCTTTGCCGGTGAGGTGTCACCCGAGGCGCTGCCCACGCTGCTACACGGTCTGTCTATGGTGGTGCAATTGCCCGTCTATGAAGGCTATGGGATGGCCCCGCTCGAGGGGATGGCGAGCGGCGTTCCCTTCGTTGCGACCGATGCCGGATACTACCGCGATTTCAGCATGGGCGAGACGGCGGGATGGATTGTCCGCGACGCCCCCGAGGCGGCGACCGCGCTGAGCGCCCTTTTGCGCGACCCCAAGCGGCACGCGTCCATGGCGAGCGCGGCACGCGCCGCGGCCACCGCCCGCTTTAGCATCGAGGGTGAGGCCGACGGCATCGGCGCGGTCTACGACATGCTCTGGCGCAGCGAGGCCCACGCCTAGGCTGGGCAAGGCTAGATGGGCATTCGCCGCTCGACGACCTCGGCCCACCAGCTGCAGCCGGCGGGAATGATCTCATCGTTGAAATCATAATCCGAATTGTGAACGGCGGCGGTCTCACCATTACCGACGAGGATGTAGGCGCCTGGACGCTCCTCGAGCATATAGGCGAAATCCTCGCCCCCCATGACCAAAGGCGCCTCGGCGCAGTCGCCCGCGATTCCGCGCGCCACATCCGCGGCGAAATCGGTCTGATCGGGGTGATTGACCATCACCGGATAGCCCGGTCGAAACTCCAGCGCGGCGGTGCCGCCCATGGCCGCGCCCAGATGCTCGCAGATGCCGCGAATCCGCGCCTCGGCCAGATCGCGCATCGCATTGTTCAGCGTGCGCACTGTCCCCTTGAGATGGACCGAGCCGGGAATGACGTTCAGCGCCTTGGTCAACGACTCGATCGAGGTGACCGAAACCACCATCTGCTCGGTCGGATCGGCATTGCGGCTGGCGATCGTCTGCAGCATCGTGACGATATGCGCGGACATGACGATGGGGTCGACGCCTTCATGCGGCTTGGCCGCATGGCCGCCGCGCCCGGTCACCGTGATCTCGAACTCATCGGTCGAGGCAAAGAACCCGCCGGGCCGGATCGCGAACTGGCCCGCAGGCACTCCGGGCCAATTGTGCATGCCATACACTTCCTGAATGCCGAAGCGCTCCATGAGGCCATCCTTGCACATGACGTCGGCGCCGCCACCGCCCTCTTCGGCGGGCTGAAAGATGACGATCGCAGTGCCGTCAAAGTTGCGCGTCTCGGCCAGGTATTGCGCCGCGCCCAGCAGCATCGCGGTATGCCCGTCATGCCCGCAGGCGTGCATCGCGCCGGGCACCGTGCTGCCATAGGCTGCGCCCGTCGTCTCGTGGATCGGCAGCGCATCCATGTCGGCGCGCAGGCCCACCACCTTGCCCGAAGCGCTGGCCCGCCCCCGGATCACGCCGACAACGCCGGTGCGCCCCAGCCCCGTCACCACGTCGTCACAGCCGAAGTCACGCAGCTTTTGCTCGACCAGCGCGCTGGTGCGATGCGTGTCGAACATCAACTCGGGATGGGCATGGATATCGCGGCGCCATGCAGTGATGTCGGCATGGGTCTCGGCAAAGCGGTTCTTGATCGGCATGAAGTGTCTCCTTGGGCGCCGGTCTTATGCGGGCCTCGGGCGCGAAGATGAACCCCAAGGCCTTCGGCGTAAAGGGCCTAATCGCCTTGCGCGACCAATGCGCTGGCAGTGACCAATGCGTGCGTATGGGGATGCCTTGGCGCGGCCAGAATGCGCGCGGCCGGACCCTCTTCGACGATATGGCCTGCCTCCATCACCGCGATCCGGTGGGCAATGCCGCGCGCGGCGCGCAGATCATGCGTGACAAAGAGGATGGCAAGGCCGCGCCGCCTCTGCTCGGCCCGCAAAAGGGCAAGGATCGCCGCCGCCTGAACCGTGTCGAGCGCCGACAGCCCCTCGTCCACCACGAGGATATCCGGATCGAGGATCAGCGCACGGGCGATTGCCGCGCGCTGGCGTTGCCCGCCCGACACCTGATGCGGCAGGCGGTGCATCAGATCGGGCGCGAGGCCGACCTGCGCAAACACCGCTGCTAGGCGTGCATGATCGGCATCGCGCCCATAATTACGCAAAGGATCGCCCACCTGTCGCGCGAGGCTGCGGCGCGGATCGAGGGCGGTGATCGGATCCTGAAAGACCATCTGGATGCGCGCCCGCATCTGCCTCAGCGCGTCGCCGCGCAGCCCTGCGATATCCGTGCCGCCGATCCGCACCTCGCCGCGTTCGGCCCGCTCCAGCCCCAAAGCGGCGCGCGCCAGCGTCGATTTGCCACTGCCCGATGCACCGACCAAGGCCAGTGTTTCGCCCGGCGCAAGCGACAGGCTTGCCTCTTTTATTGCAGGCGCGCGCGCGCCGTAGCGCACGCTCAGCCCGTCGATGGCGAGAATCGGCGCGGGCGCGGGCGCTGCCTCCGGCGGCGAATGGGGGGAATGCACCGCCGAGATCAGCGCGCGCGTCGCGGCATGGCGCGGCGCGGCCAGCACGTTCTCTACCGCCCCCTCCTCGACAATGCGGCCCCCGTCCATCACCGCGACGCGCCCGCCGATGCGGCGCACCGCGTCCATGTCATGTGTCACCGTCAGCAGCGCCATTCCGGTCTCGCGCCGCAAATTGCCCAGCAGATCAAGGATGCCCGCCCGCAGCGGCGCATCGAGCGCGGTCGTCGGCTCGTCCGCGATCAACAGACGCGGCCCGCAGGCAAGCGCGACCGCGATACACGCCCGTTGCCGCATACCGCCCGAAAGCTGATGTGGATACGCCTCAAAGCAGCCCTCCGGGTCCGGCAGGCCCACACGCGCCAGCAAATCGAGCGCACGCTGGCGCGCCGCGCGCGGCGGTGTGCCCAAGTGCACGCGCATCCCCTCGCCCACCTGCACGCCAATGCGCATCACCGGATCGAGCGATGCGCCCGGATCCTGAAAAATCACTCCGATCTCGCGCCCCAGAAGTGCGCGCAACCTGCGCTGCGGCAGCGCCAGCAGATCCACCTGCGCACCCTGCCCCGCCCGCCAGAGGGCACGGCCCGTCACCTGCGCACCCGCCGGCGCCAGCCCGATCAGTGCCGCGATCAACGCCGATTTGCCCGCGCCCGACGCGCCGATGATGCTGAGCCCCTCGCCCGGCCCGACCGACAGGGAAGCCTGCGCGACGGCATCGAAGGGCGCACCGGGATAGCGCACCGAAAGACCGCAGATGTCCAGAAGTGGCAGGATCACGCTCCTCCTCGGGGTGACGGGATCCGCGTGCCATTTACCGGCATGTCGCGACACCTGCGTATATATCCAGCATATGCAAAGAGTTTATCATGCTTTTCAAAAATTCACGCTGGTCCCGATGTCATTCACACGCGTAACTTTGGTAAAGAGAGTTTAACATACGGAAACACCATTGCGATCGTCCTTGCCAGACTTTCGCACCCGCAAAGGAGATTTGCCATGTTCGCCCGATCCGCCGCTGCGCTGAGATGTGCCGCTCTGCTTGCAGGGCTTAGCGGCGGCGCTATGAGTGGGCAAGCCATCGCCGGGCAACATGACACCGCGGCGGATGCGCCCTTGCGCGGGCAGGATGGCATGGTGCGTGTGGTCTATTGGCAGGCACCCTCGACATTGAATCCCTACCTCTCGGGCGGCGTCAAGGATGTCGAGGCCGCCTCGCCGGTGCTGGAGCCGCTCGCGCGGCTGACGCCCGAGGGCGAGATGATTCCGTGGCTGGTCACGCAGATCCCATCGCTGGCAAATGGCGATGTCGCCGAAGACATGCAGAGCATAACGTGGCGGCTCAAACCGGGCCTCACATGGTCCGACGGCACCGATGTCACCTCGGCCGATATCGCCTTTACCCATCGCTATTGCACCGCCCCCGGCGCGGGCTGTGCGCAGGCCGACAAGTTTCGCGATGTGGCGCGGGTCGAGACGCCCGATGCGCTGACCGCCGTGCTGCATTTTACCGGGCCCAAGCCCTATCCTTATGCCGCCTTCGTCGGGCCGCAGACACCGCTCTTGCAGGCGGCGCAATTCGCCGATTGCCTCGGGGCGGACGCGGCAAGCTGCACCGAGGCGAATTTCGCCCCCATCGGCACCGGGCCTTTCAAGGTGACGGAGTTTCGGCCGAATGACGCCATCCTCTTTGAGGCGAATGATCGCTACCGGGTGCCGGGCCAGCCCGCCTTCGCCGAGATGCTGATCAAGGGCGGCGGCGACGCAAGCTCCGCTGGCCGCGCCGTGCTGGAGACGGGCGAGTTTGACTACGCATGGAACCTGCAACTGTCCCCCGACGTGCTGATGGACATGGCCGCGCAGGGCAACGGCCAGATCGTGACCGCGTTTTCGACACTGGTCGAGCGGCTGGCCTTCAACCTGCGCGAACCTCAGGCCAATCCCGACATAAGCACCGATCCCGCATCCGCGCCGCACCCCGCGCTGGCGGATGTGTCCGTGCGCCGCGCTTTGGCGCTGGCCCTTGACCGGGGTGTCATGGCCGAGATCGGCTATGGCCCCACGGGGCGGGTCGCGTGCAACATCCTGCCCGGCCCGCCGATCTATGCCTCGGACGCCAATGCGGGCTGCGAGACGCAGGACATCGACGCGGCGCGCGCGCTTCTCGATCAGGCCGGCTGGATCGACAGCGACGGCGATGGCGTGCGCGAACGCGGGGGCGAGAAGCTGTCCTTCGTGTTCCAGACCTCGACCAACGCCGTCCGGCAGGACTTTCAGGCATTGGCCAAGGAATGGTGGCGCCAGATCGGTGCCCAGACCGAGTTGCGCAGCGTCGACGCCTCGGTCTTCTTCGGCCGCGGCTCGGGCAGCCGCGACACGCTTCAGAAATTCAACGCCGATATCCAGATGTATGCGGGGGCGTCGGATGGCCCCGACCCCGAGGCGTATCTGGCCGGATGGTCCTGCGAAAATGCACCCACGGCCGAAAACGGCTGGCGCGGGAACAACGTCGGCCATTGGTGCGATCCGGCTTATGACGCGCTGTTGGAGCGTCTGTCAGGCACGAACGGCACGGCGGACCGCGCGGCACTGGCCCGCACACTGAATGACATGCTGGTGCAGCAGCATGTGGTTGTGCCGTTGATCGACCGGGGCCGCGTGTCGGCCCACGCCAATTCGCTGGGCGGCGTGCGGATCAATGCCTGGGACAGCGAGCTTTGGAACATCGCCGAATGGCACCGGCTGCCCGGTTAGAGCCGGCCCCCTAAAAGGCACGTTGCGCCACGCATTGCCAGCCGCCCGGCGCACGCCCTAGACTGGTCATTGCCCTACCCATTTCAAGGCCATGCACGCCATGCGATCCCACGTTCTCAGCCGCCTCGCCATGGCCGTGCCCACGCTCCTCGTGATCTGGGCCGTGATCTTTGCGCTGCTCGAGGTGGCGCCCGGCGATCCCATGTCGCAATTGCCCGCCACGATCCCGGCAGATGTGCGCGAGGCCATGCGCGAGGCGCTCGGCATTGGGCAATCTGCGCCGGTGCGCTTTGGCAAATGGCTCTACCAGATGCTGGTGATCGAGCCTTGCGTCGCGCTCGACGGCCTGCTCGGCACGGCGCGGACCGAAGGCCAGGCGCGCATCCTCAGCTGGCAGACGCGCGGCCCCGTCATGACGCTGATCGCGCAGCGCCTGCCCCAGACGGCGCTGGTGGTGGGCAGCGCCTATGTCTTGGGCATCTGCGCCGCAGTCATGCTCGGCGTTGCCTCGGCCCGGCGGCGGGGCGGCGCGCTCGACCGGATCGGCACGGCGGTGGCGGCCCTTGGCTTTGCGCTGCCACCCTTCTTCACGGCGGCGGTGCTGATCTACGTCTTTGCGGTCCAGCTGGGCTGGGCGCCAACAGTCTATGACACCACCCTGCGCGTCACTGACTGGGACAGCCTCGGCGCCATGCTTGGACAGATGGCGCTGCCCATCGCGGTCCTCAGCCTCCAGACCACGGCCCAGATCACCCGCTATATGCGCGCGGCCATGCTGGACACGCTGGGGCACGAGCACATCCGCGCCGCGCGCGCCAAGGGCCTGCCGGAGGCGCGCGTGATCTGGCGGCGCGCCCTGCCCAATTCGCTCATCCCGGTCGTGCCGGTCATCGCACTCGGCGCGCCGCAAATCTTTGCCGGCGCCATCATCACCGAGGCTATTTTTGGCGTGAACGGCATCGGGCAGCTGCTGATCACCTCGCTCAAGGCGACCGACCTGCCGGTGGTTCAGACGGTCACGGCCCTGATCGCGGTCTTTATCGTGCTGGCCAATCTTGGCTCGGATCTCGCGCTCAGATGGCTCGACCCCAGGCTGGGCGACGCAGAGCTGCGCAATGCATGAGCGCCGCAGCCTCATTGCGGGCGCGGCCCTTCTCGCTGCGATTGCAGGCTTTGTCCTCTTGGGCCCGCTTTTGTGGCCGGTGCCGCCCGACGCGCTGGATCTGAGCGTCCGCAATCAGGGCGCAAGCCTCGCCCATCCGCTTGGCACGGATCAACTGGGCCGCGACATGCTGGCGCAGGTGATGGCGGGCGGGCGGCTTTCGCTCATGGTCGGGCTGGCGGCGATGATGCTGTCGCTTGGCCTTGGCACGGCCATCGGCCTCTCCGCCGGACTCTCGCGGCGCCTGAACGGGCCGCTGATGCGGCTGACGGACCTTTTCCTTGCCTTGCCGCTCCTTCCGCTGCTGCTGATCGCCGCCACGCTCTTTCGCGGGCCGCTGGCGGCCCGCTTCGGCGCCGAAGCGGGGCTTTTTCTGCTCATCACCATCGCAATCGGGGCGACCATGTGGATGGCTCCGGCGCGAATCCTGCGGGGCGAAGTCGCGGCATTGAACCAGTGCGACTTCATCCGCGCCGCGCGCAGCACCGGGACACGCCTGCCGCAGCTGATCTGGCGCCATATCCTGCCGGCCATCGCCGGCCCGCTGGGTGTCTCGGCGGCGCTCGGCATCGCGTCGGCCATCCTCATGGAAAGCGCGCTCAGCTTTCTTGGCCTTGGATTTCCGCCCGACATGCCCAGCTGGGGGCGTCTGTTGCATGACGGCACCGCCCACCTTGGCAGTCATCCCACCCGCGCGCTGGCACCCGGCGCACTGATCACGGCAACGGCGCTTGCCGCTACGCTAATTGGGGATGGCTTGCGCGATCTGGCCGACCCGCATCAGCGCAGGCCGCGCCCCTGAGGCATCGCGCGGTTTTATCTTGTAAAAAAGGTGTCACCGGGCACCTTGCTGCCCGGTGCACCTCGACACTGGCGGCATGTCGGCTAAGGTGCCGCGAAAATATCCCAAAAGGAGACCTCGATGCATTACGGCGACGACCGGCCCGATACGATAAAATACAATCCGCTCAAGGCCATCATCACGCCGCGCCCGATCGGCTGGATCGGCACGCTCGATCCCGGCGGGCTGCCCAATCTTGCGCCCTATTCCTTCTTCAACGCCATCGGCTCGGACCCCGATATGGTCATGTTCTCAAGCGAGGGGGCAAAACATTCGGCAATCTACGCGCGCGAGCAAGGCGAATTCACTTTCTCGCTTGCGACCGAGGCACTGGCCAAGCAGATGAACATCTCGTCCAGCCCCGAACCCTCGGGCGTCAACGAGTTCGAGCTGGCGAACCTCGAGCAGGGCACGCCAGAGGTCATCCGCACGCCCTTTGTCGCCGCCAGCCCGGCGGCGCTGGAATGTGTCACGCTCGAAGTGCGCCAGCTGAGTGATCGGCACGGCACGCTTCTGGACCGCTACATGGTGATCGGCGAAGTCGTTCAGACGCATATCCGCGACGAATTCATCAAGGACGGGCGCTTTGACACGGTCGCGGCGCGCCCCATCGCGCGGATGGGCTACGCCGATTACACAACCGTCACGAGCGCTTGGGAGATGGGCCGCCCAAAGACATAGGCGCCAACCCTGCGGCTTGGGCCATATCGGCGCGGAAATCGTCGGTGGCGCGGGCGCGCGCCGCCTCATTCGGCTGCCGCAAGAGGTATGAAGGGTGCAGCGTCAGCAGCACGTCTCGGCCCGCCAGCCCCCGCTCGATCCGGCCGCGCCGCGCCGTGATGCGCGCGCCCGATCCGGTCAGGGCCAGCGCCGCCGTCGCGCCCATGGCGAGGATCAGATCGGGCTGCGTGCGCGCGATCTCGGCATCCAGCCACCATTTGCAGTGCGCGACCTCGCCCGCGTCCGGGCGCTGGTGGATCCGGCGGCGTCCACGCGGGATATGCTTGAAATGCTTGACGGCGTTGGTCAGATACGCCGCCTCGCGGTCCAGCCCTGCCTGCCCGGCGAGGCGCGTGAAAAGCTGTCCGGCAGGCCCGACAAAGGGCCGGCCTGCCAGATCCTCCTGATCGCCCGGCTGCTCGCCCACGATCATCAGGCGGGCATCCTCAGGCCCTTCACCGCAGACGGCTTGGGTCGCGTGGCAATGCAAAGGGCAGCGCGTGCAGGCACGAATATCGGCCTCAAGGCCGGCGCCGCCGTCTGTCCACGCAGATTTATGCGCCGCCAGCTGCGCCTGCGCGCGGGCGGCGCGGACCGGTGGCAGCGTGGGCGCGGCGGCGGCCATTGCGCGGGCACGGGCGGGTGCCCCCGCGATCATGTCGGGAATCGCGGCAGCCTCGGGCAGGTTCTTCCAGTATTTGCGCGGCATCTCGGACGTCATGGCACTGACCTTGAGCCGCGCCGGATTGAAGATGCTGCGGAAATAGGTCAGCCACAGCTCTTCGCTGGCATCTTCGGGCAAGTGCGGCGGGTCCTGCCCCGGCTCCAGCCGCACATCTGCGCCATCATAGATCGCGGTGACATCCGGCGTCACGATCCGCCAGTTCATATCGGCAAAGCGGTCCCGAAAGAAAGCTGCGTTCATCTCGAGCGTGTAATGCGTCGGCTCGAACCATGCGGCAAAGCTGCGCCGGTTCGTGCCCGGCGCCGTGATCTCGCGAAAACGGACGAAGGCGCGCATCTTGTGCCGGCAGCGATGCACTGCCTTCTCCATCTGGCGCAGCTTGGCCAGGTCCGGGTCGGCCCGGTTGGACATGAGATGCGGCGCGGCGCGCAGCCGCCACAAAAGCGCATAGAGCCGCGCGTATCGTTGCGGATCGCTGTGAAAACAGACGCTGTTTGCCAGCGCGACAAAGCTGCGCGGCACGGTGATGTCCCCCGTCGGCACCAGCGCCGAGACCTCAGTGCCGAAAAGATCCGGGGCCTCTTGCTGCCCTTCGGCGTTCCAAAGCACATCGCCGGGCGGCACGCCCGCCGCCAGAAGGCCGCGCGCCGCCTCGCGCCACGCCCCC
This sequence comes from Roseovarius sp. D0-M9, assembly GCF_037083805.1. NCBI lineage: Bacteria > Pseudomonadati > Pseudomonadota > Alphaproteobacteria > Rhodobacterales > Roseobacteraceae > Roseovarius > Roseovarius sp. D0-M9. The sequence continues at coordinate 276,034 of NZ_JBAPKZ010000001.1, read as the reverse complement.
GCCGCGCCGATCAGCGGGACGCTGACCTGCCGCATCAAAAAAGGCTCATCTGTTCTGGCGGCGGGGCAAAGCGCGCGCGCAGGTTGGCCGAATCCGTCAGCGTGCCGGGCGTCCAGCCGCCCGCAGTCACGAAGGCGCCCGCCTTCTTCATCGACGCCCCCATGCGGGTGATATCCTCGTAGCGCAGGTGGCGATAGCGCCGGGTCGTCAGGATCCGGTTCACCGTCTTGACGCCAAATCCCGGCACCCGCAGCAGCAATTCGCGGCTGGCGCGGTTGACGTCCAGCGGGAACAGGCCCCGGTGTTGCAGCGCCCATGCCAGCTTGGGGTCGATCTCGAGGTCCAGATTGCCATCCGGCGTCACCGATGTGATTTCATCCACCTCAAAGCCGTAAAAGCGCAGCAGCCAGTCAGCCTGATAGAGGCGATGCTCGCGCTGAAGCGGCGGGCTAATCAGGGGCAGCTTGGCCGAGGAATCGGGAATGGGCGAGAAGGCGGAATAGTAGACGCGCCGCAGCCCATAGCCGGAATAAAGCCGGGTGGATTGACCCAGAATGGTCGCATCGGTCGATGCATCCGCGCCGATGATGACTTGGGTCGATTGCCCGGCCGGGGCAAATTTTGGCGGGCGCTTGCCCGTGTGGCTTTGGTCTTTGGCCAGCTCGCGGCGCTGGCGCACATCGGCCATGGCACGGCGGATCTGGCTAGGGTTTTTCTCGGGTGCGTAGGTCTGCACGGCGGCGTCGGTTGGCAATTCCACGTTTATCGACAGGCGGTCCGAGAGCAGCCCCGCCTCGGCGATCAATTCGGGGGCGGCGTCCGGGATGGTCTTGAGGTGGATATATCCCTTGAAATGCTCCTCATGGCGCAGCTTGCGCGCGATCTGAACCATGTCCGACATCGTCGCATCCGGCGAGCGGATCACACCAGACGACAGGAACAGCCCCTCGATGTAGTTGCGGCGATAGAACTCGATGGTCAGCTTGACGACCTCGTCCACGGAAAATCGCGCGCGCGGCACGTTGGAGGACACGCGGTTGATACAATAGCTACAATCGTAGATGCAGAAATTGGTCATCAGGATCTTCAGCAGGCTGATGCAGCGCCCGTCCGGCGCGTAGCTGTGGCAGATCCCGCTGCCGGTATTCGACCCCAGACCGCCCGCGCGCGCATTGCGTTTGGTGCCGCCCGACGACGCGCAAGAGGCGTCGTATTTGGCGGCATCGCTTAGGATCGCGAGTTTTTCATCCAGGGTTTGGCGAGTCATATGTTCTTTATATGTTCTCGCACCCCGTCAGGCAATGGTGGTGCGTCGATACGCGCGGGGCGGTGCTGGATCCGGCACAAAAAAAGAGCGGACCCGAAGGCCCGCTCTGATACTCGTTAACCAATTTCTGTAGTTCAGGCCGTCCGCGCCGCGGCGATCGATTCCTCTAGTATGTCCATCGCCTCGGCAAAGATCTCGTCCTGGATGGTGATCGGCGCAAGGAAGCGGATCACGTTACCATAGACACCGCAGGTCAGCAGGATCAACCCGCGCTTGAGCGCCTCCATACGGATGCGGTTGGTCATGTCGGGGTTGGGAGCGCTGCCATCGGGCAGGTTGAACTCGGCCGCGACCATGAAGCCGGGGCCGCGCACATCCACCATTTCGGGTGTCGTCGAGCGGATGGATTCGAGCCGCTGCTTGAGACGCGAGCCAAGCTCGTTCGCGCGGTTGCAGAGGTCTTCCTCTTCGATCACGTCCAGCACGGCGTTGGATGCCGCGATGCCCAGCGGGTTACCGCCATAGGTGCCGCCCAGACCGCCGGGATGCGCCGCATCCATGATTTCGGCGCGGCCCGTCAGCGCAGCCAGCGGCAGGCCGCCAGCCAGACCCTTGGCCATCGTGGTGATGTCGGCGGCCACGTCATAGCCTTCCATCGCAAAGAGATTGCCGGTGCGCGCAAAGCCTGTCTGCACCTCATCCGCAATCATCACGATACCATGCTCATCGCAGAGTGCGCGAATACCGCGCATCAGCTCGGCGGGCGCGGGATAGAAGCCGCCCTCGCCCTGCACCGGCTCGATGATGATTGCCGCGACGCGTTCGGGGTCGAGGTCGGCCTTGAAGAGCTTGTGCATCGACGCCATCGCATCCTCGGTCGACACGCCATGCAGGTCGATCGGGAACGGGACGTGGTAAACGTCCGGCATCATCGCGCCAAAGCCCTTCTTGTAGGGTGCGACCTTGCCCGTCATCGACATGGTCATGAACGTGCGGCCATGAAACGCGCCGCCAAAGGCGATGACCGCCGAGCGACCAGTATGGATGCGCGCAACCTTGATCGCGTTCTCGACTGCCTCGGCGCCAGTGGTGACGAAAACGGTCTTTTTCTCGAAATCGCCCGGCACCTTGTCATTCAGGCGTTCGGCCAGCCGGATATAGTTCTCGTAGGGCAGCACTTGGTGGCAGGTGTGGGTGAACTTGGCCACCTGATCGGACACGGCCTGCATCACCTTGGGGTGGCAATGGCCGGTGTTGACCACCGCAATCCCGGCGGCAAAGTCGATGTAACGATTGCCCTCGACGTCCCAGACTTCGGAGTTCTTGGCATGATCCGCATAGACTTGGGTCATCATGCCCACGCCTTGCGAAATGGCGCCGGTGCGGCGTTCAGCGATCTCGGCGTTCAACATGACGCATCCTTTCGAGAAAATGGTTCGGCTTTGGAAAAACCGTGGTTAGGCCCGGCGCGGATTCGCGCGCTCGGGTGATGGTCCCGTCTGTACGCCCTTTCATCACCGCTCAAAAGTCTGTTTCTTGTGCGGGGCAACCCGTTGATTTAATTATGACGGAAATGTAACTGTTCAGGATTGATGATATGCCCGACACCGAAGGTGATCTGGAATTGGGGCCTCGCCTCAAGGCAGTGCGCATGCAGGCGGGCCTGTCACAGCGCGCCCTGGCCAAGAAAACCGGGGTTCCCAACTCCACAATTTCGCTGATCGAGGCGGGCAAGATGAACCCGTCTGTCTCGGCCCTGAAACGCATCCTCGAGGGCATTCCCATAGCCTTGTCGGAGTTCTTTGCCTTTCAGCCAGAGGCCGAGCGCAAGGTGTTCTACGCCGCCGAAGAACTGACCGAGATCGGCAAGAACGGCGTTTCCCTGCGCCAGATCGGCGGCACGCTCTATGGCCGGGCGATGATGATTCTGGCCGAGACCTACGAGATTGGCGCCGACACGGGCCGCACCATGATCGGCCACGAGGCAGAAGAGGGCGGCATCGTCGTGCGCGGGCGCATCGAAGTCACGGTGGGCGATCAGCGCAAGGTGCTCGGCCCAGGCGATGCGTATTACTTCGACAGCCGCAATCCCCACCGCTTTCGCCAGGTCGGCCCGGAGCCTTGCGAGATCATCAGCGCCTGCACCCCGCCCACTTTCTGAGCGCGACAAAAAAAGGCGGGCACACCGGCCCGCCCTCGGATTTTTGCCGTGACATCTGCTGTTCAGAACGGATCGTCGATGCGCATCACAACCGTCATCGTGCCGCGCACCGGCTGCCCGAATTGCAGGCGGACCCAACTGCTGCTTGGCCCCTGCTTGGCCTCGTAATAGGGCGCGACATGCACGATGGCGCCGCTGGAGTTGCGCAGCGGCCCGGCGGGAATGGCCGACGTCACCGTCTGGGCAAATGCGCCGAAAGGCAGGCTGCTGCTTGCGTCGATCGTCCAGGTCTCGGTGGGCGAGGATTGCTGGTGTTCGACCAGAAGCGGGCTGGATACCGGATTGAAGATATTGCCGTAAGTATTGTCTTCAAAAGAGACGTTCTTGATCCGGTTATAGTCGAGGTCGGCAAAGGTGGTGTCGATCCGCTCGATACGGTCGATAGGATCATCGATGATGCGGAACGAATTGCCGCTGACATTGATCCCGTTCAGGAAATGCCCCGCACCATGCGGCTTGACCACGAAGAAGTTGAACCAGGGCGCCACGTTGCCGGCCAAGAACACGTTGTCGACCATGTTGAGGGCGCTGAATGAGAACTCGCTGGCAAATTCAGGCGCTGCGTCATGCTCGTTGGTCCACTCGACAAAGCAATTGTCGACATAGTTGGAGTTGATCGTCGTGCGGCAATTCGTGCGCGTCAGGATCAGACCCGCCGTGCGCGTGCCGTCATTGGACTCGTCACCCTGAAACCAGTGGTTGCCCGAGACGATGTTGCTGGACCCGGCCAGCAGCGCGAAGTGACGAAAACGCACCACACGGTTGTCGCGCAGCTTGACGTCGTTGGCATTGGCGTTGATCGCGATGGCCTTGCGGTCGACGACCAGTTGGTCGCCCTCATCCGACAGGAACTGGCAGCGATCCACGATCATGCCCTGATCGCCGACCGACGGGCTCGAGATGCCGGGATCCTTGGGGCGTGTGAAGAAACAGTCGCGAAAGTGAAATCCGGTGCCCGCACGCGGCAACATCACGCAACTGCAATCACCGCCGGCCTGAAATTCGATGTTCGAAAGGGAAAACTTGCTCAATTTTTCAAATCCGCTGAAATCCAGCATGTATTTGAACCGGCGAAAGGTGAACGTCTGAGTCCCCGCCGCGTCAAAGAGTTGCTGGCTCAAGCTCACCTCCTGCGCGGGGATATCTACCGCCGACACATAGACTTCGCGGCCCACGCCGCTGCCTTCGACCACTGCGCCCACGGGTATATTGGCCACATTGACGACGCCCGTCAGGCGCAGGCTGTTGGTCGGCGAATAGGTGGCGCGCGAGGTGACCACCTCGTCCTCCCAAGCCGCCCGATCCAGAGCCGAGAACTGTCCGTTCTTGATAAGGCGGCGCTGCGAATAGTTCGTCTTGTCAGGCACGGCGGCGGCCATGTCGATGGGCCCGGTCAACGAGATGATGCGACCCTGCATATCCAGCGACACGTGGTCCGCATTGTTCAAAAGCGCTTGGAATGCCTTGCGAAAGCCCTCCTCCTCATCGCCAAAGGCGTCGATGTAGGTAGGCAGGTTGTAGTTGCGCGTCAGTGACAGGATGTGCTCGCGCGCCATGACGACCGTGCCATCGAAGCGGACCGAGGACTGCATCGTGACGCTATCACCCAGACGGTATGTGCCATCAGGCACCAAGACATCACGCCCGTCCGCCGCCGCATCCGCCGCCTCGAAGGCTGCGGCATCATCCTGCACCCCGTCGCCGATGGCGCCATAGTCACGCACATCCACGATATCGATCAGATCGCGCATAAAGACGCGCGTGATGTCCTCGATCACCAGATCGTCGATGCGCACAATGCCACCGTTGCCCCCCGTCAGGTCCAGACCGAAGTGGCCGTATGTGGCGCCGGGGCCCCAGACCATATCGACACCGGGCCGCTGGCCGATACCCACGATTGCGCTGATCTCGACCACCTCGCCGTAGCGCGTCAATGTCACTTGCGGGCCGGTCCCTGCCACACCGGCCACCGCGCCGCCAACCGGCAGCCCCGCGCGGCCCGCGATGCGCACCGTGGGCAGGTTCCCCGAAATCGCCTTGATGCGCGCCGTCACGCGCAGGTAACAGCCCGGCAGGATCGGCGTCTGGCCCATGTAGCGCAGGCGCTGCACGGACTGCGCCTTCAGCAGCTCCAACGCGCCGCCAAAATCCTGATCGGCAGGCACAAAGGCCGCATTTGGCGCATTCAGGTAGGTATCAGACCCCGGAGTGCCATCGCCGCTGGACCAGACATCCAAGCCCTCTGCAAAGCTGGGCGGCATGAAGATAATCCCGTCGGTTACTGCCTTGTTCATCTTGTTTCCCTTTCGCATCCGGCGCGCCCGGCGGGCGGCGGACATCTCTATTGAGGCCAGACCGGGAAGCGCCCGGTTGGCTGAGGGACTTAAAGAGGGAAGGTTAACGCGTGCTGGCAGCACCGTAACGGTGGGGGGTGCAAGGCGCGGTGTCAGGCCGTCCCGGCTGGCGCGCGGCGGATATTCACGCCGTTGATTTTCCAACCGTCGTCGCCTTCTTGCATCTGGTATTCCAGAATATGCAGCGCTCCGTCCAGATCGCGCACGAGAACATCCTGATAGAGCCGCCCGCCCCGCGTCTCGAGTGCCAGAAAGCGCAAGTTATCCGGCCGCCAGACCATCGGATAGCCGCCCTTGACCATGGCGCCAAAATTTTGCGCATTGCCGAACATTCCCTGAATCGTCGGGCTGGCATAGGTGAAGGCCGTGTCGAAATCATCCGCTTCGAAGGCTTCGATCTGCGCCTCTATGACGGCCCGGATCGGCTCTTCCTGCGCGATGCCGGCGCTTGGCAGGCTGAGGGCGGCGGCAGCGCAAAGCGCCAAGATGAAATGTCTCATGTTCATGTCTCCCTGATGGGAAACATATCCCGCACGCCCCTCATGGCAAATGACAAGACCGTCAAGACCGGCTCAGGCCCAGTTCAGGCGTGCCCCGCCAGCCTCTGCAATTGCAACCAAAGCGCATCCGGCACATCGACGCGCGTCGCCTCGACGCGCCCTTGGCCGGGCATCCGCGCGCCCTCATTGGCCGCAACGCCTTCGGCCACTCGCGCCAGCCGCGCGGCGAAATGATCGGACAGGCCGGGATCAATCAGCAGGTAGAACTGGCCCAGATCGTGCGGCGCGCCCTCGGGGGCCTTCAATGGCGCCACATCCTGGCTGGCAAGGCCGCCAGTCAGACCTGCGGCGAGGATCTCGGCCATCAGGCCAAAGCCCCAGCCCTTGTAGCCGCCCATGCTCACCAGCGATCCGGCCAGCGCCGCCTCGGGGTCTGTCGTGGGGCGGCCATCCTTGTCGACGGCCCAGCCCTCGGGAATTGCCTCGCCCGCCGCCTTGGCCATCGTGATCTTGCCCAAAGCGACAGTGGTCGTCGATTGATCAAACTGCATGGCGATGCCGCCCTGCCCGTCGGGCACAGAAAACGCGATCGGATTGGTGCCGATGACGCGGGTGCTGCCGCCCGGCGGCGCAACAATGGGCGTCGCATTCGTCAGGCCCAGCCCGATCAACCCGGCGCGCGCAATCTGCCCGGTAAAATAGCCCAGAGAGGTGCAGGTATGCGCATGGCAGACCGCCAATGAGGCCGTGCCATTCTCGCGCGTGGCGGCAATCGCCTCGGGCAGCGCCCGCTGAAACGCGGCCTGCGCAAAGCCGAACTTGGCATCCACCCGCACCGAGCCGGGACGCGGGCGCGTCACCTCTGGCTGGGCGGCTCCCTTGACCCGGCCGCTTCCCAATTGCAGGCAGTAGCTTTCGAGATAATAGAGTCCGCAGATCCGGTTGCCCGTGGCCTCCGCCTCGCGAATGGCGTCAGCCACGCTGGCGGCGATCCATTCCTCGGCCCCATGGCGCATCAGCGCGGCTTTGGACAGCGCTTCGATTTCAGCGGTTTCGATGACAGGCATTGCGGCGGCTCCTTGCAGGTTTGTGGCCTTTTGCGCTTCGGGAAGGCCCCGCGTCAATCACCCCGCGACGAGGTGCCCCTGATCCAGCTTGACCACCCGGTCCATGCGCGCCGCCAGCTCGAGGTTATGGGTCGCGATCAACGCCGACAATCCGGTATCGCGCACCAGCCCCACCAGCGTGGCAAAGACCTGATCGGCGGTGGCCGGGTCCAGATTGCCCGTGGGCTCGTCGGCCAGCAAAAGACGCGGCTGGTTCGCCAGCGCCCGGCAAAACGCAACGCGCTGCTGCTCGCCGCCCGACATCGCCGATGGACGGTGGCCCGCACGCGGACCGACACCGACATGATCCAAGAGCTCCTGCGCCCGCGCGTTCGCCTTGGCGCGCGACACGCCCTCGGCAAGCTGCGGCAGCACGATATTCTCCAGCGCCGTGAACTCCGGCAGCAGGTGGTGGAACTGGTAGACGAACCCGACATCGCGCCGACGCGCGATGGTGCGACGCCGGTCGCCAAGGCCCGTCATCACCTCGCCCCCGATCGACACCTCGCCTGCGTCGGCGGTATCCAGCAGCCCCGCGATATGCAGCAGCGTCGACTTGCCTGCGCCCGAAGGCGCCACCAGCGCAACAATCTCGCCCCGCGCAATCTCCAGATCCGCGCCGCGCAGCACCGCGATCTCGGCCTCCTTGCCGCGATTATAGAATTTTTCAATGCCATTCAGGCGCAGCACGGGATCACTCATAGCGCAGCGCCTCCACGGGGTTCATCCGCGCGGCCCGGCGCGCAGGAAAGATCGTCACGATGAACGACAGCGTCAGCGACAGGGCCACCGCCGACATCACATCCGCAAATTGCAGCTTGGCGGGCAGGTAATAGATGCCCCGCACGGATGGATCCCAGATCTCGCCCCCCATCGCCCAACTCACGAAGGCGAAAAGCGGGTCGATGTAGAGGGCAAAAAGGCAGCCCAGGATAACGCCCATCGCCGTTCCGATGATCCCGGTGAAGGCGCCGCAAATGAAAAAGATGCGCAGCACCGCGCCTTCGGTCAGGCCCATTGTGCGCAGGATGCCGATATCGCGGCCTTTGTTTTTCACCAACATGATCAGGCCGCTGGTGATGTTCATCGCCGCGATCAAGACAAGGATCGACAAGATGATGAACATCACGTTGTCCTCCACCTCCAGCGCCCGCAAAAACCCGCCGGACTGATCCTGCCATGTCCATAGGAGCGCACTCGAACCCGCAGCCTGCATCAGCGGCACTGACAGCTCGCCGACCTCCTCGGGTTCACTTACCATGACCTCCAGTTCGTCCGCCGCGCCTTCGCGGTTGAAAAACGACTGCGCCTCCTCAAAGGGCATATAGACCCGTGTGCGGTCGATGTCCCAGCGCCCGGCAGTAAAGATATAGGCCACATCATAGGCATTCACGCGCGGCGTTGTGCCAAAGGCGGTCTTGACCCCGCCGGGCGAAATGATCTTGACCCGGTCGCCCACACCGACACCCAGCTCGCGCGCCACGCCCGAGCCTATGGCAATTCCCGACCCGAACTGCTCGATATCACCCTGCCCGGTCTCGGGGTCAGCGACGCGCGGAATGCCCTTGAGATCCTCCAGCGAGATGCCGAACACCTCGACGCCTGCATTGCGGTCGCGCGCATTGGCCATCACCTGCCCCTTGATGAGGGGCGCCACGCGCGTCACGCCCGGCACGGCACGCACGCGCTCGGCCATGGCCGGATAGTCTTCGATCATGCGGTCGATACGGCCTGTGGCAGAATCCACCTCTCCGGCCTCATAGACAGTGACATGCGCGTTGGAGCCGAGGATCGTATCCACGAATTCCGCACGAAACCCCGCTCTTACGGCCAAGGTTGCAATCAGCGCCAGCACCGCAAGCGTGATCCCGATCAGCGAGATCCACGTCATCACACTGACGCCGCCCTCGGCGCGCTTGGCGCGCAGATACCGCCAGGCGATCATCCATTCAAAGGGGGCGAAGGGGGCCGATTTGCCTGCCACTAGTGAAAACCTCTCATCAGATTCCGCGCAACTTGCGCCGGGGGGCTTGGCCCGTCAAGCGATGCGGGCGCCGCGCCGCCGAAAGGGCGCGCGGATCAGGGCCAGCATGGCGCCCATCAGTGCAAGACCACCCAGAAATCCCGCCCCGGCAAAGATCCCGCCCGCCGCAGTCAGCGGCAAGGCGGGCTGAAACTCGTCCCAAGCGGCAGCTGCGATTTCCCCGTCCGCCGCGCTGCGCATCAGATAGGCGCGGGTGAACGGCCCGGCGCTTCGCAGCCGCTCAAGATCTTGCGACAGCCGCTCGTGACGCAGGATGACGCCCGTCATCGTCTCGGCCCGCGCGGCGCCCATCACGCCGCCCGCGCCCAGATCGGCCAACGCTTCCTCCCGGTCCAGACCGGCTCCGGCGGCATCCGCGTCGAAATCGGCCACAAACCGGCCCAGCTCGTCCACAGCGCCGCCCAGCCGCTGCACGTATTGCTGCGAGAACTCGGGGAACTGCGAGGCCCCCACCGCCCCGGCAAGGCCGCCCACCATCGCAAGCGCACGAACCAGCACCTTAGAAGGGCGACGCGCCGCGGTGGGGCGCGTAAATCTCGGCGATGCGCTGAATGGCGTCTTCGGGGGGCATCTCTTCGCTCTCTCCGGTGCGGCGGCAGGTCAGCTCGACCACACCGTTTTTCAGGCCGCGCGGACCCACGGTAATCCGCCATGGCAAGCCGATCAGGTCCATCGTGGCGAATTTGCCGCCCGCCCGCTCGTCCCGGTCATCATAGAGCGGATCGAGGCCCAGCGCGACCAGCCCCGCATAGAGCGCCTCGCAAGCCGCATCCGCCTCGGTGTCACCCTGCTTGAGGTTGACGATACCCGCGTGAAAGGGCGTCACGCCCTCAGGCCAGATGATGCCCTTGTCGTCATGGCTCGCCTCGATGATCGCGCCGACGAGGCGGCTGACGCCGATCCCGTGGCTGCCCATGTGGACCGGCACCGATTTGCCGTCCGGCCCCTGCACCGTCGCGCCCATCGCGTCCGAATACTTGGTGCCAAAGTAGAAAATCTGGCCCACTTCGATGCCGCGCGCGGTGCGCTGGCGCTCCTCCGGGATTTCGGCAAAGAGCGCCGCGTCATGTGTCTCGTCAGTGCGCGCGTAGCGCGATGTGAACTCGTCCAGCACCGCGCGGCAGGCGTCGTGCGAATCGAAATCGACCTCGCGGTCCCCGAATCTCAGATCGGTGATCTCGGCATCATAGAACACTTCGCTCTCGCCGGTCTCGGCCAGAACCAGAAACTCATGCGTGTCATCGCCGCCGATCGGCCCGCTGTCGGCGCGCATCGGGATCGCCTGCAATCCCATGCGCTCATACGTGCGCAAGTAGCTGACAAGGTGGCGGTTATAGGCGTGCAGCGCATCCTCGCGCGTCAGATCGAAGTTGTAGCCGTCCTTCATATAAAACTCGCGGCCCCGCATCACACCAAAGCGCGGACGGATCTCGTCGCGGAACTTCCACTGAACATGATACAGTGTCAGGGGAAGATCCTTGTAGCTACCAACATGGCTGCGAAAAATGTCGGTGATCATCTCCTCATTGGTCGGCCCATAGAGCAGATCGCGCCCCTGACGGTCCTTGATGCGCAACATTTCGGGGCCATAGGCGTCATATCGCCCACTCTCGGTCCACAAATCCGCCGATTGCAGCGTCGGCATCAGCATCGGGATATGCCCCGCGCGCATCTGCTCTTCATGAACGATGGCCTCCAGCTTGCGCAGCACCTTGAAGCCCATGGGCAGCCACGAATAAATGCCGGCGCCTGCCTGTTTTATCATGCCAGCACGCAGCATCAGGCGGTGCGACACGATCTGCGCCTCGGAGGGCGTCTCTTTCAGAACGGGCAGGAAATAGCGGGACAGACGCATGGCGAACCTCTCGGGGGAACAAATACATGCCCCGTTTATGGCTTGGCGCGCGCCCCGGCAAGCACAGCGTGCAGGCGCCGCCGCCCATTTGGCGCAAACCTGCACTTGAAAGCGCCCGCTGCTTGGGCGACATGTGGATAAAGTCCACTCGAAAGGACATCATGGCCTTGCCCGTATCGACGCAACTGAAATACTGGGGGATCGCTGCGGCGATCTTTCTGGGCGTGCTTTGGGTGCTGGGCGACGTGATTTTGCCCTTCCTCATCGGGGCTGCGGTGGCCTATTTTCTCGACCCGCTCGCCGACCGGCTGGAACGTCTGGGCCTTGGCCGCGCGCTGGCGGTTGCGGTCATCACCGTGCTGAGCCTGCTGATCTTCGTTGCCACAGTGTTGGTAGTGGTTCCGACCCTGGCCAATCAGGCCACTGCCCTCGTCGAGAGCGCGCCAGAGTTGTCGCGCAAACTGCAAGAGTTCGTCACCAGAACGTTCCCCGAAATCGCAGATGCCGACAGCGCGCTGCGCCAGTCCCTCACTGCCATTGGCGAGACTGTCAAGGAGCGCGGAGGCCAGATGCTGGAGACGCTGCTCGGCTCGGTCTCATCGCTCATCAGTATCGTCGTGCTCTTCGTCGTGGCGCCCGTCGTCGCGGTCTATCTGCTCTATGACTGGGACCACATGGTCGCGCGCATCGACGACCTTCTGCCGCGCGAACATGCCCCCGTCATCCGCTATCTCGCAGGCGAGATCGACCGCACCATGTCCGGCTTTATCAGGGGCATGGGCACCGTCTGTCTGATCCTCGGCACGTATTACGCCGTTGCGCTGATGCTCGCGGGGCTTCAATTCGGCCTCGTCGTGGGCTTTGCCGCCGGTCTGTTGACCTTCATCCCGTATGTGGGGGCACTCGTCGGCGGCGCTCTGGCAATCGGGCTCGCGCTGTTTCAGTTCTGGGGGGAATGGCTGTCCATCGGGCTTGTCGCGGCCATCTTCGTGCTGGGCCAGACGATCGAGGGCAATTTCCTCACGCCCAAGCTGGTCGGATCGTCCGTCGGGCTGCATCCCGTCTGGCTGATCTTCTCGCTATCGGTTTTCGGGGCGCTATTCGGCTTTGTCGGGATGCTGATCGCGGTGCCCGTGGCGGCGGCCATTGGCGTGCTTGCCCGTTTTGCACTCGGGCAATACAAGCACAGCCAGCTTTACCGCGGAACACCCGGCCAAGACGACCGCTGATGTCGCGCCGCATCGCCCCGCCCCGCCAGCTCAGCCTTGATCTGGTCACCATGCCCGCGCAGGGCCGTGATGATTTCTACGTGTCCTCGGCCAATGCAACCGCCGTCGCCCTTATCGAGGGCTGGCAGGACTGGCCCGCGCGCAAGCTGGTGCTGAACGGCCCGCCCGGATCGGGCAAGACACACCTTGTGCATGTCTGGCGCGACCTGTGCGACGCGGTGATCGTGCCTGCCGCCGATCTGCCCGGCGCGGACATCCCCGCGCTGGCCGCCGGCCATGTCGCGATCGAGGACGCAGACACCATTGCCGGGGCGCCCGAGGCCGAAGAGGCGCTCTTTCACCTGCACAACCTGGCCCTTGCCGAAGGCAATTCGCTGCTCATCACCGCGCGCGCTGCGCCCAATCACTGGCCGCTCGCCCTTCCCGACCTTGCCAGCCGCATGCAAGCGACGCCCACCTGCACGCTCAAGGAGCCCGATGACGAGCTCTTGGCAGCCGTGCTGATGAAGCAGATGGGCGACCGTCAGATCCTGCCGACGCCCGGCACAATCCCCTATCTCGTGCGGCGGATGCCGCGCGCCTTTGGCGAGGCGAGCCGCGTTGTCGCCGCGCTCGACAAGCTGGCGCTGGAGCGGCGGCGGCCCGTGACCCGTGCGCTGGCGGCCGAGGCGCTGGACGAGCTGGGCCTCTGACCGCAAAATCTGTCATACTCGCGCCCAACTGTCATGTTCCCGTCATATCAGGACGTTATCCCGCACTCCATGAGCACCGCAGATTTCCTCTCCTCACCGTTTCCGCCTGCGCAGGAACTCCCGGATCTCGACCTCACTGGGCCGGGCCGTTTCTACAACCGCGAGCTCAGCTGGCTGGGCTTCAACTGGCGCGTGCTCGAGGAGGCGCAGAACCCCCGCGTGCCCTTGCTGGAGCGGCTCCGCTTCCTGTCGATCTCGGCGACCAACCTGGATGAATTCTACAACGTGCGCGTCGCAGGCCTGCGCGAGCTGGCCCGCGCGGGAAATACCACGCCCGCAGCCGACGGGCTGACCCCTGCCGAACAGCTGGTATTGATCAACGAGAACGCCCGCCGCCTTCTGGGGGCGCAGCAGCAGACGTTTCAACAGCTGCGCGATGAGATGGGCACGCAGAACATCACCATCCTGAGCCCGGACGATTTGACCGACGCCGATCACACGTATCTGGCCGATGTTTTCCTGAACAAGGTCTTTCCCGTCCTGTCGCCCCTCGCGATCGACCCCGCCCACCCCTTTCCCTTCATCCCGAACCTTGGCTATTCGCTGGCGCTGAACCTCATCCGCACCCGCGACAAACGCCCGCTTCAGGCCCTTTTGCCCATTCCCCAGCAGATCGACCGCTTCGTCGCGCTGCCCGCCGACGATGGCGCGCACCGGTTCCTGCCTTTGGAAGAATTGCTGATCCTGCATCTGCACAGCCTCTTTCCGGGCTACAAATACAAGGGCCACTGCGCCTTCCGCGTCCTGCGCGACAGCGATCTGGAAGTCGAGGAAGAGGCCGAGGATCTGGTGCGCGAATTCGAGGTTGCGCTCAAGCGCCGCCGCCGCGGCGAGGTGGTGCGCATGAACATCTCCGCAGGCGCACCCGAGGAATTGCGCCATCTTGTCATGCAAGAGCTGCACGTCATCCCCGATGAGGTGATCGAAGTCGATGGCATGATCGGCCTCGCCGACCTCAAGGAGTTGGTGCTGGACGCGCGCCCCGACCTCCTCTGGCCCAGCTTTTCGCCCCGTGTGCCGGAACGGGTGCAGGACTTCGACGGCGACATGTTCGCCGCGATCCGGCAAAAGGACATGCTGCTGCATCACCCCTACGAGACGTTCGACATGGTCATCCGCTTTCTTGCGCAGGCGGCCAATGACCCCGACGTGGTGGCGATCAAACAGACACTCTACCGCACGTCAAACCTGTCGCCCATCGTCGAGGCGCTCTGCGAGGCGGCCGAAAACGGCAAATCCGTCACCGCCCTTGTCGAGCTGAAGGCGCGCTTCGACGAGGCCGCCAACATTCGGCAGTCGCGCCGGCTGGAGCGCGCGGGCGCGCATGTCGTCTACGGTTTTCTCGATCTCAAGACCCACGCCAAGATCAGCACCGTGGTGCGCCGCGAGGGTGAGAATCTGGTCACCTACACGCACTATGGCACCGGCAATTATCACCCTATCACTGCGCGCATCTATACCGATCTGTCATTCTTCACCTGCAACACGGTGCTGGGCCGCGACGCGACCAAGGTGTTCAACTACCTGTCGGGCTACGCGCAGCCCGACCACCTCGAAAATCTCGCCATCTCGCCCACCACGCTCAAGCCGCGCCTGCTGGAGATGATCGCCGGCGAGATCGCCCATGCCGAGGCAGGCAGACCCGCCGAGATCTGGGCCAAGATGAACGCCTTGATCGAGCCCGACATCATTGACGCGCTCTATGACGCCAGCCGCGCGGGCGTGCGCATCAGCCTTGTCGTGCGCGGCATCTGTGGGCTGCGCCCCGGCGTTGTCGGCCTCAGCGAGAATATCCGCGTGAAATCCATCGTCGGACGTTTCTTGGAGCACAGCCGCATCGTCTGCTTTGGCAATGGTCACGGCCTGCCGCATAAGAAGGCGCGCGTCTTCATCTCGTCCGCCGACTGGATGGGCCGCAGCATGAACCGCCGTGTCGAGACGCTGATCGAGATCGACAACCCCACGGTCAAGGCGCAGATCACCAGCCAGGTCCTGGCCGCCAACATGGCCGACACCGCCCAGAGCTGGGTGATGGAGCCCGATGGTGCCTTTATCCGCGCGCCGCTGAACGAGGGTGAATTCGCGTTCAATTGCCACCGCTTCTTCATGGAAAACCCGTCCCTTTCCGGGCGTGGATCGGCGGGTGCGGCAGATGTGCCCAAATTGACCCACGCCGAGGATTGAGCCGCCTCATGTGCCAGACCTCGATCCAATGCGTTGACTGCGGGCGCCCGCGTGGCACATAAGGCGCAAAGTCATGACAAGGGCCGGTGATATATGAGCGGAGCGGTCACCCCGAAGAACACCCAACCGCGCGCGGCCACCGGAGTTGGGGCGCTCAGCCCCTTTGGCCGCTCTTTGTTCGATAAGCCATCCGTGCGAGACCTGCGCCGCGTCGGCGTGGTCGATGTCGGATCCAACTCGGTTCGGATGGTCGTCTTTGACGGCGCGGCGCGCAGCCCGGCCTATTTCTTCAACGAAAAGATCATGTGCGGCCTCGGTGCGGGCATGTCCGAAACGGGCTGCCTCAATCCCGAGGGCCGGGTGCGCGCCCTCAATGCACTGCGCCGCTTTGCATATCTCGCCCGTGCGATGGACACCGGCCCGCTGACCTGCGTTGCCACCGCCGCCGTGCGCGAGGCGATCGACGGCGATGATTTCCGCCGCGAGGTCGAAGCCGAAACCGGCCTTGTCCTGTGGGTGATCGACGGGCGCGAAGAGGCGCGGCTATCGGCGCAGGGCGTCCTCTTGGGTTGGCCCGGCGCTTACGGCCTCGTGTGCGACATCGGTGGCTCTTCGATGGAGCTGGCCGAGATCAACGGCGGCGTCGTGGGCCGGCGCGTCACATCACAGCTCGGTCCGCTCAAGCTGCGCGACATGCCCGGAGGGCGCAAGGCGCGCCGCGCCTATATCGCCAAGACCGTCGAGGCCATGACCGCAGAGCTGGGCGAACAGCGCAATCGCCTCTTTCTGGTTGGTGGCTCATGGCGTGCCATCGCCCGCATCGACATGGAGCGGCGCGCCTATCCGCTGCACGTGCTGCATGAATACAGGATGCGCGCCGCCTCGGTGCGCGACACATTGGCCTACCTTCAGGCGTCAGGCGATCTTGAGGCGCTGCGCCAGCGCGCGAACGTCTCATCGGCGCGTATGTCCCTTGTGCCGCAGGCCGCCGAGGTGCTGCGCGAGGTTGTGCGCATCTTCAAGCCCTATGATATCGCCGTATCGAGCTATGGAATCCGCGAGGGCATGCTCTATGAACAGATGCCCCAGCAACTACGCGACCGCGACCCTCTGATCGAGGCGTGTCGCTTTACCGAGCACAAGGACGCGCGGGTGCCGGGCTTCGGCAAGGTTCTGTATAATTTCATCATCCCGCTCTTCAAGACGGCCAAGCCCGAGCGCGTGCGCCTCATCAAGGCGGCTTGCCTGCTGCATGACGTGAACTGGCGCGCGCATCCCGACTACCGGGCCGATATCTGCTTTGACACCGCGACGCGCGCAAATCTGGGCGGGCTGAACCATGGCGAGCGCATCTTTCTCGGCCTTGCGTTGCTGCATCGCTACTCGAACTCCACGGGTCACACGCGGTTCGAGCACGTCAGCCGCCTTATCGACGAGCCGCAGCGACGCGAGGCTGAAATCCTTGGCAGGGCCATGCGGTTTGGCGCGATGCTGTGGCTGCAACGCGATGCCGAACCCGGAACCCTGCACTTTTATCCCAAGAAAAAGGTTTTGGAGTTGCGTCTCGCACCCGAGGCACATGCCCTCTTTGGTGAGGTCGCCCAAGCGCGGTTCGCCTCTCTTGCCTCATCGCTGGGCGCCACGACAGACGTCAAGGGCGCCTCCGATCCGCTCAGCTAGATCTCGATCTCGCCGTTTGGTTCCTGCTCCGACTCGGGCAAGTCCTGCTCCTCGACCTTGGGCACTTCATCCAGTGGCTCCTTGCGGCGGATGATGATGTCGCCATTTGGCAATTGCTCGGGCGCGGCATAGACGCTTAGATCCTCGACATCCTCCAGGATCTCTGCCAGCGCTGGTCCCATTTCTTCTGCAAACTCCCGCAGTTGCGGGCCAAACCGCTCGGCCAGCATGCGCATTTCCTCCAGTGCCGGCTGGGCCTCTTGCATCAGCCCGTCAAAGAGCATGCGCGCACCATCTTCAATCAAGGAGCGTTCCTGCCCTGGCGCGGGCGTGGGCGCGCCGTCATCCTGGGCTGCGGCGGGCATGGCAAGGCTGGTCGCCACGAGTATGGGAAAAAATATCTTCGTCATGACGGTAATATAGCACACCTGAACCGCAATTTAAGGTATCCCCTGACGTTTCGTGATCATTGAGCCTTGTCATCAGGATGAAACTGCGCGGCGCTCCGCCGGGGGCGCACCGGGACAGCATGTCTAGCGCGCCCTCTACCCTCCAAGCCGCAGGCGCCCTCACGCGCCGCGCTGGCTTTGGATACGCTCCCACGCGTGATTGATGTCCACCATGCGCTTCTCAGCCATCCGCATTGCCTCGACCGGAACGCCGCGTGCAACCATACGGTCAGGATGGGAGGCGCGCACCATCTCGCGGTAGCGCTTGCGCAGCGTCGCCAGATCGTCGTCAGGCGATGCGCCCAGCACCTGATACGGATCCTGCGCGGTTTCGGGCACAAACCGGCAGCGCATCAGTTCGAACTCCCGCCTCGGCACTTCGAATATCTCGGCCACGCGCTCGAGAAAGAGATTTTCATCGGGATGATAATGCCCATCGGCCATCGCGATATGAAAAAGCCCCTCCAGCAGATCGCTCAATGCACCGGTCTGATCGCCAAACATTGCCTTGATCCGCGACGCATACTCCTCGAACCCCGCAACATCCTGCCGCGCAAGGTTGAAGACACGCGCGGCGCCTGCCTCGTCTTCCTTTGCGATCTGGAAAACCTCGCGAAAGGCGAAAATCTCGCCGCGTGTGACCTGCCCATCGGCTTTGGCCATCTTGGCCCCCAACGCGATGACGGCGATGGCAAAGGCGACGCGCCGCTCCGGCGGGGTGCGCAGGCGCTCGAACACATGGCTCAGCCCCTCACCATTGGCGAGGGCCGACACAGCCTCGGTAATTCGGGTCCAGAGCGACATGGGATGATCCTAGTTCGTTTCGCAGGGCGGTGTGAGGGGAATGCAGCAGGCGGCAGGTAAAATGCACGTCATGACATTCACAGGATCTTTTGCAAGAGCACCAGATCCATCCATCGACCGAATTTGCGCCCGACCTCGGCCATGCGCCCGACCTCGGCAAAGCCTAGCGCCTCGTGAAACGCGATTGCGCGCGTATTCTCGCCCGTAACGCCCGCCACCAGAACATGCACGCCCTGCTCTCGCACGTGCTCCTCAAGTGCGGCCATCAGCGCGCGCCCCGCGCCGCGCCCTTGGGCCTCGGGGGCGAGCACGATGGTATGCTCGGCCGAATGGGCATAGCCCGGTCCCTTGCGAAACGGAAACCACGTGGCGAGGCCGATCACGTCGCCGCCGGTCTCGGCCACCAGAAAGGCGCGGCCCTCCTCGGCGCAGGCGGCGATCTCGGCGGCCAGCATCGCCTCGGTCTTTTCGATCGTGGTGAACGTCATGGCCGTCTCGCGGATCTGCGGGTTCCAAAAGGCCATCAGGCGCGGGACATCACCCTGCCGTGCGGGCCGGATCATCATCCAAGGAACCGGCAACCACCGGGCGTGTCGAACTCGGCACGCAATCCCTTGGCACCGGTCTCGAAAACAATGCGGCGATCATTCAAATGACCCTCGAGCCGCGCCTCAAGCGATTGCGCCTCAGGGTGCGTGACGATCAGCCTGCGCAGCGCGATGCCGTGATCGGGCAGCATGGTGGCCGGATGCGCCGGGCAATCCCATTGAATGATCGCAGGATGGCAATTATCGAAGGGCAAACGCCCGTCTTCGGGCACGGCCATCCGCCATTTCAGGTCGCCGCGCTCCAATGCCACCTGCGGCCCCATGTCCGGCAACGCAGCCTCAGCCGCCTCAAGGTCATCCGTGCGGCAAATCCAGTTGGTCAGCCGCGGCGCTCCGGAAAATCTGTCCAGATCGAACCAGCGCGCCCGGCCGGGTGCAGGCGCATCCGGATCGACCGCGATCACCTCCAGATACAGCCCCTTCGACAGCCCCAGAAGCCGGTTGTGCGTGCCGAAGCGCGCATGCTGACCACCCGGCACAGGCCCGGCGTCTACGGCCGCACTCAGCCACTCGCACCCCTCGTCCAGCGTTTCGGCAGAAATAGCGAGGTGATCGAGTTCTAGCAAAAGCCGGGCCCTTTCAAATGATGTGCCTCAGTCGCGGAACATAACCGCGTCTGGCGCGAAAGTTCAATCCCGCACGGGCACAGTTGAGAACCTGCGAAATTACCGCCGCAGAAGTCCCATTTCCGCCTTGACGGGCGCGCGCCGCTGCCTTAGCCACGCGCTCACGGCGTGGTAGCTCAGGGGTTAGAGCAAACGACTCATAATCGTTAGGTCGGTGGTTCAAATCCACCTCACGCCACCAAAACCGCCTTGTGCGGCAGCGCAAATCCCCGAAAATCTGGCAAGTGTGCCGCGCAGTTTCAACAGTCACGGCAGGCGGTCCGCTGTTCGCCTTTGCCAGCAGTGCCCGCCTTGGCACCAGTTTGACTGGCCCACATTCTTTGCATCGCAAAAATTCGGTGCAAATGATCATTTGCGCCCGCTCAGATTAGATTGGCGCGGCGATGGTCCGCCGCGCCGCACCCGCCTATGTCCGCGCATCGCGGATCATCTTGAGGATATCCTGCGCAGCAGTGGGAATGTTCGTGCCGGGGCCGAAAATGGCCTTGACGCCTGCCTTCTTGAGAAACTCGTAATCCCCTTGCGGAATGACGCCGCCGCAAATGACCAGAATGTCGCCCGCGCCCTTTTCGCGCAGCGCCTCGACCAGCTTGGGGGCCAGCGTCTTGTGGCCGGCCGCCTGGCTGCTGATACCGATCACATGGACATCATTGTCGACCGCGTCCTGCGCCGCCTCGTCCGGCGTTTGGAAAAGCGGGCCGACATCCACGTCAAAGCCGATATCGGCAAAGGCGGTCGCAATCACCTTGGCGCCGCGATCATGGCCGTCCTGGCCCATCTTGACCACCAACATTCGAGGGCGGCGGCCCTCTTCCTCGGCAAAATCCTCGACCGATTTCTGGATCGCGGCAAAGCCTTCGTCGCCCTCATAGGCGGCGCCATAAACCCCCGCCAGCGTCTTGACCTCGGCGCGGTGACGCCCGAACACCTTTTCCATGCTCATGGATATTTCTCCTACGGTGGCACGCGCGCGGGCGGCCTCGACTGCCGCCTCCAACAGATTGCCCCCCTCGCGCGCACGGCGCTCCAACTCGTCCAGCGCAGCGTTGCAGGCCGCCTCGTCACGCTCGGCGCGGATGCGCTCCAGCCGGGCGATCTGACTGTCGCGCACCTTGGAATTGTCGATGTCGAGCAGGTCGATCGGATCTTCCTTGTCGCGGCGATACTTGTTGACGCCGACGATCACCTCGGTGCCGCGGTCGATCATCGCCTGACGCGTGGCCGCCGATTCCTCGATGCGCAGCTTGGGCATGCCGCTGGCCACGGCCTTGGTCATGCCGCCCATCTCCTCGACCTCTTCCATCAGCTCCCATGCCTTTTCCGCCAGTTCAGCGGTGAGGCTTTCGACATAATAGCTACCGGCCAGCGGGTCGACGACGGCGCTGACGCCCGTTTCCTCTTGCAAGATCAGCTGTGTGTTGCGGGCGATGCGCGCGCTGAATTCGGTCGGCAGCGCCATCGCCTCATCAAGGGCGTTGGTATGCAGCGATTGCGTGCCACCTAGGACCGCGCTCATCGCCTCATAGGCGGTGCGCACGACGTTGTTGTACGGATCCTGCTCCTGCAAGCTGACACCGCTGGTCTGGCAATGGGTGCGCAGCATTTTCGAGCGTTCGTTTTGGGCACCGAACTCGGTCATGATGCGATGCCATAGAAGGCGCGCGGCGCGCAGCTTGGCCGCCTCCATGAAGAAGTTCATGCCTATGGCGAAGAAAAAGCTGAGCCGTCCCGCGAATTTGTCGACGTCCATGCCCGCCTCGATGGCCGCGCGCACGTACTCACGCCCATCCGCCAGCGTATAGGCCAGCTCCTGCACCAGATTCGCGCCCGCCTCCTGCATATGGTAGCCTGAGATAGAGATCGAATTGAACCGGGGCATGCCGTTCGAGGTGTATTCGATGATGTCGCTGATGATGCGCATGCTGGGCTGGGGCGGATAGACATAGGTGTTGCGCACCATGAATTCCTTCAGAATGTCGTTCTGAATCGTGCCCGACAGCACCGACTTGTCATGTCCCTGTTCTTCGCCGGCAACGATGAAGCTGGCGAGGATGGGGATCACCGCACCGTTCATCGTCATGCTGACGCTGACCTGATCCAGCGGGATCTGGTCAAAGAGGATCTTCATGTCCTCGACCGAATCAATCGCCACGCCCGCCTTGCCCACATCGCCCTCGACGCGGGGGTGATCGCTGTCATAGCCGCGATGCGTCGCCAGATCGAAGGCGACGCTGACACCCTGCTGTCCGGCCGCCAGGTTGCGCCGGTAAAAGGCGTTGGATTCCTCGGCGGTGGAAAAACCGGCATATTGCCGGATGGTCCAGCGGCGCCCCGCGTACATCGTTGCCTTGACCCCGCGGGTAAAGGGCGCGGCACCGGGGATGCCTCCCATATGCTCCAGCCCCTCTACATCCTCGGCGGTATAGAGCGGCTTCACGTCGATGCCCTCAATCGTGTGCCACGTCAGATCCTCCAGCGGGCGGCCCTTCAGCTCAGCCTCGGCCAGCTTGCGCCAGTCTTCTTGCACCTTCTTGGTCATTGTTTCGTCCTCTCATGTCGGCCTGAAACAGTGGTGTTGACCCCACCTGATCCCGGCCCGGTTCTTCTGTCAAAATCGCCAATCCGTCCGCGCCCGCGCGCAGCCAGTATAGATCGTCCGCATAGGCCTCGCGCAGGGCCGCACGCTCTTCGGGCCCGAAGGGCTGCCACATGCCCTCTCCCTGAGGCAGGATGGCAGGATGTCCACCCCGCTCGAAAACCAGATTGCGAAGCGCCGGCAGATCGGGCGCGCGGTTCAGCCATTCTCGCGCATGCGCCTTCGGCACATCTTGCAGCCCAGTCAGCACCTTCAGGCGCGCCTCGGGCCGCGATGCGAACGTCTCGTGCGGCATGACGATCAGCTGGGCCTCTGGCAAGGCGCAGGCCAGATCGGTGATCACATCGCGCCAGCCCCGCGGATCCGCAGCAATGCGCGCCAGCCGCTGAGACGGCGGCACCTGTGCGCTGCGCGCCACCCCATAGGCGATGCAGGAGGCCCACCAGGCATCCTGCGCACGCACCGACAGCGCGATGCGCGTGATGCGCCCGCCGAATGCCGCGGCATAGCGCGCCATCCGTTCGCCGATGGCCGGATAAAGGCGCGCATCGCGCAGTGTGCCGCGCGGTGTGCCGATCATGTTCTCGTCCGAGATGATCAGCTGCCGGATCCCGGAAGCCTCGGCATCCGCAAGCGCCAAGGCGATGCGCCCGCGCGCCCGCGCCGCCTGTTCGGCTGGGCTCAGCATGCCGGGGCGCGCCAGAACACCCTCCATCAATCCCTTGCGCGTCTGCTGCGGCCCCCAGGCGCCGATGCTCGCCGCCGCCAGGCGCGCACCGTTCTTGCGCAGGTAGTATTGAAAGCTGGTCGAGGCGCTGCGATGCGCCCCAAGGTGCAGGATTATTTCCATGTGTCGGCCCGCCTTTGGCTGCGGTGCCGCACCGGTATGGGCGGCACTGGGATATGCCAACCGTGCTAGGGAAGAATGCTGATGATGCTCTTAACGCAAAAAATTGAGGGATATGGGGCATTTTGCGCATCGCAATCGGCGCCCGTCCGCTTATATCATGCCCAAGAGGAGTGCCAATGAAACCAATACTCAGCCTTGTTTTTACTAGCCTTTTGGCCTTTCCGCTGACTGCCCAAGAGACGTCATCGGTTGAAACCGAACCAGCGCCCGAGAGCATCGTCATCGACGGGGCCGATGCGGATTTGAAACAATTTCTATGGAAAAACAGACCCCTTGTGGTCTTTGCCGACAGCCCCAATGATCCCCAGTTCGTCCGCCAGATGAACCTGTTGATGGACGATCTGGAGGAATTGAGCGAGCGCGACGTCGTGATCGTGACCGATACTGATCCCGGCGCCAACACCTCTGTGCGCACGGCGCTGCGCCCGCGCGGCTTCATGTTGGCGCTTATCGTCAAGGATGGCACCATATACCTGCGCAAACCCAGTCCATGGAGCGTGCGCGAGATTACCCGCACCATCGACAAGCTTCCGTTGCGCGAGCAGGAGATCGAAGAGCGGCGCGGACTTGGCAACTGAGACCGGCAAAGCTGAGAGGGGCACATCCTGCTCATTTCGCCCCCATGGCCGCAATCAACACGCCCGCATCCACGTCCATCAACGCCAGAATGCGCTGGTCGCGCCCGACCATCAGAACCGCACGCGGCGCGACCAATGCGGCGCCAAAAGCGCCTTGGGTCTCATCATCCATGCAGGCGCGCGCCTCAAGGCCGGCCATTCGCATCCCCATGCCGGCGGCGCGGTCAGCCTCGATCAAGGCTTCTATCGCATCCTCGGGGCTGAGGCGGACATCGTCGATCGCGACCGCGCCCTGCCCCCGCAGCACCATTGCGGCCTCACGCACACTGTCCGCCACACGCATCTTGGATGCAATGCGCCCATCCACCAACTCAAAGAGCCCTGCCGCACAGCCTCGCTCGGCCGCAAAGCTGATCGTCTCGCCAATTGGTGCCCAGCCTTGCAGCACATCGCGCATGTCGGCTTCGCTGCTGCGCTTGCATGCCGTCAGCGACAGCACTGCGAGGCACAAGAGCACTGACGCGCCATGGTATGATGCGGGCGCCCCCATGGCAGGTTATTCGAACTCCATTATGATCTCATCCACCGCCAGGCTGTCGCCCGGCCCGGCATTGACGGTGCTGACGATGCCGCGCCGCTCGGCGCGCAGGATGTTCTCCATCTTCATGGCCTCGATGGTGCAAAGGGCCTGCCCCTCCTGCACCTCATCGCCCACCGCGACGTTCATTTTCACGACGAGGCCCGGCATCGGGCAGAGCAGCATCTTGGACGTGTCGGGCGGCTGCTTCTCGGGCATCTTGGCGGCCAGTTCGGCCTGGCGCGGCGTGCGCACATGCACCTTGAGGTCCGCGCCGCGGCAGCGCACGCGAAACCCGCCCGAAATCTTGCCGACCTTGAGCACGAGGGGCATGCCCTCCACGTCGATGCGCGCCAGATGGTCGCCCGGCGTCCAGTCGCTCACCACTTCGATATTACCGCCATCGGCGAAATGCACCGTCGCGCCGCCGCGCCGGGCTTCGATGCGCAGATCATAGCTGGTGCCTTGCAGCGCCACGTTCCAATCGTCGCCCACCTTGCGCTCGTGATTGTCCATGCGGCCAGAAATGCGGGTGCGCCTGATCTCGGCAATGCGGTGCATCGCGGCACATGAGGCGGCGATACGGCGCAGCAGCGCATCGTCCAGCACAGCGCCCTCGAAGCCCTCGGGAT
Source organism: Roseovarius sp. D0-M9 (assembly GCF_037083805.1). Classification (NCBI taxonomy): domain Bacteria; kingdom Pseudomonadati; phylum Pseudomonadota; class Alphaproteobacteria; order Rhodobacterales; family Roseobacteraceae; genus Roseovarius; species Roseovarius sp. D0-M9. Next base: position 251,062 of record NZ_JBAPKZ010000001.1, on the reverse strand, counting down.
ATTCCTCGGCGATGAAGGCCGTGGTGATATTGCCCGAGACGAACTTGGGGTGGTCCATCACAGCACTCAGGAAGGGCAGGTTATGGCCGATCCCCTCGACCTCAAAACTGTCGAGCGCAGTGCGCATCCCCTCGATTGCCGCCATGCGGTCCGGCCCCCAGGTGCAAAGCTTGGCGATCATCGGATCGTAATACATCGAGATTTCGCCGCCCTCGTAGACGCCGGTATCGTTGCGCACGATAGCGCCCTCGACGGCCACCTCTTCGGGCGGGCGATACCGCGTCAGCCGCCCGATGGAGGGCAGGAAGTTGCGGTAGGGATCTTCTGCATAAAGGCGGGTTTCCATTGCCCAGCCGTTCAGCTTTACGTCGTCCTGGCGCAGGCTCAGCGCTTCGCCATTGGCGACGCGTATCATCTGTTCGACCAGATCGACGCCAGTGATCAGCTCGGTCACCGGATGCTCCACCTGAAGGCGCGTGTTCATCTCGAGAAAGTAGAAGTTGCGATCGCCATCGACGATGAATTCGACCGTGCCCGCACTGGTGTAATCCACGGCCTGGGCCAGGGCGACGGCCTGTTTGCCCATCGCAGCGCGGGTTTCAGCGTCCAGAAACGGGCTGGGTGCCTCTTCGATGACCTTCTGATTGCGGCGCTGGATGCTGCACTCCCGCTCGCCCAGGTAAATCCCGTTGCCATGGCTGTCGCACAGCACCTGGATCTCGATGTGGCGCGGCTGCGTCACGAACTTCTCGATAAAGATCCGGTCGTCGCCAAAACTGCTGGCCGCCTCATTCTTCGAGCTTTGAAATCCCTCGCGCGCCTCGTCGTCGTTCCAGGCGATACGCATACCCCTGCCGCCGCCCCCGGCACTGGCCTTGATCATCACCGGATAGCCGACCTCATTCGAGATCTTGACCGCGTCCTCGGCATCCTCAATCAGGCCCATATAGCCCGGAACGGTGCTGACGCCCGCCTCTTGGGCCAGCTTTTTCGAGGTGATCTTGTCGCCCATCGCCTCGATCGCGCCCTTGGGCGGCCCGATAAAGGCAACCCCAGCAGCCTGTAGCGCCTCGGGGAACTTTGCGTTCTCGGACAAGAAGCCATAGCCCGGATGCACCGCTTCGGCGCCAGTCTGCTTGATCGCGGCCATTACCTTGTCGATGACGATGTACGACTCGCTTGCGGGCGCGGGGCCGATATGCACCGCCTCATCCGCCATGCGCACATGCAGCGCGTTGCGGTCGGCGTCCGAATAGATGGCGACCGTCTGGATACCCATTGCACGGGCCGTCTTGATGACGCGGCAGGCAATTTCGCCCCGGTTGGCGATCAGGATCTTCTTGAACATGAGCATCTTCCCTTATGAATGGGTCTTGAAACGGCAAAGACCACCCGCGCCCGGTGGCACGGATGGTCCGATGAATGTCGTGTCGCAGATCGCGCGCCGCGCGGGCGCGTCAGTTGCAGCGTTCGGGGAAGGCCTGACAATAGGCGACATTGCCCGCAGCGCCGACAACGGCGCCCGTAGCCAGATTGCCATCAAGGATCGCCGACGCGCCAAGCCCGCCGACGCCCCCGATCGCCGCCTGCTCGACGACCGTGTCGCCGCAGGCCGCGACAGATGATAGCGCAAGGAAGGCCAATACAGCCTTTGGTTGTTTCTTGAAGTGTCGATGCATGGTGGGCCGCCTCTTTGTTGAACCGCGCGAAACGCAGTTTTATCAAAGGTCAAAAAGCGGCCCTCGTCAAAGGACGCAACCCCCGTTTTACCCCCATGCGCGACTTGCCGCGCATCCGCCCAAGCCGCTGATACAGGGCAAAAAAAGAGCGACGCTCGCAATGCTGCGACGCGCCGCCCATCAGGGGAAGGGTAACGGTTCGGGCAATATGCCCCGGACCCTTGGGGAAGGCCCGCCACTACGGAAATGACCGTGCCACCGACCAGGCACGCCGCCAAGTCATTTTGGCATGGAATACAAGCATCGGCTGTATTTCGCGCAGATGGCCGGGCAATGGGCAAATTCACGCCAAAGCCCAGCACATACGCGCAGGGCAGGCTCATGCCCCCTCCTCATCATCATCGAAGGCCGCAGGAAAGGATCGCCGCGCCGCCTCGACATCGAGCACCAAAAGCGCTTCGTAGTCCGTGGGATCAAACGGATCCGAGACCGTCAGCACCTCGCGGCCCAAAAGCCACGACAGCCTGCCGGCATCGAGATTGCCCCGCTCGAACGGCTCGTCTCCAAAACATTCGTAGAGGGCGCGGACAAAGCCGGTATCAGCGCGCCGGTCGGGCGTGCGCCGGTCTGCATATCGCTCGCGCCGGACAAGCGGCGTTGCGCCCTTGGGATTGGCGCGGCGTATCGTGAATTGGAAATCGGTCGACGGCAATCTGCCGGGAAACCCGCGATGCTTGATCATGCAGCGCCCTCCGATGCGAGGCGCTGGCGCAAGTTTATGGCATGGTTCGGGACAGGCCAAGCGGCCTGTCCCGGTATTACAATCCGAAAATTCGGATTAGTACTTGCCGCTCTCGACGGGCTCGACCGTAACGGGCTCGACCACGACGTAGTCATCTTCGGGTGCCTGCTGGCAAGCCGAGACGGCAACGACCAGGCCGAGGGCCATGAGGCTTTTGATAGCATTCGACATTGAATTCTCCTGTCACTTATTGAAGGCAGGGTCGGGCACACGCCCAGCCCCCGCCGGATCTTCGAGGTAAGGATTGCTTGGGTGCAATCCAGAGCAAGAATAGAGTAGTTTTCAGCAAAGCGATACGCTGCTGCACGAATGCGGCGCGTATGTGGCCCCAAAGCCTCACAAATCTGTGAAGGTGAGACGGACCGCGCAAGATATTGTGGATGCATCAGAATGCCTCCCAGATGCAGGTGTCGCCGTCGATGGTAAAGGCCTCAAAGCTCTGGCGCACATCGGTATCGAGCACGCCGAATTCAGCAGGCCGGTCGGCAATTGACACGGTGATGCGCGGAGATGTGCCCAGCGCTTCGGCCTCAGGTAGCACACTGTTTTCACACAGAAAAGTCATGTCAGCCAATAAGACCTCCGGGTCGACGCCCAATGGGTCGAACCCGTCCGCCACATAGCGCAGGCGCAGATGCCCTTCCTCGGGCCCGATCACCTCATGAAGCCGTGCAGAAATTCCCGAAGGAAGCACTACCGGATCAGGGGATGCTACCGCGCAGGTTGCGCCCAGCGCAAATGCGACAACCGGGCCTGAAAGCACCCGCACGGACGTCCGAAAGTTCAGTGATTTCGCAGCGCTTTGATCAATTGATCCTTGTTCATTTTCGACCGGCCACTGATTCCAATGTCCTGTGCGCGCTCGTACAGCGCGTCTTTGGTCCATTCCTCGTAGGGGCTGGCCTTGCCGCCCTTTTTGGACGGGTTCATCGCGTCGTTGGCCTGAGCGTTTGCGATCCGCGCTGCCTTCTCCTTGGACGCGCCCTGATCGCGCAGCGCCTCGTAGGTATCCGCGTCCTTGATTCTGGGTTTCGCCCGTTTGGCCATGACATGACTCCTTTACCGCAACGAACGCGGACCGAAGCGGCGCAGTTCCCTGCGCCTTCTGCCATGACGTCAAGATCACGATGATCGCCCCTGCCGCTTGCCACTGCATGTCACAGCGGGATGTTGTCGTGCTTTTTCCACGGCATCTGCGCCTTTTTCCCGCGCAGCGAGGCAAAGGCGCGCGCAACGCGCTTGCGCGTCGAATGGGGCATGATGACCTCATCCACAAATCCGCGCTCGGCGGCGACAAAGGGGCTGGCAAAGCGGTCTTCGTAATCCTTGGCGTGCGCCGCCAGCTTCTCGGGATTGCCCCGGTCGCTGCGATGAATGATCTCGGTCGCCCCCTTGGCGCCCATCACCGCGATCTCGGACGTAGGCCAGGCATAGTTGAAATCCGCGCGCAGATGCTTGGACGCCATGACCACATAGGCCCCGCCATACGCCTTGCGCGTGATGACCGTGACCTTGGGCACCGTCGCCTCGCCATACGCAAAGAGAAGCTTGGCGCCGTGCTTGATAACGCCGTTATATTCCTGCGTGACGCCGGGCAGAAAGCCCGGGACATCCACCAGCGTCAAAAGCGGGATCTCGAAGCAGTCGCAAAAGCGCACGAACCGCGCGGCTTTGCGCGAGCTGTCGATATCGAGGCACCCGGCCAGCACCATCGGCTGGTTGGCCACGACCCCCACGGTCTGCCCCTCGATGCGGATGAAACCGGTGATCATGTTTTTGGCGAATTCTTCCTGAATCTCATAGAAATCGCCCTCATCCGCGATTTTCAGGATCAATTCCTTCATGTCGTAGGGCATGTTGGGATTGTCCGGCACCAGCGTGTCGAGGCTGTCCTCGATCCGGCCAGGCCGGTCAAAGAACGGGCGCACAGGGGGCTTTTCGCGGTTGCTGCTGGGCAGGAAATCGACCAGGCGTCGCACCTCGGCCAGCGCCTCGACATCGTTCTCGAACGCGCCATCGGCGACGCTGGATTTGCGTGTGTGCGTGGTCGCGCCGCCCAGTTCCTCGGCAGTCACATGCTCGTTTGTGACGGTCTTGACCACTTCGGGGCCTGTGACGAACATATAGCTGCTGTCCTTCACCATGAAGATGAAGTCGGTCATCGCGGGGCTATAGACCGCCCCGCCCGCGCAGGGGCCCATGATGACGCTGATCTGCGGCACCACACCCGAGGCGGTGATATTGCGCTGAAACACCTCGCCGTAGCCCGCAAGGCTGTCGACGCCCTCCTGAATGCGCGCGCCGCCCGAATCGTTGATACCGATCACCGGCGCGCCATTCTGCACCGCCATATCCATGATCTTGCAGATCTTCTTGGCGTGCGTCTCGCTGACCGATCCGCCCAGCACGGTGAAATCCTGGCTGAACACATAGACCATGCGGCCATTGATCGTGCCCCAGCCGGTGACGACACCGTCGCTGTAGGGCCGCTCTTTCTCCATGCCGAAATCGGTGCAGCGATGGGCGACGAACATGTCGAATTCCTCAAAGCTGTCCTCATCCAGCAGCAGCTCGACCCGCTCGCGCGCCGTCAGCTTGCCCTTGGAATGCTGCGCGTCGACACGGGCTGCGCCGCCACCCATACGCGCCTCGGCGCGGCGATCCTCGAGTTCCTGCAAGATATCTTTCACGGCGCTCTCCCTGTCTGCATGGCCAGACAAGCCATGTCGCATTTTGGGCAAGATATACTCAATAACGCCAGATGCGACAGGGAATTTCGGCAAATTTGCAAACTCTGGCAACGCAGCACGGTGAATTTTGCAAACCTGCAAAACCGCCGCCGCCTACATGGACTCTCCGGCAGAGCGGGCCTAGCCATTGCGAATGACCAGCAAGAGCCCAGTCAAATTCCTCGACCGCAAGACGCCGCCGCATATCTCGACGTTGATCCTGATGACGGGCCTGTCGGCGCTGGCAATGAACATATTCCTCCCTTCACTGCCGAACATGGCCGATGCGTTCGACGCGCCTTACCGGCTGATGCAACTGTCGGTCGCGCTCTACCTTGCGGTCAACGCGGTTTTGCAGATCCTGATCGGCCCCATTTCGGATAAATTGGGCCGCCGCCCCGTCATTCTGGCGGGCATGATCATCTTTATCCTCGCCAGCGTCGGGTGCGCCCTGTCAACCAGCGCTGGGATGTTCCTGACGTTTCGCATGGTGCAGGCGGGCATCGTCGTTGCCATGGTCCTCAGCCGGGCGGTGGTGCGCGACATGGTCCCGCAGGACCGCGCGGCCAGCATGATCGGCTATGTCACCATGGGCATGGCCATCGTGCCGATGATCGGCCCGATGTTCGGCGGCATGCTTGAGCAAGCCTTTGGCTGGCAGGCGAATTTCTGGGCGCTGGCGGTGGTGGGCATATTGATCCTCGCGCTCACCTGGGCCGATCTGGGCGAGACGGCGCAGGGCAGCGGGCTGAGCCTTGGGCAGCAGTTTCGCGAATACCCCATCTTGCTGAGATCGCTGCGCTTTTGGGGCTATGCGGGCTCGGCGGCGCTGTCTTCGGGTGCGTTTTTCGCCTACCTCGGCGGCGCGCCATACGTGGGCGACCATGTCTTTCACCTCACCCCCGGCCAGATCGGGGTTTACTTTGGCGCGCCCGCCTTGGGCTACTTCGCAGGCAATTACCTGTCGGGGCGCTACTCGGTCGAGATCGGGGTCAACCGGATGGTTTACTGGGGCACGATCGCCAACGCGGTCGGCATCGCCCTGAATCTGGCGCTGTTTTACGCAGGCTACGGCACCGCGATCAGCTTCTTCGGCCTCATGATCCTCATGGGGCTTGGCAATGGCATGACCATCCCCAACGCCACCGCAGGCGCCCTTTCGGTGCGCCCCGAACTGGCCGGTACGGCCAGCGGCCTTGCGGGCGCACTGATGATTGGCGGGGGCGCGGCGCTGTCGGCGCTGGCGGGCGCGTGGCTGACGCCGCAATCGGGGGCCTACCCTCTCTTGTGGATTATGCTGGTCACCGCCATTGGCGCGGTCGTGACGATCGTGCTGGTGATGCGCCGCGAGGCGCGGCTTGCACGCGCGGGTTTGCAAACATAGTCTGCGCTTTAGGCTAACTTGCAAATGAGGCGCATATGGCAACCAGAAAGCTCTATGCCGGGGCCAAACTGCGCGAGACGCGCCAGCGCGTCGGCCTGACCCAGAAGGATTTCGCGGCCCGTCTGGGCATATCCCTGCCCTATCTGAACCAGATGGAGAACAACAATCGCCCCGTCAGCACAACCGTCGTGCTGGCACTGGCGCAGGAGTTCGGCTTTGACGTGACCGAGCTCGGCTCGGGCGAGGCCGAGCGCATGGTGGGTGACATCCGCGAGGCGCTGGCGGATCCCGTCTTTGGCGATCCGCCGGGGCTGGCCGATCTGCGGCTGGTGGCCTCGAACGCCCCCGCCGTTGCGCGCGCGTTTCTGGAACTGCACGCCGCCTACCGCCAGACGCATGAGCGGCTTGCCTCACTCGATGAGGCGCTGGGGGCGAATGATGCCTATGCCCAGCAAAGCCCCTGGACCGAAGTGCGCGATTTCTTTCACTATTGCGACAATTACATCGACGCGGTCGATCGCGCCGCCGAGCGTTTCGCAGGGGCGTCGGGCGCGCCCGAGGGCGCCGGCGAGGCGCTCGCGCGGATCGGGATCACCGTCGTCAAAACGGACGACGGCCCGCTGAGGCGGCTCGACCGGGACAGCGGCATTCTTTATCTCAGCGCGCAGGCCGCACCTGAGACCCGAAGATTTCAGATGCTTCTGCAACTCGCGCTCTTGACGCAGGACAAGCTGCTTGAGGCGACGCTGGATCTGGCGCGATTCCAGTCAGGCGAGGCGCGCGCCATCGCCAAGATCGGGCTGGCCAATTACTACGCGGGGGCCGCGCTGATGCCCTACACCGCCTTCTTGAAGGCCGCGCGTGACTGCCGCCATGATCTGGAGGTGCTTGCCCATCGCTTTGGCGCGTCGATCGAGCAGGTGTGCCACCGCCTCTCGACGCTGCAACGCCCCGGTGCAAAGGGCGTCCCGTTCTTCTTTGTCAGGGTGGATCAGGCAGGCACGATCACCAAGCGGCACTCGGCCACGCGGATGCAATTCGCACGCTATGGCGGTGCGTGCCCCTTGTGGAACGTGCATGCCGCCTTCGAGACGCCGGGGCGATTCTTGCGCCAACTGGCCGAGACGCCGGACGGTGTGCGCTACATCAACCTTGCGCGCGATGTCTCCAAGCCCGGTGGACATTTCGGTGCCCCCGTGCGCCGCTTTGCCATAGCGCTGGGATGCGAGGTGAAACATGCCCCCGCCCTCGTCTATGCCGACACGCTCGATCTCAGCAGTCCCGCCGCGTTCGAGCCCATCGGAATCTCATGCCGGATCTGCGAACGGACAGAGTGCCATCAGCGCTCCATCCCCCCGCTCGAGCGGCGCCTGACCATTCGGCCAGACGCGCGCGGTGTGCTGCCCTACGAGGTAGGCTGAGCGGGCTTGGTCAGCATCGCGTAGATCTCGTCCTTGAGCGCGGCGCGCTTGCGGCGCTGCTCGCTCTCGGCCAACTCGTCCATGGGAGCGATATTCGTCTCGGCCTTGTGGATGGTGCGGTTTACCGCGTCATATTCAGCCGCCAGCTTGGCGAAATGCGCGTTCGACTGCTCCATCTGGGCGATCTGATCAGCCTTGTCGGGAAATTCGGCGCTGAGTTGGTGAGGGACATGGGTCATCGGCTTGGCTCCTTTTATTGCAAGTTGCCAGCATCATGCGCGGGCCGCACCGCCCGCGCATTGACCCGGATCAAACCGCGCTAGTCGCCGCGCGGAAAACGCGCGTTTTCCTCGACCACATTCAGATCCATGTGATTGCGCATATAGCGTTCGGACGCCTTTTTCAGCGGCTGATAGTCCCACGGATAATAACCTCCCTCGCGCAGCGCCTCGTAGACGACCCAGCGGCGCGCCTGACTTTCGCGGACCTGCGCGTCGAACGCTGCCAGATCCCAGCGCGAATCTGCCATATCGCTGAACGCCTCAACCGTTTTGGCATGGGCCGGATCGGCGGCCAGATCGTTCAACTCATGCGGATCGGCCTCCAGATCAAAGAGTTGATCAGGGTCGATGGCGCAGCGATTGAACTTCCACTTGCCCTGGCGCAGCGACACCAGCGGCGCGTAGGATGCCTCGGCCGCATATTCCATCGCCACCGGCGCCTCGCGCGCGGCGCCCTGCCCCAGCGTGACCAGCGATTGCCCGGTCGTCCAAGGCGCGACCTCTTCCATGGACACCCCTGCCAGATCACACAATGTCGGACAGACGTCGATAGTGCTGACCGGGGCGTCGATGCGTCCCGGCACCATGCCGGGGGCGGCGATCATCATCGGCACGCGGGCCGAGCCTTCGTAGAAGCTCATCTTGAACCAAAGACCCCGCTCGCCCAGCATGTCGCCATGATCCGACACAAAGAGGATGATCGTGTCTTCTGTCTGGCGCGTGCCGTCGAGCGCCTCCATCACCTCGCCGATCTTGTCATCGAGATATGAGATATTGGCGAAATAGGCACGGCGCGCGCGGCGAATGTGATCTTCGGTGATGTCATAGCTGCGCCAGTCGTTGGCATCGAAGATGCGCTGCGAATGGGGGTCGTGGTCGGCGTAATCCATCGCCGGAACCTCGGGCAGCAGATGTTCGCAATCCTCGTAGAGATCCCAGTATTTCTTGCGCGCGAGATATGGATCATGCGGATGGGTAAAGCTGACGGTCAGGCACCATGGGCGATCATCCTTGCCGCGCGCCAGATCATAGACCTTGCGGGTGGCCTCATAGGCGACTTCGTCGTCATATTCCATCTGGTTCGAGATTTCTGCAACGCCCGCGCCCGTGACGCTGCCCATGTTGTGATACCACCAGTCGATCCGCTCGCCCGGCTTGCGATAATCTGGCGTCCAGCCAAAATCAGCCGGATAGATGTCGGTCGTCAGGCGCTCTTCGAAACCGTGCATCTGGTCGGGACCGACAAAATGCATCTTGCCGGAAAGGCACGTCTGATAGCCCGCGCGGCGCAGGTGATGCGCATATGTCGGAATATCGGCGGCAAATTCGGCGGCGTTGTCATAGACGCGGCCCCGCGACGGCAACAGCCCCGACATGAAGCTGGCGCGCGCCGGCGCACAAAGGGGGCTGGCAGTATAGGCATTGGCGAACCGGGTGGAACGGGCGGCGAGGCGCTTGAGGTTTGGCGCGTGCAGCCATTCGGCCGGACCGTCGGGAAAGAACGTGCCGTTCAGCTGATCGACCATGAAAATCAGGATGTTGGGGCGGCTCATGAGGGTGCTCCTGTCTTGGGGTGGGATGGGCGTTCGTCCAGCGCCAGTGCGACGTAATGCAATAGCGTCTCGACCGCGCGGGCCGAGACATGCGCATCCGCGCCGGTTGCGTGGCGGCAGTAGAGACCGTCGATCATCGCGGCGGCCCCGCGTGCCAGCATGTCGGCGCGGGCGGGCGCGATCTGGGCAAAGGCGTGATGCAGGTTTGATTGCAGCCGTCGGTGATAAATCGCCAACAGGCGCGCCGTCTCGGGGGATTTGCGGGCCTGCACGTAAAAATTCAGCCAGGCGGCGATATGCTCGGGCCGGGTGCTCATCGCGGTAAAGCTGGCGCGGATGATTGCCTCGATCCGGGTGCGCGGGCATGTCGCCATGACGAGCGCACCGCGCACCTGCGCCGCATACAGCGTCAGGATATGGCGCATCGCAGCGGCAAATATCTGCTCTTTGGAGCCGAAGTAATGATGCGCCAGACCCGCCGAAACGCCCGCCCGGCGGGCGATTTGCGCAACCGTCACATCCAGTGAGCCGCGTGCGCCGATTTCGCTGATCGTGGCGCTGACGAGGGCGGCGCGGCGAATGGGCTCCATCCCGATCTTGGGCATATTGGCGGCCTTTGCTGTGTCACACAAACTTCATTCCCGCGCTATTGGATTTTGATTGACTCGTCAATCAACAACGCAAATGATCCAGTTTACCTTAGCTGGCCGTTTGCAGTGGCCATTAGCGGTTGCAACGCGGCCCCGGCCCATAATACCCTTCGACTGCGCACAACAGTCTGCCTGCCCCGGATCGGGGCACCTGCGGGCGGCGGACCCGGAAACCGCCCCGGCGCAGAAAAACCGGAACTGCAAGGCACGTCCCGTCCAACATGGCGGGACGACGAACAAGACCTTGAGAGAAACGATAAAAGGGAAGATATACATGTCGCTCATCACGAATGGCCGCCTCGACAGGCGCGGATTTCTGAAAACCACCGCCGCTGGCGCCATCGCGGCTTCTCTGCCGCTCGGGGGCGCCTATGCCTCCACGCCCAAACGCGGCGGACATCTGCGCTGTGGCAAGGGCCACGGCCAGACCACCGACACGCTGAACCCCGGCCAGTGGTCGAACGGCTATATGCTGGCGATCACCTTTGCCAAGGACGGGCACATCACCGAAGTGCTGCCCGATGGCACGGTCGGCCCCGAAATCGCCGAAAGCTGGGAGGCGTCTTCCGACGCCAAGACCTGGCGTTTCAAGATCCGCAAGGGCGTGATGTATCACTCGGGCAAGGAAGTGACGCCCGAGGATGTCGCGGCATCCGTCGATTTTCACCGCAGCGAAGGCTCCACGTCCGCCGCGGCGCCCATCGTGGCCCCGATCGAGGACATCAAGGTCGAAGGCGACACGGTCGTCTTCACGCTCGAAGGCGGCAACGCCGACTTCCCCTTCATCCTCAGCGACTATCACCTGCCCGTTCTGCCGGTCACGGACGACGGAATCGATTGGCGATCCGGTGATGGTTGCGGCAGCTATGTGCTGGCGGATTTCAATCCCGGCGTCAGCTCGAGCCTTGAGCGCAACGAAAACCATTGGCGCGACGATGTAGGGTGGTTCGACAGCATCGAATTGCTGTCCCTGACCGACCAGAACGCGCGCACCACGGCGATGGTCTCGGGCGATGTCGACACCGTCGACAAGCTGGACCTCAAGACCATTGGGCTGCTTGCGCGCAACCCCGACCTCGACATCAGCTCGATCGCAGGCACGCAGCACTTCACCTTCGCGATGGATTCCCGTGCGGACCCCTATACCGACAACAACGTGCGCCTTGCGTTGAAATACGCAATCAACCGTGAAGAGCTGGTGGAAAAGATCCTCTTTGGCTACGGCTCGGTCGGCAACGACATTCCGATCGGGCAAGGTCAGCAGTTCTACAACACCGAGCTGGAGCAGAAGACCTTCGATCCCGAAAAGGCCAAGTTCTACCTCAAAGAGGCAGGCATGGATTCGCTCGACGTCAGCCTCTCGGCGGCGGATGCGGCCTTCGCGGATGCGGTCAGTGCGGCGACGCTCTATCAGAACTCGGCCAAGGAGGCTGGCATCAACCTCAAGGTCGTGCGCGAGCCGAACGATGGCTACTGGTCGGATGTGTGGATGAAGAAACCCTTCACCGCCGTCTACTGGGGCGGACGCCCGACGCAGGACCAGATGTTCTCGACAGCCTTCACCTGCGGTGCGGACTGGAACGATGGCTTCTGGTGCAACGAGAAATTCGACGCGCTGCTGAAAGAGGCCCGCGCCGAACTCGATCAGGACAAGCGCCAAGAGCAGTATTTCGAGTTGCAAGAGATCGTCAGCACCCAAGGCTCCATCGTCATCCCGATGTTCGCCAACTACGTGTTTGCCTCGTCCAAGAAAATCGGCAAGCCCGAGCAGATCGCGTCCAACTGGGACATGGACGGCGAGCGTTGGGCCGAGCGCTGGTGGTTCGTCTAAATTCTTCCTCCGGGGCGCCGTTGCGCCCCGGACCCCGCGAGATCCAGAATGCTGCCGGGCGCCCTGCCCGGCAGCATTTGTCGTCTTTGGCCTATCCTGCGACGTCTCAGGCGCTTGCGCGGGCAAAAGGCTTTGTGGTTCAACTTTTGGCAACCCGTACAACATGCCGAAAGTCCACGAGATGAGCGAAGACACGCCCCCCGCAACGACCGGCGCCGCAGACGACACTCAGACGGGCGCATCCGGTGCCATTGGCGCACATTCCGAGGCGCAGCGCCTGACGGACAACCCCGACTGGCTCTATCTGCTGCGCGAGTTCGATTCGCTCTACCGATTTGGCTCGGACGGGGGCAGTTCCGAGATCCGCAGTCATCGCAAGCGGGTGCGCGATAGCCTGTCCGCGACGATTGCGTCCAACCCCCCGATATTGCCACGAACGCCCGAAGCGCGGCCCGTCACGGCCCACCTGCCCCGCGCCCTCGATCTGGGCGAACGGGCTGCAATGCAGGGAATGGCCCGCGCCCTGCGCGAAGTGCGCGGCGCCCTGACGTGGGAGTACGGCTATGAGCAGCTGCCAAAGGCGCTGGCCCGCAAGTATGCATTCTGCGAGATCGTGGGCCACAAGGGGCCAGTTCAGTCAGACCGGCTGAACCTGGGGTTCGTCCTGTTTGCACCGAACACGACCTATCCGCAACACAGCCATCAGGACATCGAGGAAAGCTATATCTCGATCTCGGGCGCGTGGTCGGAAAACAACGGGGCCGTTTATGCTCCCGGTTCGCTGATCTTCAATCGCTCGGGCGCCGAGCATCGCATCACCACGGGCGACCGCGATCCCTGCCTGCTGGCATATGCCTGGGTCGGCCCTGCAAACCGTCTCGCCGCGCCGGGGATGAAACTGTCGCCGACGCGCAGGCCAAAGGCGGTCTGACGCAGGGGGCCGCCATCCCGGCGCATTACACCTTGGTTGCAGTGCTGTTTGGCGTGATCGCCCGGCGTTTAAGCACAGCCTCGCGCCAAGTGATGAAGCTGACCGAGCCGACGATGACAAGCCCGCCCAGCACCACGTAGGGGTCGACCGCCTCGCCAAAGACCAACGCCCCCACAAGCACCGCCCAGACCAGTTGCAAGAACGTCACCGGCTGCGTTACCGCCAGCGGCGCGGCGCGAAACGCCAGCATCATGGTGTAATGTGCGGCAGTGGCCAGAACCGCCACGACAAAGAGCGTCACCAGCTCCATCATGGTGGGCGTGACCCAGTTCAGGGCGGCAAATGGCGCAAGACCAATGGTCACCGTCACCGACAGCATGGTGACGACGACAGCGGGCGACACCTCGTCCGTCGCCAGCTTGGCCAGAAGGTAGGACGCACCAAAGCTGATGGCGGTCAGCAGCATGGCCAGATGCCCCGGCCCAATCTCGCGCATGCCGGGCCGCAGGATGATGACCGCGCCCAAAAGGCCGATCAGCACCGCGATCATGCGGCGCAGCGCCAGACGCTCGCCCAGAAAGAGCGCCGCACCAATGGTGACATAGATCGGCGCGAGATAGTTCATCGCCGTGACATCCGCGATGGGGATATGCGCCATCGCAAAGAACCACATCGCGACACCCACCGTATGCACAGCGCCGCGAATCCCGAAGATCGACCAAAGGCGCGGCGTCAGGCGTGCGCGGCGCATGGCCGGGATCACGGGGATCAGCAGGACCAGCCCCAGACCATACCGCAGGAACGCCGTCTCGGCAGCCGGCAGGCGTGGCCCAATCGTCTTGACCAGTGCGGTGACAATGACGAACAAGAGGCCGGTCACCACCATCCAGAAAACGCCCCAGCCGGGCCGTGAATTGATCTCGCTGTTCATTCGGGCATTGAGAAATCAAACGGCCCGGAATGTCGAGTGCATAAAGCGTCATGCCTTCAACCTGAGCCATCGGCCAGAGGCGCGGCGCGCGGATCGCTATTGATGAACACTGCGGCTGGCCAAAAGAAATGATCCAGACTTGTGGCGCACCGCTTTGACTGCCGCCATGACACGCACCGCTTGCCTAGCGGCCCTCGATGCTGATGGTGAAACTGCGCTGCGCGCCGGGCGGCGGCGGCGGAAACGGTGCGGCGCTCTGGATGATGCGCAGCGCGGCGCCGTCCAGAGCGCCCGACCCCGAAGAGGCGGCGATGGTGGCACTGGCCAGCCCGCCGTTTGCCGCCACGGCAAAAGTGACCACCGCAGTGCCGCGCGCGGCCATGCGCGGGCGGGGCACGCGCGCGATGCGCTCCATGACGAGGCCGGGATAGGAGCTGGCCGCCGCATTTCCCGCCGCGCTGGACGCTGGCGCATCGGCTCCACTGCTTGGCGCGGCTGCCTCCGCGGTGCCCGTGGCGGCGCCCGCTGCCGCAACTTGCGCCGCGTTGCCGCGAGGGGCGGGCTTGGCCTCGGGCACGGGATCGGGCGCGGGTTCAGGGTCAGGCACAGCTCTGGCGCGCTGATGGGTCGCCTCGAACTCGGGCGTGCGGCGCTTGGGGCGCAGGGATCTGGTGACTTCGGCACTGAGCTCAGCACTTGGCTCGGCAGGCGATTTCAAAACCTCGGCAGGCCGAACCGCCTCGGCAGTGTTTGCTTCAGCCTGCGCCTCACTGGTCGGCTCTGGCGCGACCGGCCTCACAGGCTCTGCGGGCACCGGCTGTGCGGGCACAGGCGCGGCGGTCACAGCTTCGAGCCGCGCGGCCGGCGGCGGGGTGACGGCCGTGGGCGCGCGCTCAGCCCGCTCCACCGCCTGCAGGGCCGTTTGCGTGCCCGCAACCATATCGGCAAAGCTGGTGCCCAGCCGCATTTCGGACGCACCTGCGCCGCCCTCGATCTGCGCCTCTTCGCTCTCAAGCAAGAACACCGCCAAGGCCGCGTGGATCAGAAGCGCCGCGCCCAGCGCCCCAAGGGCAATACCGCGCGAGGCGGTCATCATGCGGCGCGTCCTTGCGCAGGGCAGGCACTCATCGCACTCTCCTTCGGGCAAGGTGGGCCTGTGTTTCAGGCTGTCAGAACACCCCGAAGTTTCACCATATCCGACAGTCAGGCGCAATGCTGGCACACCGGCCAAGACGTCTGGACAATGCGCCCCCGCCTGCGCCAAATGCGCCGCATGAGCCATGACACATCCTATCCCGCGATCAGCGATCTCAAGGCCCGCGCCCGCGCGCGTCTGCCCAGATTTGTCTGGGAGTATCTCGACAGCGGCACCGGGACCGAGCGCGCGCGCCGCGCCGGCTCCGAGGCGTTGCAAGAGATCGAGATGATGCCCTCGATCCTTCATGGTGAATTCACACCGGATCTCGGCACCACCCTTTTCGACCGCGCGCATCCCCTGCCCTTCGGCATCGGCCCCGTGGGCATGTCCGGTCTCGTCTGGCCGGACGCCGAGCGGCATCTGGCGCGCGCCGCCGCCGCTGCGCGCCTGCCCTACACGCTCTCGACCGTGGCCGCGCAGACGCCCGAGGATATCGGCCCGCTCGCGGGCAAGGACGCGTGGTTCCAGCTCTATCCACCGCGCGACGAGGGCATTCGCCTCGATATGCTGAAGCGTGCACGCGACGCGGGCTTCAAGGTGCTGGTGCTGACCGTCGATGTGCCCGTGGCCTCACGGCGCGAGCGCCAGACGCGTTCGGGCCTGACACAGCCGCCGCGCCTGACCCCGCGCCTGATGGCGCAGGTGGCACTGCGCCCCGCATGGGCGCTGGGCATGGCGCGCATGGGCCTGCCGCGGATGCGCATGATCGACGGTTATTCGGGCGACACTTCGGGCCTGCCCTCAACGGCGCACGCAGGCTATCTGCTGCGCACCTCGCCCGATGCGGCCTACCTTGACTGGCTGCGCGCGCATTGGGACGGGCCGCTGGTGGTCAAGGGCGTGCTCGATCCCGCCGACGTGCCCATGCTTGAAGCGGCGGGCGTCGATGGCATCTGGATCTCGAACCATGGTGGGCGCCAGTTCGACGGTGCCCCGGCCAGCGCGCGCCAACTGCCGTTGATCCGCAAGGCGACCAGGCTGCCGCTGATCTTCGACGGGGGCATCACCGGCGGGCTCGATATCCTGCGCGCGCTCGCACTCGGGGCGGATTTCGTGATGATGGCGCGGCCCTGGCACTATGCGCTTGCGGCGCTTGGCCCAGAAGGGCTGCCCTATCTGGTGCGCATCCTCACCGCCGACATGAGCGCGAACATGGGCCAGTTGGGCGCGCGCCACTTGGGCGACCTGCCCGAACGGCTGATCCCGCCCCGGCGCGGGTAGCATTTTTTCCAAACGGGTGGTCCCGGCGTGCCCGGTCATTGCATGGTACCGCCGCATGGGACAAGCTGAGAAAAAAGTTGCGCCGCGCTGCGGCAATTTGCACTCTCTCGCCAATCGGGCCAAGCCCCGCAAAGACATCAAACGGGGATAGGCCATGCCAGACTTCAAGAAGATCCTGATCGCCAATCGCGGCGAGATCGCCATTCGCATCATGCGCGCCGCCAATGAGCTGGGCAAGCGCACCGTTGCCGTCTTTGCCGAAGAGGACAAGCTGGGCCTGCACCGCTTCAAGGCGGATGAGGCGTATCGCATCGGCGCGGGCCTTGGCCCCGTCGCGGCCTATCTGAGTATCGACGAGATCATCCGTGTCGCACGGCAATCGGGCGCGGATGCCATCCACCCCGGCTATGGCCTGCTGTCCGAGAACCCCGATTTCGTGGATGCCTGCGTGGCCAATGGCATTACCTTCATCGGCCCCCAGGCCAAGACCATGCGCCAATTGGGCGACAAGGCGAGCGCCCGGCGCGTCGCCATCGAGGCAGGCGTGCCCGTCATCCCCGCGACCGAAGTTCTGGGCGAGGATATGGACGCCATCCGCGCCGAGGCCGCCGAGGTGGGCTATCCTTTGATGCTCAAGGCGTCCTGGGGCGGCGGCGGGCGCGGCATGCGCCCCATCCACGGACCGGACGAGCTGGAGGAAAAGGTGCTGGAGGGTCGCCGCGAGGCCGAGGCCGCCTTTGGCAATGGCGAGGGCTATCTGGAAAAGATGATCCTGCGCGCGCGCCACGTCGAGGTGCAGATCCTCGGTGACAAGCATGGCGGCATGTATCACCTCTTCGAGCGCGATTGCAGCGTCCAGCGCCGCAACCAGAAGGTGGTCGAGCGTGCGCCCGCCCCCTATCTGACCGACGCCCAGCGCGCCGAGGTCTGCGAGCTGGGTTACAAGATCTGCAAGCATGTGGACTACGAATGCGCGGGCACCGTCGAATTCCTGATGGATATGGACAACGACCAGTTCTATTTCATCGAAGTGAACCCCCGCGTGCAGGTCGAGCATACCGTGACCGAAGAGGTCACCGGCATCGACATCGTGCAGGCCCAGATCAAGATCGCCGAGGGCAAGACGCTGGCCAAAGCCACGCGCAAGGACAGCCAGGATGAAATCCGGCTGCATGGCCACGCGCTCCAGACACGCATCACGACCGAAGATCCGCAGAACAGCTTCATCCCCGATTACGGCCGCATCACCGCCTATCGCAGCGCGACAGGCATGGGCATCCGCCTCGATGGGGGCACGGCTTATGCAGGCGGCGTCATCACGCGGTTCTACGACAGTCTGCTGGTCAAGGTCACGGCCCACGCGCAGACGCCCGAGGCGGCGATTGCCCGGATGGACCGCGCGCTGCGCGAGTTTCGCATCCGGGGCGTCAGCACCAACATCGCCTTTGTCGAGAACCTGCTGAAACACCCCACGTTTCTCGACAACACCTACACGACCAAATTCATCGACGACACGCCCGAGCTGTTCAATTTCCGCAGCCGCCGCGACCGCGGCACCAAGGTGCTGACCTATATCGCGGACATCACCGTGAACGGGCACCCCGAAACCAAGGACCGTCCGCGTCCGCGTGCCGATCTCAAGGATCCGGTGCCGCCAAAACCACGCGGCGCACCGCAGCCCGGCACGCGCAACCTGCTGGAAGAAAAGGGACCGCAAGCCGTTGCCGACTGGATGAAGGCGCAAAAGCAGCTGCTGATTACCGATACCGCGATGCGCGACGGGCATCAGTCGCTGCTGGCAACGCGCATGCGCAGCCGCGACATGATCCGCGTCGCGCCCGCCTATGCCGCGCATCTGCCACAGCTCTTTTCGGTCGAATGCTGGGGCGGCGCGACCTTCGATGTGGCCTACCGCTTCTTGCAGGAATGCCCTTGGCAGCGCCTCCGCGATCTGCGCGCGGCCATGCCCAATGTGATGACGCAGATGCTGCTGCGCGCCTCAAACGGCGTGGGCTACACCAATTATCCCGACAACGTCGTGCGCGAATTCGTGCGCCAGGCCGCCGTGACGGGGGTCGATGTGTTTCGCGTCTTCGATTCGCTGAACTGGACCGAGAACATGCGCGTGGCGATGGATGCGGTCATCGAGTCGGGCAAGATCTGCGAAGGCTCGATCTGCTACACCGGCGATATCCTGAACCCCGACCGCGCCAAATACGACCTGAAATATTACGTCGGCATGGCCCGCGATCTGGAGGCGGCGGGCGCGCATGTGCTGGGCCTCAAGGATATGGCCGGCCTGCTGAAACCCGCCGCGGCGCGCAAGCTGATCGGCGCGCTCAAGGAGGCGGTGGACCTGCCGATCCACTTTCACACCCATGATACCGCCGGCATCGCCAGCGCGACGATCCTCGCCGCCGCCGATGCCGGCGTCGATGCGGTCGATTGCGCGATGGACGCCTTGTCGGGCAACACATCGCAGGCCACGCTCGGCTCGGTGGTCGAGGCGCTGGCCCATACCGAGCGCGACACCGGCATCGACATCGCTGCCGTGCGCGAGATTTCGGACTATTGGGATACCGTGCGCGCGCAGTATGCTGCCTTCGAATCTTCAATGCAGGCGCCCTCGTCCGAGGTTTATCTGCACGAGATGCCCGGCGGTCAGTTCACGAATCTCAAGGAACAGGCCCGCTCGATGGGCCTCGAGGATCGCTGGCCCGAGGTGGCGCAGACCTATGCGGATGTGAACCGGATGTTCGGCGATATCGTCAAGGTCACGCCCTCGTCCAAGGTGGTGGGCGACATGACGCTGATGATGGTCAGTCAGGGCCTCACGTGCGCCGAGGTCGAGGACCCGTGCCATGATACCTCGTTCCCGGACTCGGTTCTCGACATGCTGCGGGGCAATCTGGGCCAGCCTCCCGGAGGGTTCCCCGCGCCACTGGTGGCCAAGGCGCTCAAGGGCGAGGCACCCAGCACCGATCGCCCCGGCGCGCATCTGCCCCCCGTCGATCTGGAGGCGACCCGCGCCGAGGTGACCGCGATGCTGGAGGGCCGCCGCGTCGATGACGAGGATCTGAATGGCTACCTGATGTATCCCAAGGTCTTTCTCGATTACATGGGCCGCCACCGTGTCTATGGCCCAGTGCGCGTGCTGCCGACGCGCACGTTCTTCTACGGGATGGAGCCTGGCGAGGAGATCACGGCCGAGATCGACCCCGGCAAGACCCTTGAGATCCGCCTTCAGGCCGTGGGCGAAACCGGCGAGGATGGCGACGTCAAGGTCTTCTTCGAGTTGAACGGCCAGCCCCGCGTGATCCGCGTGCCCAACCGTCTGGCCAAAGCCACGACAGCGGCGCGGCCGAAGGCCGAGGCAGGCAACCCCTGCCACATCGGCGCCCCCATGCCGGGCGTCGTGGCCAGCGTGTCGGCCACACCCGGCAAGCGCGTCAAGGCGGGGGATCTCTTGCTGACCATCGAGGCGATGAAGATGGAGACCGGCCTGCATTCGGAGCGCGACGCGGTGGTCAAGGCCGTCCATGTCACGCCCGGCGGGCAAATCGACGCCAAGGACCTGCTGATCGAGTTGGAAGACGGGTGAGCGCCTCGGCTCTGCCGCCGCATGGGCCGGCAGGCCCGCTGCCAGACCGCCAGACGCCGCGGCGAAAAGCCATAACAATATCGGCCACAGGGACGAAAGGGACATGACATGCGCAAGATCCTGATCTTTACCGATCTGCACTACGTCGCGCCGGGTGCGCGTATCGGCCATCTGGACCCGGACGCGCGCTTTCGCGAGGGGCTTGCCCACGCGCTGGCGCAATTCCCGGAGGCCGAGCGCATCGTCATCACCGGCGATCTGACCCATCATGGCCGCCCCGAGGAATACGCAAGGCTGCGCGAGGCTTTGGCGGGCTGCCCCCTGCCCGTGCATCTGATGATCGGCAATCACGACTGCCGCACGCCCTTTGCCGCCGTTTTTCCCGACACGCCGCGCACCCCCGAAGGACACGTGCAGCACGTGGTCGATACCGGCGACACGCGGCTGATCCTGCTCGACACGGTCGATGAGGGGCGCCACGAAGGGCTGCTGTGCGATGCGCGCCTGCGCTGGCTGGACGCCGCATTGGCCGGGGCCGAAGGGCGGCGCACGGTGGTGTTCCTGCATCATCCGCCCATGCCCGTCGGGTTTGAAGCGATGGACGCGATCGGACTGGCGAATCGGACCGAACTTCTCGCCCTGCTGAACCGGCGGGGCAACACCTGCCTGCTCATGGCGGGGCATGTGCACCGCACCGTATCCGGCGTGGCGGGCGGCATCGCCACCACGCTTCTCAAGAGCACCTGCCACCAATGTCCCATCATGCAGCCGGGCATGGACGCGCACACCTCGATCGACGAGCCGGGCGCCTATGGCATCCTCTACCTTGGCGACGAGGGCCCGATTGTCCATTCGGAGGATTTCGGGACCGGCGCGCGGCGAAATCTGAGCTACGCGTGACAGGCGGCGAGCGGGGGTTTCACCCCCGCACCCCCAGAGTATTTTTCAGAACAATGAAAGAGAGCCAGCGTGCTGATCTGAGTGCTGCCGCAGCGGCAAGCCGAGGTCCTGCGACTTTTTTCGCCAAGGCGCGAAATTTCTCCTTGCGGCCCCCGCCCGCAATTTGTAGATACCCCTCAATCGGTGCGGGCGTAGCTCAGGGGTAGAGCATAACCTTGCCAAGGTTAGGGTCGGGCGTTCGAATCGCCTCGCCCGCTCCAATTAAACCATTTTTCGGAATGGACCGGCCGCCACCCACGGCCACGGGATCAAGGTCGCCTTCGGGCGGCCTTTTCTGTTTTTGGCGTGTGGGTTGCCGCGCGGCCCTTGGCGGGGCGGCGCGATCTGCCTATAAGCGCGGCAGAGTTCAGGGAGAGCGATATGCGCAGCGCCACCATTACCCGCAAGACCGCCGAGACCGATATCAGCGCCACAGTGGCGCTGGACGGCACGGGCAGCTACGATAACCGCACCGGCGTCGGATTTTTCGATCACATGCTGGACCAGTTGGCGCGCCATTCGCTGATCGACATCACCATCACCTGTGCGGGCGATCTGCATATCGACGATCACCATACGGTCGAGGATGTGGGAATCGCCCTGGGTCAGGCGTTGGCCGAAGCGCTGGGGGACAAGCGCGGGATCCGCCGCTATGGCGCGTGCCTCTTGCCGATGGACGATGCGCTGGTGCGCGCGGCGCTGGATCTGTCGGGACGCCCCTATCTGGTGTGGAACATGGAACTGCCCACGGCCAGGATCGGCACATTCGACACCGAGTTGGTGCGCGAGTTCTTCCAGGCGTTTTCAACGCATTCCGGCATGACACTGCATGTCGATGCGCTGCATGGCATCAACAGTCACCACATGGCCGAGGCGGCGTTCAAGGCCGTCGCCCGCGCACTGCGTGAGGCGGTCGAAACGGACCCGCGCAAGGGCGATGCGATTCCCTCGACCAAGGGGATGCTCTGAGGCCATGCGCACCGTCATCGTCGATTACGAGAGCGGCAACCTGCACTCGGCCGAAAAGGCCTTTCAGCGCGTCGCGCGCGAGGTGGGTGCGGGCGAGGTGATTGTAACCTCGGACCCCGAAACCGTGCGCGCGGCCGATCGCATCGTGCTGCCGGGCGACGGCGCCTTTGCCGCCTGCCGGGCCGAGCTTTATGATCACCGCGGGCTGTTCGAGGCCATGCGCGAGGCGGTTCTGGACCGCGCGCGCCCCTTCATGGGTATCTGCATCGGGATGCAGATGCTGGCGACGCGCGGCCTCGAGCATGGCGAGACGGCTGGGTTTGACTGGATCGGCGGCACGGTCGAGGCCATCGCACCCAACGATGCCGCGCTGAAAGTGCCGCATATGGGCTGGAACGATCTGGTTCTGGATGCCGCGCATCCGATATTTGACGGTATCCAAAGCGGCCAGCACGCCTATTTCGTCCATTCCTACCAGTTTCAGGTCGCCGACCCGGCGCATCTGCTGGCGCATGTGGACTATGGCGGGCAGGTCACCGCCGTCGTGGGCCGCGACAACATGGTCGGCACACAGTTTCATCCCGAAAAGAGCCAGGCCACGGGCCTGCGCATGATATCCAACTTCCTGCGCTGGGCGCCCTGACCTCAAATTTGCGAGTAAACTCATGATCCTCTACCCCGCCATCGACCTCAAGGACGGCCAGGCCGTGCGCCTTTTGCGCGGCGAAATGGACGCGGCCACCGTCTTCAACGACGACCCTGCCGCACAGGCCGAGGCGTTTGTGGCGGCTGGCTGCGAATGGCTTCATCTGGTCGATCTGAACGGCGCCTTTGCCGGGGCCCCCGTCAATGCCGCGCCCGTCGAGGACATCCTCAAGCGCTGCCGCGTGCCCGCACAGCTGGGCGGCGGCATCCGCGACATGGCCACCATCGAGGCATGGCTGTCCAAGGGGCTTGCCCGTGTGATCCTGGGGACTGTCGCCGTGGAAAATCCCGCGCTGGTGCGCGAGGCGGCGCGCGCCTTTCCGGGGCAGGTGGCCGTGGGCATCGACGCGCGCAATGGCCGGGTGGCGACCAAGGGCTGGGCCGAGGAGACCGAGGTGATGGTCACTGACCTTGCGCGCAGCTTCGAGGATGCGGGCGTTGCCGCGATCATCTACACCGATATCGAGCGCGACGGCGCCATGCAGGGCCCCAACATCGAGGCGACGGCGGCGCTGGCCCATGCGGTCAGAATTCCGGTCATTGCCTCGGGCGGTGTCAGCTCGCTGGAGGATCTCATTGCGCTGCGCGACTGCGGCGCGCCGCTGAACGGGGCGATTTCGGGCCGCGCGCTCTATGATGGGGCGCTGGACCTGCGCGGCGCATTGGCCGCACTGGCCTGAGCGCTACATTCCCGACGCCTTGCCTGTGAGGGCCTTGAGCGCGCCCTGCATCTTGGAGATGTAGTCCGCATCGGGGGCGACGCCGCCCAGATCGGCCATCATGTCGGCCGGATCCTCGTAGGCAAGCCAGACCTGACCGTCGCCGCCCTGATAGACCAGCACCCGCAGCGGCAGATAGAGCCCCGCCAGCGCATCATCCTGCATTGCGGGCGTGCCCAGCGCGGGATTGCCAAAGATCAACAGCTGCGCCGGAGAAAGCTCCATATCCACGTCTTGTGCGCCCGCCGCGTGATCGACCCGCGCAAAGACCGTTGCACCGGCCTCTGTCACCGCCGCCTCGAGGGCATCCATCGTCACGTCTACGTCGCCAGCCGCCTTCACGCGCGTCACCGCGCCCTCGCCAGCCAGCGCACCCGTGCCCAACAGCGCGATCAACGCCACCATTGCCAGTCTTTTCATCTGCTGCACTCCCGGTCTGATTTCGCACCCTATCCTCTGGCATGTCTTGCAGATTGCCCATAAACAATCGCGTGACGATGAAAGGTCCGGTCCAGACATGCTGAAAACCCGCATCATTCCCTGCCTCGACGTCGCCGATGGGCGCGTCGTCAAGGGCGTCAATTTCGTCGATCTGCGCGATGCAGGCGATCCGGTGGATGCCGCGCGCGCCTATGATGCCGCCGGCGCGGACGAGCTGTGTTTCCTCGACATTCACGCCACGCATGAGAATCGCGGCACCATGTTCGACGTGGTGCGCCGCACGGCCGAGCAGTGCTATATCCCCCTGACCGTGGGCGGCGGCGTGCGCACGCCGGCTGATGTGCGGGCACTCTTGTTGGCGGGGGCCGACAAGGTCAGCTTCAATTCCGCCGCCGTCGCCCGCCCCGAGGTCGTGCGCGAGGCATCCGACCAGTTCGGCAGCCAGTGCATCGTGGTTGCTATCGACGCCAAGACAGTCTCGCCCGGCAAGTGGGAGATTTTCACCCACGGCGGGCGCCGCGAGACGGGCATCGACGCGGTGGAATTTGCGCAACTTGTCGCGGGCTATGGCGCGGGCGAGATCCTTTTGACCTCCATGGACCGCGACGGCACGCGCGCGGGGTTCAACCTGCCCCTGACGCGCGCGATTTCGGATGCGGTCGATGTGCCGGTCATCGCCTCGGGCGGGGTTGGCACGCTCGATCATC
The DNA here is from genome assembly GCF_037083805.1 of Roseovarius sp. D0-M9. Classification (NCBI taxonomy): domain Bacteria; kingdom Pseudomonadati; phylum Pseudomonadota; class Alphaproteobacteria; order Rhodobacterales; family Roseobacteraceae; genus Roseovarius; species Roseovarius sp. D0-M9. The sequence goes on along the minus strand of NZ_JBAPKZ010000001.1, from coordinate 226,370 downwards.
TGGTTGCCGGCGTGCGCGAGGGCGGCGCGAGTGCGGTGCTGGCCGCGTCGATTTTTCACTTTGGCGAATTCACCATCGCCGAGGCCAAGGCGCATATGGCCGCCGCAGGGATACCAATGAGGACAGGCCTATGACGCAACCCATGACGCTGAGTGATCTGGAGGCAATCGTCGCCGCGCGGGCGGGTGCCGATCCGCAGAGCAGTTGGACCGCGAAACTCCTCGCCAAGGGGCCAGAAAAATGCGCCGAGAAATTCGGCGAAGAGGCTATCGAGGCAATCATCGAGGCGGTCAAGGGCGACCGGGAGGCGCTGACCAGCGAGGCGGCGGACGTGCTCTTTCATCTCATGGTCATGCTGCGCGCGCGCGGCGTGGACTTGGCCGACGTGATGGCCGAATTGCAGCGCCGCCAGTCGCAATCGGGCCTCGCGGAAAAAGCCGGCAGACAAGGAGGCTGACATGATCCGTCACATCGTATTTTTCTCCGCAGGCGCGGATCATTCGGTTGAAGAGGTCCGCGAGGGTCTGATGATGCTGGCGAGCATCCCCCATGCGAATCATTTCGAGGTCGGCCGCAACTTTCAGAGCGATGCAATTTCGCAGGACGCGCCCGATGTCGTGGTCTATGCCGAATTCGCAGACGAGGCCGCGCTGGCCGCGTTCAAGGCGCATCCCACATATGCCGCCTGCACCGCCCGCGTGCGCCCCATGCGCGAGATGCGCATTGCCGCCGATTTCAAAGCAAGCTGACAGGCGGGCGGCAAGCCACCGAGTGCACAAGGCCATCAGGCCATCAGGCGCGGATACTCAATCGCGGGGCAGCGGTCCATGATCACATCGACGCCGCGCGCGCGTGCCGTATCAGCGGCGCCCTCATGCACCACGCCGAGTTGCATCCAGATCGTGCCAAGATCGGGGAATCGCACCAGTGCCTCGTCCACGACGCCCGGCACATGCTCGGACGCGCGAAACACGTCGACCATGTCCACATCGCCTTCGATATCGGCGAGGTGTCCGACCACCTGCTGGCCCAGCAGGCTCTGGCCCGCGAGGCCGGGATTGACCGGCACAACGTCATAACCCTTTGCCAGCAAGAAGCGCATGACACCGTGGCTGGGCCGCGCGGGATTGGCCGACGCCCCTACCAGCGCGATGCGCCGCGTCCGCTGCAAAATCTTGTGGATCATGTCATCGGTCATTCTCTTTCCTTCCGGCCTTGGCCCATATGTCGCCGCTTGCGCAGGCTGCATAAAAAAACGCCCGAAGTATAGACTTCGGGCGCAGTCACGGAACGAGGGACAGTGATAAAAGGCACCGAAGTTCCGGTCCGGCGCCTGTACTTCTTAATTTAGGGTTGGATGCGCGATTAGAAAGAGGCGGTAATACACCTGTGATCGAGCTGTGACGTTTCGTACCGGGCCGCGGCCGTTCCGTTTTCGCCATATCGTGGCTGTCATCGCGCATTCAATCGAGGATGTCCTCAACCACGTCCCAGATTTCCTCAAACGCCTTGCGCAGAAACGGTTTGCGCCGTTTGCGGCGGCGCGCAGGCAGGCGGTCTTGTTCCTGTTCGGCGCGGCGGCGGTCTTCGTCATCGCGGCTGACGTCAAAGGGATGGGGCGCGGCCCGGCGGCTTTTTGCGGGCCTTGGCTGAGGCATGCCACGCTCCTGCATCGCTGCGGGGATCGACTTCATCTCATGCAAAGGCGCGCCGCAGGCTGCGCAGGACAGCTCGTGACGGCTATTGCCGCGCAGGACAAGGGCCGCGCGGGTTCCGCAATAACAACATGTGGCGATCTTTTGCATCCGCTCTCCCGCTTGGGCGCACGGCCTAGTCCCGCGCCTGCGTGGCATATAGGGCCACCGCTGCCGCATTTGAGACGTTGAGCGAGCCGAAGCCGCCAAAATACGGAATTTTCACCAAAATGTCGCAGGTCTCGCGCGTTTTCTGGCGCAGTCCCGGCCCTTCGGCCCCCAGCACCAGCGCAACGGGGCGGTCCCGCCGCCCCTCCAATGCCTGCTCCACGGTCTGCTCGGCCTCGCCGTCGAGGCCCAGCACCAGATAGCCCATTTTCTGCAACTGCTGCATCGCGTCGGACAGGTTGCGCACCTGCTTGTAGGGCTGCCGCTCCAGCGCGCCACTGGCGGTCTTGGCCAGCGCGCCGGTCTCGGGGGCGCTGTGATGGCGCGGGGCGATGACCGCGCAGGCGCCAAACACTTCGGCCGAGCGCAGGATCGCACCAACATTATGCGGATCGGTCACACGATCCAGCAGGATGATGCGCGGGGGGCGCGTCTCTTCGCCCGCTTGGCTACCGCCCAGCGCCAGCGTCTCGAGGTCGCCCCAATCCAGCGGCTTGACCTCCATCGCCGCGCCCTGATGCACCGAGCCGGGATCGAGCGGGGCCGAGAATTTGCGCGGATCGACCTCCTCGGGCGTCATGCCGGATGCAGCGATCGCCTCCTCCAGCTTGTTGCGGGCATTCAGCGTCACGATCAGGCGCAGCTTTTCGCGCGCGGGGTTCAGCAGCGCATCGCGCACCGCGTGCAGACCAAAGAGCCAGACGGTCTCGGCGTCTGCCGCCTTCTTGGCCTGCTCTTTTTCGACCACCCATTTCGGTTTTTTCATCTCGCGCCGCCCCTTGATGCATTGGCCGCGCATAATCGGGTGCCCCCGCCCCACGTGCAAGGCGTTTTCGGGGCCCGTCTCAGAGGCGGGTTTTCAGGACCGTCACACGACTATTTTTCCGTTACATTTTCCGGTTGACGCCTCAGGGGTGCAACTGTAATCAGCCCCACGTCAGGCGCCTTGCGCAACTGGCAAAGTGGGCGACAGGCCGCAAGGTGTGGCAGGGGACTGTAACTCCCTCGCGGAGACGCACGCCAGGTTCGATTCCTGGGTCGCCCACCACTTTAATCCCCATACCAGTCCTTATTATTTCTGCTTGGGAAACAATGCTGCGTATTTTGCGCATCTTTCCCTTCTGCATCGAGTCACCGCGGCCTATAGTCCCCAAAAAAACAAGACTAATACTATGCATCAGCAGGATGGACATGGCCGGGCAGCCTGAGACACCACAGCAGTTCAACGTCGTGATCGTCGCCCAAGGCGGACGCCTGCAATATGAGGCGCTGCTCTTTGCGCTCTCCTTGCGCAGCTATTGCCCTGATTTCACGGGCCGCCTGCTGATCGCCGAGCCACAGCCCGGCCCGCTTTGGCCGAATGATCCGCGCATCGACAACGACGCGCTGCGCGCCATGCTGGTCGAACTGGGCGCCGAGATCATCCCCTTCGACAGCCAGCATTTCGGCGCGCGCTATCCCTACGGCAACAAGATCGAGGCACTGGCCGCCTTGCCCGAAGGCGAGCCATTCGTTTTCTTCGATACCGACACGCTGATCACCGGCGATCTGGCGACCGTGCCCTTTGACTTTACCCGGCCCTCGGCATCGCTGCGCCGCGAGGGGACATGGCCCAAGCCGGAGCTTTATGGCCCCGGCTACGGCGCGATCTGGAAATCGCTCTACGACAAGTTCGGTCTGGATTATGACGCCTCGCTCGACCTGTCGCAGCCCGATGAATACTGGAAGCGGTATCTCTATTTCAACGCCGGGTTCTTTTACTATCAGTGCCCCCACGTCTTTGGCCGCCGCTTTCTGGACTATGCGCTGGCCATCCGGGATGACGCGCCCGACGCGCTGATCTGCCAGGAGCTTGATCCCTGGCTGGACCAGGTCGCACTGCCGCTGGTGATCCACAGTCTTGGCGGCGGGCGCGATGCGCTGCCGGGCGGCTACCTCGACGGGGCAGTCAGTTGCCATTACCGCCTTCTGCCCCTGCTCTATGCGCGTGAGGGCGATCACGTGATTGCGGCGCTGGACCATATCACCGACCACAACCGTGTGAAAAAGGTGCTCAAGGAATACGAGCCCATCAAGCGGATGGTGTATCAGGGGCGCGGCCTCAAGGTCAGGGCGCTCTTCGATCAGGATGATCTGCCCCGGCGCGAGCAGGCGATCCGAAACACGATCAAGCGTAACGGGTTCTGGATGCGCTGAGCGCCCTAACGCCCTTGCAGCCCCCGGCCTGCGCAGCATCGTCATTGCCGGATCGCGCCGCATCGCCTACAAATCCGCGCAACGCGTAATTTCAGGAGGGCACCCCCAATGACACTCGGCTTCGATACTTTGCAGGTTCACGCGGGCGCACGCCCCGATCCGGCCACCGGCGCGCGGCAGGTGCCGATCTATCAGACCACCGCCTATGCCTTTCGCGACGCCGAACACGCGGCCAAGCTCTTTAACCTTGAGGAAGTCGGATACATCTATTCGCGGCTGACCAACCCCACCGTCGCCGCGCTGCAAGAGCGTGTCGCGACGCTCGAAGGCGGCGCGGGCGCCGTTTGCTGCTCATCGGGCCACGCGGCGCAGATCATGGCGCTCTTTCCGCTGATGGCGCCGGGCCGCAATGTCGTCGTCTCGACCCGCCTTTACGGCGGCTCGGTCACGCAGTTCAGCCAGACGATCAAGCGCTTCGGTTGGTCGGCAAAATTCGTCGACATCGACGACATGGACGCGATCGCGAATGCCATCGACGACGACACCCGCGCGGTGTTCTGCGAATCCATCGCCAATCCCGGCGGGCATATCGCCGATCTGCGCAGCGTCGCGGATGTGGCAAAGAAGGCCGGTCTGCCGCTGATCGTGGATAACACCACGGCCACGCCCTATCTGTGCCGCCCAATCGAGCATGGCGCGACACTGGTCGTGCATTCGCTGACCAAATACCTCACCGGCAATGGCACGGTGACCGGCGGCGCGGTGGTGGATTCGGGCACGTTCGACTGGTCCGCCTCGGACAAGTTCCCGTCGCTCAGCCAGCCCGAGCCAGCCTATCATGGCCTCAAGTTTCACGAGACCTTTGGGGCGCTGGCCTTCACCTTTCATGGCATCGCCATCGGCTTGCGCGATCTGGGCATGACGCTGAACCCGCAGGCGGCACATTACACGCTGATGGGTATCGAGACGCTGAGCCTGCGCATGGACCGCCACTGCGCCAATGCGCAGAAAATCGCCGAATGGCTCGAGGGGCACGAGGCCGTCGCGGGCGTGACCTACGCGGGCCTCAAAAGCTCGCCCTACCACGCTCGCATGGCGCAGGTCTGCCCCAAGGGGGCCAGCGGGCTTTTCACCGTAGCGCTGAAGTCGGGCTATGAGGGTTGCGTCAAATTCGTCGGCGCGCTCGAGCTTTTCAGCCATGTGGCAAACCTTGGCGACACGCGTAGCCTGGTGATTCACCCCGCATCAACCACCCACCGCCAGCTGAACGAGGATCAGCAGCGCGCGTCAGGCGCAAGCCCCGACGTAGTGCGCATCTCGATCGGGATCGAGACGGCCGAGGATCTGATCGCGGATCTGGATCAGGCCCTGGCCAAGGCGGGCTGAAGGTCGCATCTGTGCAGGCAGCATTCTCGCGGGGCCTTCCGGCAGGGGCCTCGAACGGGCATTGGCGACCGGGCTTTCCCTTTTGTTCGGCGAGAACCTGCTATAGAATTAAGAGGCGTGGCGGAGGACTCCCGCCGCGCCTCCATGGGTGCTAGAGACGTGCAATGAAACCGAATTTCTCCATGATCCTGTCCAGTGAGGGCCTGTCGCTCCTCCATCGCACGTATTCTGGCTGGGCGCCTGTCGGCGATGTCGCGTTCGATGCACCCGATCTGCCCGGCGCCATGACCGCCCTGCAAGAGCGCGCCTCGAACCTGCCCGGTGATGCCACCTGCAAGCTGGTCATCCCCGACGATCAGATCAAATACCTTTCGCTCGAAACTTCGGGCGACCCGGATGAGGCCGTGCGGGGCGCACTCGAAGGCGCGACACCCTACGCCGTGGACGATCTGGAGTATGACTGGACCGCCGAGGGCGGCACGATCCGTGTCGCCGCCGTTGCGATCGAAACACTGGGCGAGGCCGAAGACTTTGCGGTCCAGCATGGGTTCAAGCCCGTCAGTTTTGCCGCGATGCCGGCAGACGGCGCCTTTGGCGGCGAGCCCTTCTTTGGGGCAACGCGCTGGGCGGCGGACAACCTGCCCAAAGGCACCAAGATCGAGCGCGATACTGTGCCCACTCGCATCACCGGCGAGGCCGAAATGCCCGGCAGCGATACACCGGAGGGCGACGCCGAGGAGATCGACGCCGAGGACGACGATGCCCCCGTCGCCGCCGCAGCGGCAAAAGCCGTGGCCGAAGCTGGCCCGGCCCCGCGCAAGCAGACGCCCGCCAAGACGGATCAGGGCGATCCGTCCAAGGAGGCACCAGCCACCGCGGCACCCCGCCCTGCCACCGCACCGGTGAGCGCCAAGCCAAAGACCCCGTCTGCCACCCCTGCCGACGCGCCCTCCGCCCCTCCGTCCACTTCTCCCGCCGCCGCCCCTTCAACCGTCGCACCTGCCGCTCCGGCTGCCTTCACGTCGATCCGCGCCAGCCGTACGCTTGAGGTGCCTGCGAAGTCCTCAGGCGATTCCCTGGCAAGATCATCGGACCAACCCCCGCTCGTTTCGGGGGAGGAGCGGCTTAGCCGCCTCGGCGGCGCGGATCCTGCCGCGAAGTCCGGCGACGCCAGTGCACAGAACGACGCCGCACCATCCTTGCCCAGCCCCGCCAGTGACGGCGTCACCGACCCGGCACTGATGGCCGAACTTGCCGCCAGTCTGCGCCCGGATCCCGAGGCGCGTCTTGACCGCGACGCCCAAGCCGATCCAACCGATCCGGCCGCGCCCGAGATGCCCCCTGCCACTGGCGCCGCCCTGCCCGGCCTTTTCGGTTCGCGCGCGCCCAAAGAGGCCGCACCTGCCAAACCCAAGGGCGCGCCCTCCCGGAATAGACACGACGAAAAACAGCGCATGACTGTCTTTGGCGCGCGTCAGAACGACGTGCGCGGCAAGCCGCGCTTCCTGGGATTGATCCTGACAGCGATCCTGCTGCTCTTCCTCGTGGGCGTCGCGGCCTGGGCCTCGGTCTTTCTCGATGATGGGCTCGCGCGGCTGTTCCGCGGCAGCGAGAGCAGGCAGGCGGATGTGCCCGCCGCCAGCGAGATTGAGAATGACCCGATTACTCAGGAAAGCAACGAAGCAGCGCCAGCCCTGATCGCGCCCCTGCCCAGCGGTGATGCCGAAGATACCGATGAGCCGCGGATCGCTGCCCTGCCCGAAGACAATTCGCCGCGCCCCGAAGTTGCCGCCCTGCCCGACAACCCGATGCCCCTGTCCCCCAACGAAGCGCTGACGCGCTATGCGGCGACCGGCATCTGGCAAATGGCGCCCGCACCGCCCGAGACGCCCGGAGCAGGCGCGCCGATCACCGATCTTTACGAGGTCTCGCTCGATCCGGGCATCGACCTTGGTCTGCCCGCGACGCTGCCGCGCCGCACACCCGACGCACGCGACACCGCGCCCGAGAAGCCCTCCGATCCGCCCCCTGCCGGGGTGCGCTTTGATTTTGACGATCGCGGGTTCGTGCGGGCCACGCCCGATGGCGCAATGACGCCCGAAGGCGTGCGCGTCTTTGCGGGGCGCCCGTCCCTGACGCCGCCCGCCGAGATGCCGCAGACCGTGCCCGTGGTTGCCGAGATCCCCGTCCTTGAGGCCGAGGAAGGCATCGCGGCCGAGACGGAAACCATCATCTTTACCGGCGATCCTGCCTTGGCTGCAATCCGCCCGCGGGCACGGCCCGAAAGCGCGCTTGCCGGCGAGACCGGCACCGAGGAGGAATCCGACGCAGGCCAGTTGCCCGACCTGCCCGGCACGCGCGTCACCGAGGCCGATACAGACACAGGCCTTGCCGATACAGACACGGGCCTTGCCAGCAACCCTTCGCTGGCCGCCCTGCGCCCACAGCCGCGTCCACAGGACATGACAGCCGCCGCCGCAACGCTCCAGACGGCCTCTGCCGCATCAACCGTGCCGCTGGTCGATGGGGCCGCGCTGAACAGCGCCATCGCGGCCGCATCAGCAGAGCCGGAAGCCTCGTCCGACGCAGAAGAGCTGGCCGAAGCAGCGTTCGAGAATGCCACGCCCCAAGCCGTCACCGCATCGCTGACCCCCCTTCACCGGCCCGGCGATTTCGAAACGATCGTCAAGCGCACCCAGACCGAGGCAGCGGCCCAACCGGTGCCGCAGGCCGAAAGGATGCAGGTTTCGCTACCGTCCAGCGCAACGGTGGCCAGTCAGGCAACCGAAAAGGACGTGCTGAACCTGCGCGATGTCAACCTGATCGGCGTCTATGGCTCGGCCTCGAACCGCCGCGCCCTCGTGCGCCTGAGCAATGGGCGCTATGCAAAGGTGCGCGTTGGCGACAGGCTGGATGGTGGCCAGGTCGCGGCCATTGGCGAGGGCGAGCTGCGCTACATCAAGCGGGGCAGAAACGTCGTGCTGAAGATGCCCAAGGGCTAGGCGCACCGCGCCCGACGCGACCCCGGCCTCCACCCCCTGTTCGCTGCAGAAATGCAGTGCGGCGGCGCCAAAAACTTCCCTCTTGCGTCCCTGACGGCCCGCTTCGGCGTTGCGGCATTCTGCTGCGCCACTATGCTTGATGCAAAGCGGTCCGGAGGCCGCGCGCCCGCGCCGATCCGTGGTAGTGCTGCGCTGCGGCACCGTCTCCCGGCCCTATCCACCCCCCAGCGGGCAAGCGGCAGCCCTCCGCCGCGCGCGCCGCCCGCCGAAGGAGACCGCGATGGACGCCTTTCTTTACCAGGCCTCGATCTATCTGGCTGCCGCCGTGATCGCCGTTCCGATCGCGGCCCGGCTGGGTCTGGGCTCGGTGCTGGGTTATCTCGCGGCGGGCATTCTGATCGGGCCGGTGCTGGGCCTTGTCGGGCAGGAGATGGCAGAGCTTCAACATTTCGCCGAGTTTGGCGTGGTGATGATGCTGTTCCTCATCGGGCTCGAGCTTGAGCCGCGCGCGCTTTGGGATATGCGTCATCGCCTTCTGGGCCTTGGCGGGATGCAAGTGGTACTGACGACGCTGGCCATCATGCTGGGCGCGATGGCGATGGGACATGACTGGAGCGTCAGCCTGGCCATCGGCATGATCTTTGCCCTCTCGTCGACCGCCATCGTGCTGCAAACGCTGTCCGAGAAGGGATTGATGCAGACCAAGGGCGGGCGTTCGGCCTTTTCCGTGCTTTTGACGCAAGATATTTCGGTCATCCCGATGCTCGCGCTTCTGCCGCTTCTGGCCCTGCGCAAGCCGCCCGATACGGTTCTGGACGACGCGCTGCACAGGCCGCTGGGCGCCGCAGGCGAGGCGGCTGGACATACTGCCGGGGGCGGTCATCATGAGGCGGGTCTGTCCCTCGTGGCCGGGCTGCCGGGATGGGGTGTCACGCTGGTCACGCTGGGCGTCGTGGGGGCCATCATCATCGCGGGCATTTATCTGACGCGGCCTGTCTTTCGCTACATCCATCTGGCGCACCTTCGCGAGATGTACACAGCGCTCGCCCTGCTCATCGTCTGCGGCATCAGCTTCCTGATGTATCTGATCGGCCTCTCGCCCGCACTTGGCGCGTTCCTTGCCGGTGTGGTTCTGGCCAACAGCGAATTCCGCCACGAACTGGAAAGCGATATCGAGCCTTTCAAGGGATTGCTCCTGGGTCTTTTCTTTATCACCGTCGGGGCGGGCATCAATTTTGCGCTGCTCTTTGGCTCGCCGTTTCTCATCATGGGGCTTGCGCTCTTGGTGATCGTGATCAAGGGCACGATCCTTTATGTGCTTGGCCGCGTGTTCGATCTACGGGGCGGCGACCTGTGGCTTTTCACCCTGTCACTGGCGCAGGCGGGGGAATTCGGCTTCGTGCTCATCTCGTTTTCGGGGCAGCAGAACGTCCTGCCGCCCGACATGATCGAGATGCTGCTTCTGGTCGTTGCCATCTCCATGCTGATCACGCCGCTTCTGTTCATTCTCTACGAATGGCTGTCAAAGCGGATGGTGGAAACGGGCGAGCACACGGAGCATGACGATGTGGACGCGCAGGCGCGCATCATCATCGTCGGCATCGGGCGCTTTGGCCAGATCGTGAACCGCCTCGTGCGCTCGTCAGGCTATGAAACGGTTGTGCTCGACCACGACCTGAGCGCGATCCAGCGGATGCGCCGCTTTGGGGTCAAGGGCTTTTTCGGTGATCCAACGCGCCCCGAAATGCTGATCGCGGCGGGGCTGCGCGATGCCAAGGTGCTGGTCGCGGCGCTCGACGATCCCGATGCTGCCGTGCGCCTTGTCACCTTCGCCCGGCGCGAGCGGCCGGACCTGCACATCATTGCGCGCGCGCGCGACCGCAACCATGTCTTTCGCCTCTACAAGGCCGGCGCGGACGACATCGTGCGCGAGATGTTCGATGCCTCGCTGCGTGCTGGCCGCTATGTCCTTGAAAACATGGGGCTGACCGAGTTCGAGGCCGCCGAGCTGGAGGATATGTTCTATCACCATGACCGCAATTCCGTGCGCGAATTGGCCAAGCTCTGGGATCCGGATGTGCCAACGGTCGAGAACGCAGCCTACATCGCCCGCGCGCGCGAGCTGGAAAAGGAACTGGAGACAATGCTGCTGTCGCAAATCGAGGAATCAGGGGAGCATTCGTCCAACAACCGCGCCTGACAGATGCCGCGCGCGTCAGCCTCCGCTGACGCCGGCCTCCTCGAACGTGGCCATCCCCGAATGACAGGCCAGCGCAGCCTGCACGATACCGATCGCCAGCGCGGCGCCCGACCCCTCGCCAAGGCGCATCCCCAGCGACAGAAGCGGCGCCTTTCCCAACTGGTTGAGCAGGCGCGGATGCGCGACCTCCGAGCTGAGATGACCCGCCACGCAGTGATCGAGCGCACCGGGCGTCTGGGCCTCGAGGCAGGCTGCCGCCGCGCAGCAGATGAACCCGTCGAGGATCACGGGAATCCGGTTGTGGCGCGCGCAGAGGATCGCCCCTGCCATCGCGGCAAGCTCGCGCCCGCCGAGCGCGCAAAGCACCTGAAGCGGGGCGCGGCGCAGGGCGGCATGGCGGCGCACCGCTTCGGCCACCACGCGCGTCTTGATCGCCATCGCCTCGGCACCAAGGCCCGTGCCCTTGCCCGTCCAATCCACCGCCTGCCCCCCATAAAGCGCATGGGCGATGGCCGAGGCGGAGGTGGTGTTGCCAATGCCCATCTCGCCCGTCACCAGCAGATCCGCCGCCGGATCGACGGCCTCCCATCCGGTGCGGATGGCGGCCATGAACTCGGCCTCGTCCATCGCGGGGGCGCGGGTGAAATCGGTGGTCGGGCGCTCTAGCTCGAGCGCGTGAACGTCCATGCGCGCCCCGAACTGGCGCGCCAGCTGATTGATCGCCGCGCCCCCCGCCTCGAAGTTGGCAACCATTTGCGCCGTGACCTCTGGCGGAAAGGCCGAGACGCCCTGCGACGTCACGCCATGATTGCCCGCGAAAATGACGATCTGCGGCGCGCTGATACGCGCTCGCGCATCCCCTCGCCAGCCACAATACCACGCCGCCACATTTTCAAGCTGGCCCAACGCGCCGGGCGGTTTCGTCAGGCTGGCATTGCGCGCCTGCGCAGCAACCACGGCAGCCTCGATCGGTTCAGGCAAATCCTTGAGCTGTGCGGCCAGATCCGTGATTGTTCGCAAACTTGCCTGCATGACCTGTGCTCCTGTCGTTCTGTTGCTTGCCTTCCGTGCCCCGTGTATCGCAGGGATGACCAAGCTCGGCATCTGGAAAAGGCCCGACCATGCGCAAAAGCGATATCTTTCAAACCTATATCGACGACATTCATGGGGTATTGGGCCTTTTGACGCGGCTGCCCCTCTCCGGCGCGCCGATACGCGGGGCCGAGGCGGCTTGGGCCTATCCTGTGGCAGGTGCGCTGGTGGGCCTGATCGGCGGGCTGATCGGGCTGCTTGCGCATTGGTGCGGCCTGCCCTCTGCGCTGGCGGCTCTGATGGCTCTTGCGGCGCAGGTGGTTGTCACGGGCGCGATGCATGAAGACGGGCTGGCCGACAGCGCCGATGGCCTCTGGGGCGGCTGGACGCGCGCCCGGCGCCTCGAAGTCATGAAGGACAGCCATATCGGCGCCTACGGCGTCCTCGCGCTGATCCTGTCGATCGCCGCACGGTGGAGCGCGCTTTGGCTGATGTTTCAGATAGATGCAGGCTGGGCACTGGCCGCGATGATCACCGCCGGGGCCGTCTCGCGCGCGGCGATTCCGGCGCTGATGTGGGCGCTGCCCCATGCGCGCGGCGCGGGCCTGTCGCACGGCACGGGGCGGCCGACTGCGCGCATCTGCGGCGCGGCCGTTGGGATCGCCGCAGGGGCAGCGCTGCTGCTCGTGGGCTGGTCGGCCTTTGGCGCGGTGTTCTGGGCGGCGCTGGTGGTGATCACCATCGCGCTGATCGCCAAGGCCAAGATCGGCGGCCAGACGGGCGATACCCTTGGCGCGGTTCAACAACTGGCCGAGATCGCGGTGCTTTTGTCGATCATCGCCTGAAACGCAAAAAGGGCCGCAATCCCGGTGGGATGCGGCCCTCATTTAATCCTTGGCTGCCGATCAGGCGGCGCGCGAAACCAGAACGTCACCCACCTGACGGGCGGCCTCGACCTCATCATCTCCGCTGACGGCGGCAACTTCGCGGGTCAGACGCTCCAGCGCGGCCTCATACAGTTGGCGCTCGGAATAGCTCTGCTCGCGCTGGTCGTCGGTGCGATGCAGGTCGCGCACGACCTCGGCGATGGCGATCAGGTCGCCCGAGTTGATCTTTTGCTCGTATTCCTGCGCGCGGCGCGACCACATGGCTTTCTTTGCCTTGGCCTTGCCCTTGAGCGTCGTCATCGCCTTTGACACGATGTCCGGGCTCGACAGCGAACGCATGCCGATCTCGGTCGCCTTGTGCGTGGGCACCCGCAGCGTCATCTTGTCCTTTTCAAAGGAGATGACAAACAGCTCCAACTCGATACCGGCGATTTCCTGGCTTTCGATCGACACGATCCTGCCGACGCCATGTGCGGGATAGACGACAAAATCATTGGGGCTGAATTCGGACTTCTTGGACTTGCTCATTCAGTGCTTCCTTTCGAGGCTCACCCAAATGTCATGAACACATGACTTGCTGCCCGGCGTAGCGCCAGACGAACATGTCACACTGTCTTGGCACAGAAAAATCCACACCCGAGCGGCAGCAGGGGAAAGTGGATATTGGGCGATGGCGTTACATTGATGTTACCATACCACGAATCACCCCTCAGCGGAAGGGTGCGCATCACCGGGGGCTGATTATTGCCCGAAATTCCGCGATTTACCCGGCCCTAGCCAAATGCCGCTGCTGCGGACTGGCGCGATTTGGCCCTTCAGCCCCCCTCGCCGGGTGCCTCCGAGAAATACTTCTCAAGCTTGCCGGCCTCGCCGTCATGCTCTGCGGCATTGGGCATCTCGTCTTTCTTGGTGACGATGACGGGCCACATCTCGGAATATTTGCGGTTGAACTCGACCCATTTTTCCATGTCCGGCTCCGTGTCCGGGCGGATCGCGTCGGCGGGGCACTCAGGCTCGCAGACGCCGCAATCGATGCACTCGTCAGGGTGAATGACCAGCATGTTCTCACCCTCGTAAAAACAATCCACCGGGCAGACTTCGACGCAGTCGGTGTATTTGCAGGAAATGCATGCGTCGTTCACGATATAGGTCATCTGGGCCTCTCGAAGGTGGGTCGCGAGACACTTAGATCAGGCCCCAGTATCATTCAAGCGCCCCGGGATGATTGAGGTCCAGTTTGCGTCGGTCGCGCTTGGTCGGACGCCCTTTTCCCTCGTATCGCGGGTTCGGCGAAACAGGCGTTTCGGGCGTGGCCTCGGGGGCTGGCGTCAGATCATCATATAGCGTCTGGGCCTCGGGGGCCGGGCCGCGCCGCGTGCCAGGCGCGATCACACGCACGACGCGAACGGCCTTGGCTTGGGTAAACGTCAGGACATCTCCGGAGCGCACCATCTGCGCCGGTTTCCCGGCGCGGTTGCCATTGACGCGCACATGACCGGATTTGACCACCGATGCCGCCAACCCGCGCGTCTTGAAGAAGCGGGCCTGCCAGAGCCATTTGTCGAGGCGGATCGGACCCCCCTCGACCATGTCGCCGGCTTGCGTCACTTGTCCTTTTTGAAGCCCATGAGGGCTGCTGCAAAGGGATTGTCGGGATCGATGCGGTCCTTCTTGGGCGCGGGCTTGGCCTCGAAGCTCTTGGCACCGGCACCACCGGGTTTGCCGCCCCGCTCGCCGCCGCGCGCCGCGCCCTTGGGCTTGCCGCGTGCGCCTTGGGGTTTGCCACGTGGTTTGCCCCGGCCCTCCTGAGGCTTGCCGCGCGATGCGTCTCCCCCCTCGTGCGCACCGGCATCGCGCGCACTCGTGTCGCGTCCTTTGGCAGGCGCGCCGCCGCGGCGGGCACGTCCGGCCCATGTGAAGGTGTAGTAGATTTCGGGCTCGGCCGAGGGCGCGATGGGATCTGCCGGGGTGCCGGGGGCGACCTCGGTCTCGCTCATTTCCGGGATTTCGGCCGGAACTTCTGCGTCAGGTTCGGGCGTCTCGCTGACTGGCGCAATACCTTCGGCCTCGATCTGCTCCACCACATCCTCGGCGGTCTCAGGCTCGGGCTCCACGCCCGGCGCCTCTTCCATGATCTGATCGACCGGTTTGACCTTGGTCCGCTCGCCGCGCTCGGCTTTGTAGCCGAGGCCCTGCATCAGATCGGCGAATTGCTCCAATGTCATGCCGGTGATCGACAGCATGTCTGCCTTGGCCTCGAAACCGCCCCGGCTGTCCTCGCTGCGCAGCATGTCGGCCAGTCGCTCCAGCATGTCGATGCGAATGGCGCGGGCACCAGCGGCGCGGTAGCCGGCCATGGTGTAATAGCCCTGAGGCATCTTGGTAGCCGGCACGGTGACGAGACCCGGAGGTGGCGCCTCGGGAAATTCGTCCATCCCGCCCGCCAGCCCCCAGAGCACGAGGCGCAGGCGCGTCGGTGCGGGTTTCAGCAGCAGCGGCATGAAGATGGTGAACTGGCCAAAGCGCACGCCATGCTTGCGCAGCGCGCCGCGTGCGTCCTGCTCCAGCGCCTTGACCTCATCGGCCACGTCGCCGCGCGGGATGACGCCCATCGTCTCGACCATGCGAAAGCCGAAGCCGCGTGCAAGGCCGGTCAGCGTCTCGTCACGGCTGATGTTCAGCAGCGGCTCGAAAAGGGTGGCAACCTTGCGGTCGATGAAATGCTGCAACCGGCGCTCGACCTTTTGCACCACATCGGGGCCTGCCTCCTCGTCGACGAAGGCCTTGACGCCCGGCTTCATCACATCGGATCCGGGCACCAGCTTGCCCACCGCATCCTTGCCCCACATGAGGCCGCCCTGCTCGGTAAAGTCGATCTCGGTGTCGGGCGCATTGTAAAAGCGATCGGCGCGGAGGTTGAAATGAGGGGCCAGCGCCTGAAGGCTGGCCTGACCGAGTGTCTTGGCCTCCTGCCCCGACGCTGTCTTGTCCTGCACAAAGCGGAACCCGTCCAGACGGCCGACAAATTCGCCTTCGACCGTCACTTCACCAGTATCGTTAACCTCTGCCACGATGGCTTCCTTCTGCTTGAGCCGGCGCAAGAGCACGGATGTGCGCCGATCCACAAATCTCTGCGTCAACGCCCCATGCAGCGCGTCCGACAATCGGTCTTCTACAGCGCGCGTCGCCTCGCGCCAATGCGTTTCGTCATCTACCCAGCCTTTTCGCTGCGCGACGTAGGTCCAAGTACGAATATACGCCAGACGTTTCGACAACGTGTCAATGTCGCCATCGGTTCGATCAATTCTCTTGATTTGTCGCGCCAGCCAGTCATCGGGGATGCGGCCCCACTCATGAAGATCGCAAAAAATGGTTTCGAGCAGGCTGGCGTGTTCGGCCTGACTGATGCCGCGAAAGTCGGGGATGCGGCAGACATCCCAAAGCAGTTTCACCGCCGGACCGCCGATGGCACGGGCGCGCACATCCGGGATATCGGACAGTGTGCGCAGCGCGGTCAGATCGTCGGCTTGGCGCGCGCGCACAAGGATGTCGTGTTGTGGCTTGGCCTCGAGAGAGGCGATCAGCGCGCCGGTCGAGCCCATTTGCAGGGCCGCGTTGCGCCACTCCAGCTTGCGGATCGGCGTAAAACGGTGATCCATGATCGCCTCTGCCACCTCGGGCGCCAGCTCGGGCGCCTCGCCGGTGACGCCGAAGGTGCCATGGCTCATCCCCCGGCCGGCACGCCCCGCGATCTGCCCCAGCTCGTTGGGCATGAGTTGGCGCATGCGGCGCCCGTCGAACTTGGTCAGCGACGAGAAGGCAACGTGATCGATATCAAGGTTCAGGCCCATGCCGATGGCATCCGTCGCCACGAGGTAGTCGACATCGCCGTTTTGATACATCTCGACCTGCGCGTTCCGTGTGCGCGGGCTGAGCGCGCCCATCACGACCGCCGCGCCCCCCTTCTGGCGGCGCAGCACTTCGGCGATGGCATAAACATTATCGACTGAAAATCCGACGATTGCGCTGCGCGGAGGCATCTTGCTTATTTTCTTAGAACCCGAGTAGGTCAGCTCCGACATTCGGCTGCGCGGCACGAATTCTGCCTCGGGAATCAGTGATGCAATCATGCTGCGCATCGTCCCGGCGCCCAGAAACTGCGTCTCGCGCAGGCCGCGCATCCGCAAAAGGCGGTCGGTAAAGACATGGCCCCGCTCAGGATCGGCACAAAGCTGTATTTCGTCCACCGCGACAAAATCGGCGCCGATACCCTCGGGCATCGCCTCGACCGTGCAGACCCAGTATTTGACGCGCGGCGGCACGATCCGCTCTTCGCCTGTAACCAATGCCACCACCGACGGGCCGCGCGCACGCACGATCTTGTCATAGACCTCGCGCGCCAGCAGGCGCAGCGGCAGGCCGATGACGCCAGTCGGATAGCCCAGCATCCGCTCGATCGCAAAATGCGTCTTGCCGGTATTGGTAGGGCCCAGAACCGCAAGGATCCGCGCGTGATCGGCCATGGGCCTCGCCTCCGGTCAGTCGGGATTACGTCAGAGGTCAGCGCCCCGGGTTTCGGCTTCGATCCGGGCCATCGCGGCCTCGGTATCGTCGAAATGCGGGTGGATCTCGGCCACGCGTTGATATGCCTCGAGCGCGAGCGCCTGCTGGCCAACCTGCTCCAGCAGGGCGGCAAAGCTGTAGATCGCGGCGAAGTTGCGCGGATCAAGGGCCAGCGCATATTCCAGATCGCCCATCGCAGGGCCCAGCATCCCAGCGCGCGCATAGGCGACCGACCGCGCATGCCAGCCTTCGGAGAAGTCCGGCGCATGATCGGTCAGCGCGCTCAACAGGTCGATGGCCAGGTCCGTATCGCCCGCCTCCATCGCATCACGCCCCCGCTTGAGCAGAAGGTTCATCGCGGGCGATCCGGATTTGGACAGCTCGAGCCGTATTTCGCGGCCAAGGCGCGTCGCCTCGGACTTTGGCGCAGACTTCAGCGACTCGAACATGTCATCAAGGCGCGATGACTCCTGCGCGCCCGCGACGTCCGGCGCGGCCAGCGCGATGCAGAGCGCCAAGACAGGATTGAGGTTGAATTGAAGAGTGACCATAACAGGACGGAGTTTAGCGCTGCTGCGGGGAAAGCACACCCCCCGAAGTATTGCAGTGGATCAAAAAGGCGGGAGCAGCGCATGAATGACAGGATCAACCAGGCGGTCGAGGCGCTGAATGCGCGCATGACAGGGGATGCGATGACCGGATCGGCCAAATTCGTCGTCACGGGCGAGGGCACGATCGTCATAGATGCCTCCGGCGCGCGCGCCGCGGATGAGGAAACAGACGTGACACTGATCGCCAAGGCCGAGGTGTTCGAGGCGATCGTCGAGGGCAACATCAACCCCGCAACCGCCTTCATGACCGGCAAGCTCGACATCAAGGGCGATGTGAGCGTCGCGATGCAGCTGGGCCGGGTCATCAATTGATCGAGGAGGCGCCCCTGCTGGAGGACATCGCGGATGGCCCGCCGGGCGGCCGCGCGGTCTGGGTCGAGGCGCGGGACGGCGTGCGGCTCCGCGTGGCGCATTGGCCTGCGGACGCAGGTCGGGGAACGATCCTGCTTTTCCCGGGCCGCACTGAATTCATTGAGAAATACGGGCGCGCGGCGCGCGATCTGGGGGCGCGCGGCTATGGCACACTCGTCATCGACTGGCGGGGTCAGGGGCTCTCGGACCGGCTGACCGGAGACACGGCGACCGGGCATGTCGGCAGCTTTGACGACTATCAGGCGGATGTCGCCGGGATGATCGGCGCGGGCAAGGCTCTGGGCGCACCCGGACCGTGGCACCTTCTGGCCCATTCCATGGGCGGTGCCATTGGCCTGCGGGCGGCGCTCAAGGGCCTGCCCGTTGTCAGCTGCGCATTTTCGGCGCCGATGTGGGGGATTCGCCTGCGCGCCGCGCTGCGCCCACTGGCCTGGAGCATCGGCTGGGCCAGCCGCCACGTCGGTCTCGGCCATCGCTACGCGCCCAGCACCGGGCCGGAAAGCTATGTTCTGACCGCCCCCTTCGAGACGAATGACCTGACGCGCGATGCGCAGATGCACCGGCACATGCGCGCTCAACTGACCGCGCACCCCGAGTTGTCGCTTGGCGGGCCCAGTCTGCACTGGCTCTTTGCCGCGCTACAGGAATGTCGGCGCCTGCACGCCCTGCCCTCGCCCGATCTGCCGTGCCTGACCCTTCTTGGCACGGATGAGCGTATTGTCGATACGGGCCGCATCGAGGGCCGCATGGCCCGCTGGCCGGGCGCGCAGTTGGTGCGGATCGAGGGCGCGCTGCACGAGCCGATGATGGACACGCCCGAGACGCGCGAGGCGCTCTGGGACAGGCTCAACCATTTCTGGCAGGCCAGCACCTGAAGCGCCGCGCCTTTGCCCTGAGACACCAGCCGATGGCGCGGCGGGCGCCCTAAATGCTGCACACGGCCGCTCCGGCAGAGTCTGTGATCCCGGTTTCGGTGGCACGCGCTTCAGCTGTCCTGCCGCACCTCCTGGCGCTGCGTGCCAAGCCCACTGATGGCCAGCGTCATCACATCGCCCTCGCGCAGGAAACGCGGCGGCTTCATCCCCATGCCGACGCCCGGCGGCGTGCCCGTCGCGATGATGTCGCCGGGATGCAGCGTCATCATCTGGCTGAGATAGGCAATCACCTCGGCCACGCCAAAGATCATCGACGCACTGCTGCCGCGCTGCGCCGCATCGCCATTGAGGTCCAGCACCATATCAAGCGCCTGCACATCGCCCAGCTCATCGGGCGTGACCAGCCAAGGGCCGATGGGGCCAAAGCTGTCGCAGCTTTTCCCCTTAGTCCATTGCCCGCCCCGCTCATTCTGAAAGGCACGCTCGGACACGTCGTTGACGATGGTATAGCCCGCGACATGGCTCATCGCATCCTGCACGCTGACGTATTTGGCGGCCCGCCCGATCACCACGCCCAGCTCGACCTCCCAATCGGATTTCTCGGACCCACGCGGCAGATAGACCGGATCGTTCGGCCCGGTGATCGACGAGGTGGCCTTCATGAAGACGATCGGCTCTTTCGGCGGCGCGAGGCCCACCTCGGCGGCGTGATCATAGTAGTTCAGCCCGATCCCGATCAGCTTGCCCACCCGGCCCACCGGCGGGCCAAGGCGCGGCGCGCCGGGCACCACGGGCAACGTTTCGGGCGCGATCTGCGGCAGCGCCGCCAGCACATCCCCGGCGATATCATCGACCGTGCCCGACAGATCGCGCAAGCCGCCTGCCCCGTCCAGAACACCAGGACGCTCGGCGCCCGCCTCACCATATCGCACGAATTTCATAGCACTCTCCCACACCTGATCTGGCCGCACCCTAGCGGCATCCCCCCTCTGCGCAAGAGGCTGGCAAAGCCTGCGGCGCGGTCTATCCTTCCCTTCATGGTCCTCCAATTCAAACCACAGGGCATTTACTGCCCCGCCGGCGATTTCTACATCGACCCATGGCGTCCCGTGGATCGCGCCCTCATCACCCATGGCCACGCCGATCACGCGCGCGGCGGTCATCGACGCTACCTTGCCACCGATATTACGGGGCCTGTCATGCGCCACCGCCTCGGCGAGATTGACCTCGATTCGATAAAATACGGTGAACGCCGGACCATCGGCGGCGCCGCGGTCTCGTTTCACCCCGCAGGCCATATCCCCGGCTCGGCCCAGATCCGCGTCGAGGTGGGCGGCGAGGTCTGGGTCGTCTCGGGGGACTACAAAACGACGCCCGATGCCCTCACCACCCCGTTCGAGAGCGTCAGGTGCCATAGCTTCATCACCGAATGCACCTTTGGCCTGCCGGTCTTCGAGTGGCCGTCCGAGGCGGAAGCCGCGCGCCAGATCAACGACTGGTGGGCCGCCAATGCCGCCGAGGGGCGTTTCAGCCTGCTGGGCGCCTATTCACTGGGCAAGGCGCAGCGCGTCATGTCCCTGCTGGATGCACAGATTGCGCCGATCCTGACCCATGGCGCGGTCGAGAACACCAACGCCATCCTGCGCGGTCAGGGTTTTGATCTGCCCGCCACGATCCACGTGACGCCAGACCTTGACCCCAAGGGGTATCCCGGCGCCATGATCGTCGCGCCCCCCGGCGCCCTTGGCAGCGATTGGGCGCGCCAGTTTCGCCCCGGCGCCACCGGGTTTGCCAGCGGATGGATGCGGATGCGCGGCGTCCGGCGGCGGCGCAGCGTCGACCGCGGCTTTGTCGTGTCGGACCATGCGGATTGGAACGGCCTCAATGAGGCGATCAAGGCGACTGGCGCTGAAAATATATATGCAACACATGGTTACACGGACATCTTCGCACGTTGGTTGAAGTCTGAAGGCTATAATGCCGAAGCGTTGAAGACCGAATTCACCGGCGAATCAGAGAGCGAGCCAGAGGGCGAGGCGCCAAGCGCAGAGGAGGCCGGATGAAACGGTTTACCGCGCTCTATGCCACCATCGACCAGACGACAAAAACCAACACCAAGGTCGCCGCGCTCGCCGCCTACTTCGGCGCGGCGCCCGAGGCGGACTGCCTTTGGACGATCGCGCTCTTCTCGGGCCGCCGGCCGCGCCGGGCCATCACCACGACCAAGCTGCGCGTCTGGGCCGCCGAGCGCGCGGGCATACCGCTTTGGCTCTTCGAGGAGGCCTACCCCATCGTTGGCGATCTGGCCGAGACGATTGCACTGGTCCTGCCGCCCCCCGCGCGCCAACAGGACCGCAGCCTGAAGAATTGGATCGGCTATCTGCGCAGCCTCGATGGCGCTGATGAAGAGACGCGCAAGGCGGCGATCTTGGACGCATGGGACCAGATGGATGCCTCCGAACGGCTTGTCTTCAACAAGCTGCTGACGGGCGGTTTCCGCGTCGGCATCAGCCGCAAGTTGATGACGCGCGCGCTGGCCCAAGCCACCGGGCATGACGAGGCGGAGCTGGCGCACCGCCTGATGGGCGACTGGACACCCGACAGCACCACCTACACCGCCCTGATCGAGGCGCCCGACCCCGAGGCGGCGCAGTCGCGCCCCTATCCCTTCTGCCTTGCCTACGGGCTGGAGGAAGGGCCTGAAACCCTCGGCCCGCCCGAAAACTGGCTTGCCGAATGGAAATGGGACGGCATCCGGGGCCAGCTGATCGCGCGAAAGACGGCGACCGGCACCGCGCATTTCGTCTGGTCGCGCGGCGAAGAGTTGATGACGGATCGATTCCCCGAATTTGCAAAGGCGGCCGACTTCCTGCCCCCAGGAACCGTCCTCGATGGCGAGATCGTGGCATGGGACGGCACCGCGCCGCTGCCCTTCAACGACTTGCAAAAGCGGATCGGGCGCAAGACGGTGCCCAAGGCACTGCTCAAGAGCGCGCCCGTGATCCTTCTGGCATATGACCTTCTGGAGGAGAACGGCGAGGATCTGCGCAGCCTGCCCTTTGCAGTGCGCCGCGCGCGCATGGATGCGCTGGTGGGTGCGCTGCCTCGGGATGCGCCGGTGCGCCCCTCGCCGTTGATCGATATCGACAGTTGGAACGCCTTGGCGCGCATCCGCTGCGCTGCGCGCGAAAATCGCGCCGAGGGATTGATGCTGAAATCCAGCGCCAGCCCCTATCACGCGGGCCGCAAGAAAGGTGATTGGTGGAAATGGAAGCTCGATCCGCTGACCATCGACGCGGTGATGATCTATGCGCAGCAAGGCTCGGGGCGGCGCGCCAATCTCTTTACCGATTTCACATTCGCCGTCTGGAACGGAAATGATCTGGTGCCATTCACCAAGGCATATTCCGGCCTGACGGATGCCGAGTTTCGCAAGATCACCGCGTGGGTGCGCAAAAATACCCAGGAACGATTTGGCCCGGTGCGGCGCGTCACGCCCGAGCATGTTTTCGAGATCGCCTTCGAAGGGATCGCCCCGTCGCCGCGCCATAAGTCCGGTGTCGCCCTCAGGTTTCCACGGATGAAGCGTTGGCGCCATGACAAGCCGCTGCAAGAGGCCAACAGTCTCGATGACCTGCACGACATGCTACGCCAATACGGCTGAGCCACGCCTTGGGGGCGCCCGCCCTTGAGGGCCAACCCCGCGCCGACTATGTCTAGCACAATGCATATTTCAGGAGCACGCCCCATGATCCACCTTACCCAGCCCGTCCATGACGCCAACGCGAACGCCAAGGGAAAGGATCTGGGCAATCTGCCGGACTGGGACCTGAGCGATCTCTACACCGCCCCGGATGCGCCGGAACTGAGCCGTGACATGGACTGGCTCGAGGCGGAATGTGCTGCATTTGCCGCAGACTACGAGGGCAAGCTCGACACGCTGGACGCAGATGGTTTGCTGAAATGCATCCACCGCGACGAGGCCATCAGCAATATCGCCGGGCGCATCATGTCCTACGCTGGGCTGCGCTATCATCAGCTGACGACCGATCCGGCGCGCACGAAGTTCCTCTCGGATGCGCAGGAAAAGATTACCACTTTCACCACACCGCTGGTGTTCTTCACGCTGGAATTGAACAAGCTGGACGAGGATCACCTCGCCGGTCTTCTGGCGCAGAACGCCGATCTGGCGCGCTACAAGCCCGTGCTGGACCGCATCCGCGCGATGAAGCCCTATCAGCTCAGCGACGAGATGGAGAAATTCCTTCACGACATGGGCGTCGTCGGCGACGCGTGGGAGCGGCTCTTTGACGAGACGATCGCAGGGCTGACCTTCCACGTCGACGGCGAGGAGCTGGGCATCGAGGGCACGCTGAACCTTCTGACCGAGCAGGACCGCGCCAAGCGCGAGGCCGCCAGCCGCGAGCTGGCTCGCGTCTTTGGCGAGAATATCCGCACGTTCAGCCGCGTCCACAACACCTCTGCCAAGGAAAAAGAGGTGATCGACCGCTGGCGCGGCATGCCCAGTGCGCAGGCCGGGCGCCACCTTGCCAATGATGTGGAGCCTGAGGTGGTCGAGGCGCTGCGCGACGCCGTTGTCGCCGCCTACCCCAAGCTGAGCCACCGCTATTACGAGCTGAAACGCAAATGGCTGGGACTTGAGCGGATGCAGGTCTGGGACCGCAACGCCCCCCTGCCGATGGAGGAAACCAAGGTGGTCGGCTGGGACGATGCGCGCGAGACGGTGATGAACGCCTACACCGCCTTCGATCCGCGCATGGGCGATCTGGCGCAGCCCTTCTTTGACAAGGGCTGGATCGACGCGGGCGTGAAAAAGGGCAAGGCCCCCGGCGCCTTCGCGCACCCCACCGTCACGAACGTCCACCCCTACGTGATGCTCAATTACCTTGGCAAACCGCGCGACGTGATGACGCTGGCGCATGAATTGGGCCATGGCGTGCATCAGGTTCTGGCGGCCGGTCAGGGCGAGTTGCTGTCGTCGACCCCCCTCACCTTGGCCGAAACCGCCTCCGTCTTTGGCGAAATGCTGACCTTCCGGCGGATGCTGGACGGGGCCAAATCGGATGCAGAGCGCAAGGTGATGCTGGCGGGCAAGGTCGAGGACATGATCAACACGGTGGTCCGCCAGATCGCCTTTTACGATTTCGAGTGCAAGCTGCACGAGGCGCGGCGCGGCGGAGAGCTGACGCCGGATGACATCAATGCCCTGTGGATGTCGGTTCAGGGCGAATCGCTGGGACCGGCATTCGACTTCATGGACGGATATGAGACCTTCTGGGCCTATATCCCCCACTTCGTCCACTCGCCCTTCTACGTCTATGCCTATGCCTTCGGCGACGGCCTCGTGAACGCACTCTATGCCGTCTACGAGGAAAACCCCGAAGGGTTTCAGGACAAGTATTTCGAGATGCTCGAGGCGGGCGGCTCCAAACATCACTCCGAGCTTCTCAAGCCCTTCGGTCTCGATGCCAGCGATCCCAAGTTCTGGGACAAGGGCCTCGACATGATTTCGGGCATGATCGACGAATTGGAAGCGATGGAGGACTGACCCTCGGCCATTGAGACCCACGCAAACGGGGCGCCTTGGCGCCCCGTTTTTTCATGAGCCATCAGTTATTTGCCCGATATACTTGATCTGACGTGCCGCCAGTCCTGCGCCAGTGTCAGTCGCACGCCGCGCATGCCCTCGCGCCGCGCAGAAATGTCTCAGACTGCACAAATGTCTCAGCCAATTGCCGCCTGCCCGCTTGCTCTTCTGCGCATGGTCCCTATTTTAAGCACAAGCAATCACTGGGGGGTCGCACATGTCCGAATCCGGTCGCAGTTACGCACATCACGCAGCAACAGGTTTTGCCATGGCCGCACTTCTGGTCGCACTGCTGTTTTGGCTCGATACAGGGCAGCTGAGGCAGATCGTGGCCCTGTCTGGCAATGAATGGACGGCAGCCGCCCTGATGTGGCTGGCAATCGGCGCCGTTTTCGCCGGCCTGAAGTGCGCACTGGCGCGCAACGGCGGCGGTGACGACGATGACGACGGCCCACGCGGCGGCGGAGGCGGTCATGGAATGCGCCATCAGGAAGAGATGATTCCGATCCGCGTCGAGGCACCCAGCCGCCATCGGCGCTGACTTCAACTCATCGGACAACTGACTTCGGGGATAAAAGTGGCGGGCCCGCACGCAGCCGTTTGGTTTGCTCATTCCCGAGAGCCTGTATATACAGGTGGGCGCCGGATAACCTGACCAGGGCCAGGACAGAGCCAGCTCCCTCGGAATTGATTAAGGCCACTGGAATGCAACCGATCACGAGAAGGGCAGAACCCGCCACTCCCTGAGATAGGCTCCATTGCGCCGTTCGGCAAGGGGTTGCGTGTGTTCATTCTTTGTTCATAATTGCAGACATGCAAGAGTCATCCCTTCTCCTTCGACAGCCCGGCCAGATCCTGGCGCGCGGCGTGTGCCGATATCTGGCCGAGATGAACTTTGCCGCGCTTGAGGAATACTGCCCGCAAAGAGGACGCCGCGTCGATGTCATGGCACTGGGCCCCAAGGGCGAGCTATGGGTGGTCGAATGCAAATCCAGCCGCGCGGATTTCATGGCCGATGCCAAATGGCAGGGGTATCTCGAGTGGGCCGACCGGTTTTTCTGGGCGGTCGATGCGGATTTTCCGGCAGAAATACTGCCCGAAGGCACCGGGCTGATGATCGCCGACGGCTACGGTGCTGAAATCATCCAGATGGCGCCTGAAACGCGGCTGCCCGGCGCGCGGCGAAGTGCCATCACGCGCAAGTTCGCACGCGATGCGGCGCGGCGCCTGCAAGGCTGGCGCGATCCACAGGTTTGAAACATCTTGAACCGGCTCAGGAGTTGGCAGCGCCCTTGGCGGCGGCCATGATCTCGGATGCGATCTCTTCGGCCTCTTCGGGTGTGAAATCCATCGGAATTTCGACGCCCTGCGATTCGACATAGATCCGAACCATCCCCTGATCGGTCGGGCCGATCTGCAAGTTGGCTTCGACGTCGCGTTCGCTGTTGATGCCCATGATCCCGCTCCTTCTGGCTGGGCGTGGGGATAGCCCGCTGCGCCCCGCTTGGCAAGACGCATCACCCGCTGGCGCACGATCAAGGCTGCGCAGAGGTGGCCGCAAAATCGCGCTGTTTTGGGTTGCAATCGCCCGGCACGGCGGCTAAATCGACGATCAGTGCCGCCTTAGCTCAGTTGGTTAGAGCGCTTGATTGTGGATCAAGAGGTCCCCCGTTCGAGCCGGGGAGGTGGTACCACCCTCACTTCATTCGGAAATATCGACGCGGATCGTCTGGCGCAATTGCCCGCTGCTGCGATCATAGACGAGGATCCGGTCGTCGGTCGTGACCACCGCATACCAATCCGCGCCTTGAGTAAAGGCTGCGGGCGCGGCCCCTTCGGGCAGGGTGATCGCCTCGGGCAGCGCCACACCGCCCCCTTGCGCGAAGCGGGTGACAAAGAGCGCAACGATGATTATGAACCCGATGATCATCGTCGCGGACAGCACGGTAACCAAAACGCGTAGATATCGCACCATCGCCGGATCAATCGGCTGCATCTGGGGATCTTCATTCATGGCTTCGACCTCTTTGACGCTTCGGATCGGTATGGACCCGCCACCGCGCCTTGACAAGGCGCTGGCCCGCGATGTGCCGCCGGATGCGGCGCTGTCGCGCACGCGCCTCGCCCGGCTGATCGAGGACGGGCAGGTGCGCATCAACGGCGCGGTCGTCACCGATGCCAAGGCACGCGTGCAGATGGACGACGAGGTCGCCATCACCGTGCCCGTGGCCGAGGATACCCATATCCTGCCCGAGGATATTGCCCTCGATATCCTCTATGAGGACGCCGACCTTCTGGTCGTCAACAAGCCTGCGGGCATGGTCGTGCATCCCGCTCCCGGCACGCCGGGCGGCACACTGGTCAACGCGCTGCTGCATCACTTCGGGGGTGACCTGTCGGGCGTCGGCGGACAAAAGCGGCCCGGCATCGTTCACCGCATCGACAAGGACACCAGCGGGCTGTTGGTCGTCGCAAAATCCGACGCTGCCCATCACGGCCTCGCCGAGCAATTTGCCAAGCACACGGCCCAGAGGCGTTACATCGCGCTCTGCCATGGCACGCCAGAGGCCTCGGATCCGCGTCTGCGCGGACTGCGCGGCGTTACGTTCGAGCCGGGCAACATCCTGCGGATCACCTCGCATCTTGCCCGCCACCGCACCGACCGCCAGAAACAGGCCGTCTGCTGGGCCGGGGGGCGCCATGCGGTGACGCGCGCGCGCCCGGTTCAAAGGTTCGGCACGCCGGGGGCCTGCGCGTTGATGGAATGCTGGCTGGAGACCGGGCGCACGCATCAGATCCGTGTGCATATGGCCTATGCCGGGCATGGTCTGATTGGCGATCCGGTCTATGGCGCGGGCCGCAAACTGGCGCAAAAGGCGCTGCCACCCGTGGGCGCCGCCATGGCGCAGGGCTTTGGCCGGCAGGCGCTGCATGCCGCCAGCCTCGGCTTCGTCCATCCGCTGACCGATGAGGAATTGACGTTCGAGGCACCCCTGCCCGAGGATATGACGGCGCTGATCGCCGCGCTCACGCCCGATCCCGAGCCCAGCACGGTTGCGTGAGAACGCTGACACATGGCTGGCAGAAGGAACGGCGCAGCTTCATGATACGTTAACAAGTTGATGCGACACGCATTGAAACAATGTGAAACAGCGCCTAGATAAATGTTAACGTCGTAAACATACGCGACATTAAAGGGGCAATGAGATGGCAAATTATGCAAATCTTCCGGCACCGACGCCGGAAGGCGGACTGAACAGGTACATGCAGGAAATCCGCAAGTTTCCGCTGCTTGAGCCCGAAGAGGAATACATGCTCGCCAAACGCTGGGTCGAGCAGGAGGATACGGAAGCGGCGCACCGGATGGTGACGTCGCACCTGCGCCTCGCGGCCAAGATCGCGATGGGATATCGCGGCTACGGCCTGCCGCAGGCCGAGGTCATCTCAGAGGCAAACGTAGGCCTGATGCAGGCCGTGAAGCGCTTTGACCCGGAAAAGGGCTTTCGCCTTGCGACCTATGCGATGTGGTGGATCCGCGCGAGCATTCAGGAATACATCCTGCGCTCGTGGAGCCTTGTGAAACTGGGCACCACCTCGGCGCAGAAAAAGCTGTTCTTCAACCTGCGCAAGGCCAAGAACCGCATCGGCGCGCTTGAGGAGGGCGATCTGCGCCCCGAGAACGTCAAGCGAATCGCCACCGATCTTGGTGTGACAGAGGCCGAGGTCGTCTCGATGAACCGGCGCATGTCGGGGGGCGATGCGTCGCTCAACGCCACGGTCGGCTCCGAGGGCGAGGGCACGATGCAATGGCAGGACTGGCTCGAGGATGAGGGCGCCGATCAGGCCACCGACTATGAGGAGCGCGACGAGCTGACCGCGCGCCGCGAGATGCTGGCCGAAGCGATGGATGTGCTGAACGAGCGCGAAAAAGACGTGCTGACCCAGCGCCGCCTGAGCGATCAGGCCGTCACCCTCGAAGAGCTGAGCGGTCAATATGACGTCAGCCGCGAACGGATTCGCCAGATCGAGGTGCGCGCCTTTGAAAAGTTGCAGGAGCGGATGCGCACACTTGCGCAGGAAAAAGGCATGATGGCCGACGCCGAGTGAACCCGATCCCGACAAGAATGCAAAACGCCGCGTCTGAAACAGGCGCGGCGTTTTTCAATTCAAGGGCTATAAGCCGATCAAAGAGTATCAGCCCACCTCAAAACGCCTCGGGCCGCACCTCGCGCGCCATGTGATCCAGCACCGCGTTGACGAACTTCGGCTCCTTCCCGTCCGGGAAAAAGCTGCTGGCGACATCCACATACTCGGTAATGACGACCCGTGGAGGCGTCTCTTCGCCCATCAGTTCGGCCCCGGCCGCACGGAACAGCGCGCGCAGCGTTGGATCGATCCGCGCAATGGGCCATTTGGCTACCAGCGCCCGGTCCGTCATTTGGTCAATCGGGCGCTGTTGATCGACAGCGCGGTCCAGCACCATGCGAAAGAGATCCTCATCCCCCTCGATCATGTCCGTCCCCTCGTCCACTTCGGCGCCAAAGCGGTGGTCGAGAAACTCGAGATAGACCGCATTCACGCTCTGGTCCGAATGCTCCATCTGAAACAGGGCCTGCACGGCATAGAGCCGCGACGCCGAGCGCATCTTGCGCCTTTGATTGCCGGATATGGGGGCCGCAGTGCTTGTCATGCGTTTGGGTTATCCTTGGGTTTGCCCGCGATATGCATCTCGTCCGCGCCGGGGATGAAGCCGACGCCTTTGCGCGGAGCGCCCCATTTACGGGTCAGCGCGATCAGATGCAAGGCAGCGGCGGCGGCCCCTGCCCCTTTGTTCATCTGGGCCGGATCGGCCCGCACCTCGGCCTGGTCGCGGTTTTCCACCGTCAGGATACCGTTGCCGATGCAAAGCCCCTGAAGGCCCAGCAGCGTGATGCCCCGGCTGGAATCGTTGCAGACTGTCTCGTAATGGGTCGTCTCGCCGCGAATGACGCAGCCCAGCGCGACGTAGCCGTCGAAATTGCTGAGCCGCTCTGCGATGCCGATGGCGCTCGGCAGCTCCAGCGCGCCGGGCACTTCGACCAGATCGTGACTTGCGCCGGTCGCCTCGATTTCAGCGATGGCGCCCGCGATCAGATTGTCGGCGATGTCACGGTAGAACGGCGCGACGACGATCAGCAGTTTCGCGGGCTTGTCCAGCTCGGCGCGGGGCATGGTGTATTCGGTGCCGGCCATGGCGTTATCCTTTGGTCAGGGGGCGGGTACCCGTGATGGAAATGCCGTAGGCATCAAGGCCCAGATAGCGCGTCTCGGGGTTGTCCGTCACCAGCACCAGCTCGTGAATGCCCATGGTCGACATGATCTGCGCGCCAAGGCCGGTGTGCTTGACCGTGCGGGGGCCGTCCTCGTCCAGCTCTTCGGCCAGTTCCGGGCGCGGCTGGCGGAACAGGAAGATCGCGCCGCGGCCCTCGTCGGCAATGATCTGCATCGCGCTGCGCAGCTTGCCCGCAGGGGCGCCGCCGATGCCCAAGACATCCTCCAGCGCGTTCAGCGCGTGGGTCCGCGCCAGCACCGGCGCGCCATCGTTCAGATCGCCCTTGACCAGCACGACATGCTCGGTCCCGGTGATCTGATCGGCAAAGATGCGCATCTCCCATGCGCCGCCGATATGGGCCGTGACCTGCTCGCGGCGCAGCTCGCGCACGAGGTTGTCGTGCTTGTGGCGGTAGGCGATCAGGTCGCTGATAGTGCCGATCATGAGGCCATGTTCCTGGGCGAATTCAATCAGATCAGGCAGGCGGGCCATCGTGCCGTCGGCCTTCATGATTTCGCAGATCACGCCTGCGGGGTTCAGCCCGGCCAGCCGCGCGATGTCGACGGCGGCCTCGGTATGGCCCGCGCGCATCAGAACGCCGCCCTCGCGGGCGCGCAGCGGAAAGATGTGCCCGGGTGTCGCCAGCGACGCCATCGTGTTCTGCTCGTTGATGGCGGTGGCGACCGTATGGGCGCGGTCAGGGGCCGAAATCCCGGTGCTTACACCCTCGCGCGCCTCGATCGACACGGTAAAGGGTGTCTCGTGGCGCGACGAATTGTTGACGGCCATCATCGGCAGGCCAAGACGGTCCACCCGCTCGGCCGTCATCGGCAGGCAGATCAGGCCGCGCCCATGGGTGGCCATGAAATTGATCGCCTCGGGCGTCGCAAACTCGGCCGCGACGACCAGATCGCCCTCATTCTCGCGGTCCTCGTGATCGACCAGGATAAAGATGCGGCCAGCGCGCGCCTCGGCGATGATCTCTTTGGTGGGGGACATTGCAGAACGCAGGTCCGCCTCGACCGGTCCGGGTGTGCTATAGGTTGTGCTCTCGGCCATGTGACCCCCCAACGGTTTCTGCGGTTTGACGAATGGTATCATTCGCCGCCCAGATAGCGCGGGGCGGCGCTATTGACCAGAGGCGAGTGCTGCCGCCACGCAGGCGGCGAAGTCTTCGCCGCGCCGCTCGAAGCTGTCGTATTGATCGAAGCTGGCCGCCGCCGGGGCCAAAAGCACCGTGTCTCCCGGTTGCGCATCGGCATGGGCACGGCGCACGGCCTCTTCCATGGTGGTGCAGACCTGCGCGTCGGCCCCCTCAAGCTGCATGGCGAAATGCGCGGCCTCGCGCCCGATGACATAGGCGCAGGCAACATTGGCCAGCGCGGGGGCCAGCGCGCTCAGCCCGCCCTCCTTCTCCAGCCCGCCGCAGATCCAGCGGATGTTCTTGAACGCTTGCAGCGCCTTGAGCGCGCTATCCACATTGGTTGCCTTGCTGTCATTGACGTAAGTGACGCCGTTCGCCTCGGCGATCACCTGACTGCGGTGCGGCAGCCCCGGATAGCTGTGCATGCCCGCCTCGATCACCCGCGGCGCGAGGCCCATGGCGCGGCAGGCGGCATAGGCAGCGCAGGCGTTCTGATGGTTATGCGCGCCCGGCAGACCCTTGATGGGACGCAGATCAATGCTGCCCGCCTGGCGCCCCTTGCGGTATTCGGACAAAAACCCCTTGCGCGCGAACACCTGCCATCCCGGCCCGGTCAATTTTTCGGCAACGGAGATGCGCATGACGCGGTCATCCGCCGCCCCCTGGCTCAACTGCCCGGCAAGGAAACGGCCCTCGGCCTCGTCCACGCCGATGATGGCGCGATCCGGACCGCCCTCGGCAAACAGGCGACGCTTGGCCGCGAAATAGCCGCCAACGCCGCCGTGCCGGCCCAGATGGTCCGGGCTGAGATTGGTAAATATCGCGATATCGGGCGTCAGGGCGCGGGCCAACTCGGTCTGATAGCTGCTCAGCTCCAGCACGACCGCGCCGCCATCCTCGGGCGGGTCGATATCCAGAACGCCGCGGCCAATGTTGCCGGCCAGCTGCGCATCGCGCCCTGCTTCGCGCAAAATGTGATGGATCAGCGCCGAGGTCGTCGACTTGCCGTTTGATCCGGTCACCGCGATGACGCGCGGCGGCTGCGCGAAATCGGCCCAGTCCCCCGATGCAAAAGAGCGAAAGAAGAGCCCGATGTCATTATCCACCGGCACGCCCGCAGCCTGCGCCGCCGCCACGATGCGGTTGGGCGCCGGGTAGAGATGCGGAATGCCGGGGCTGACGATCAGGCAGGCGATGCCATGAAACGCGCCCTCGCGAGCAAGGTCCAGCACCTCCAGCCCGTACTCCTCGGCCTTGGCGCGGGCCGCCTCGTTGTCGTCCCAGCAGACCGGCTCGGCCCCGCCCGCCTCAAGGCTGCGCGCCGCCGACAGGCCCGAGCGGCCAAGCCCGAGCACCGCGACCCGCGCGCCCTCAAATCCTTGCACTGGTATCATGGATGCCCCCCGGCCATTGGCGCCTAGCGCACCTTCAGCGTTGCAAGGCCGATCATTGCCAGGATCAGCGCAATGATCCAGAACCGGATGACGATCTGCGGCTCGGCCCAGCCCTTTTTCTCGTAATGGTGGTGGATCGGGGCCATCAGGAACACGCGCTTGCCCGTGCGTTTGAAGTAAATCACCTGGATGATGACGCTAAGCGCCTCGACCACAAAGAGGCCGCCGACGATCGCCAGCACGATCTCATGCTTGGTCGCCACAGCAATCGCACCCAGCGCCCCGCCAAGGGCAAGGCTGCCGGTATCACCCATGAAGACGGCGGCGGGCGGCGCG
Source organism: Roseovarius sp. D0-M9 (assembly GCF_037083805.1). Classification (NCBI taxonomy): domain Bacteria; kingdom Pseudomonadati; phylum Pseudomonadota; class Alphaproteobacteria; order Rhodobacterales; family Roseobacteraceae; genus Roseovarius; species Roseovarius sp. D0-M9. The sequence goes on along the minus strand of NZ_JBAPKZ010000001.1, from coordinate 193,591 downwards.
TTATACCACAAAAACCCAAGACCGCCCCCGACAAGGCCCGCGACAAAGACCAGGATTTCGCCCGTTCCATCGACGTAATGCACGTCGAGATACTCGGTGAAATCGACGCGGCCCACGACATAGGCGATCACGCCCAGCGTCGCCGAGGCGATCATGACCGGCATGATAGCAAGCCCGTCAAGCCCATCGGTCAGGTTCACCGCATTGGCCGCGCCGACGATGACGATCATCGAAAACGGCACGAAGAAGAGGCCCAGATTGATGAGCGTATCCTTGAACACCGGCAGCGCCAATTGATACTGAAGCTCAGCCGGATGATAGGCCGCTGCCCAATAGGCGGCGACGGCAGCAATCGCGAAGCCAAGCGCGAGGCGCAGCTTGCCCGGCACGCCCTTGTGGTTCTGCTTGGACACCTTGGCGTAATCATCGGCAAATCCGATGATACCGAAGCCAATGGTGACGAAAAGAACGATCCAGATAAAGGGGTTGTCCAGCCGCGCCCAGAGCAGTGTCGAGGTCAGCAGCGCGCCCACGATCAGCAGACCGCCCATCGTCGGCGTGCCCACCTTCGAGATATGCCCCTCAGGCCCATCGGAGCGGATCGGCTGCCCCTTGCCCTGCCGCTTGCGCAGCACGTTGATGAGGGGCGGACCAAACAGAAAGCCAAAGATCAGCGCGGTCATGAAGGCGCCGCCCGTGCGAAACGTGATATAGCGGAACAGATTGAAAAAATCGCCACCATCGGACAGGGCGGTGAGCCAGTAGAACATTCAATCATCCCTCGTCTGAGGGCGCCCAGCGCGCCCCGATTTGCGCAGCGCATCGACGATGACACTGACCTTGCTGCCCTTTGATCCCTTGATCAGCAGCACATCGCCAGCGTCTATCACGCCATGCACCTTATGCGCCAGATCCTCTGCGCGCTCGTACCACTGGCCCCGCTGCACCCGTGGCAGGGCCTCCCACAGGGCCCGCATGCGCGGGCCGACGCAGTGGATCGTGGTGATGCACGCCAGATGCGGCAGATCCACCAGCGCGCGGTGCATCTCGGCCTCGTCCGGCCCCAGTTCCAGCATGTCGCCCAGGATCGCGATGCGGCGGCCCTTGGCGATGCGCCCGATATTGTCGCGCGGGGCGGCGGCGGCCAGCACCTCGACGGCGGCGGCCATCGAGGTAGGGTTTGCGTTGAACGCATCGTCGATCAGGTCGAGCGTCCAGTCCTCATCCCCGCTGTCGAGTTGCAGCACCTCGCGCGTGCCGCGCCCGGCGGGCGGTTGCCAGCGGGCCAGATCGGGCGCCGCAAGGCCGGTATCGCCGCCCAGCGCCTCGCAAGCGGCCAGCACGGCAAGACCGTTCATCGCAAAATGGCGCCCCGCCGTACTGATCTTGAAGATCACCGGCGCGCCGCCAATCGTCGCACTGACGATGGTGCGGTCATCGGCAAGGCTGACGGCCCCGAGGCGATACATGTCGCTGCCGGTGCCAAAGGTGACGATGCGCGCGCCCGCCCGCTTGGCCGCCTCGACCAGAATGGGCGTGGTGGGAAGGTCCGCATTCACGATCGCAGCACCGCCCGGCTCGAGGCCCTCGAAGATCGCCGCCTTTTCCCGCGCGATCCCCTCGATATTGTCGAACGCCTCAAGGTGAGCCGCGGCGATCGTCGTGATCATGGCCACATGAGGGCGTGCCATGCGCGCCAGCGGCGCGATCTCGCCGGGGTGGTTCATGCCGATCTCGATCACGGCGAATTCCGTATCGGCGGGCATCCGCGCAAGCGTCAGCGGAACGCCCCAATGGTTGTTGTAGCTGGCCTCGGCGGCGTGGGTGCGTCCCTGCCCCGACAGCACATCGCGCAGCATCTCCTTGGTCGATGTCTTGCCCACCGATCCGGTCACGGCGACAACGCGGGCCTGCGTACGTGCGCGGCCCGCGCGGCCCAGATCCTCGAGCGCCTTCAGCACATCGGGCACGATCAAAAGCGGCGCATCCGGCGCGACATCTTCGTGAACGCGGCTGACCAGCGCGGCGGCGGCGCCCGCCTCCAGCGCCTGCGCCACGAAATCATGGGCGTCGCGCGCCGCGCTCAGCGCAACGAATAGATCACCGGGAACCAGCGTGCGGGTGTCGATGGAGACGCCACTTGCCCGCCAGTCACCCTGCGCGCGACCGCCTGTTGCGGCGGCGGCCTCGGCGGCGGTCCAAAGACTCACGCGCCCTCCCCCGCTTCGGCGGCATCCAGCGCCATGACCGCGACGCTGGCCTGCTCGGCATCGTTGAAGGGCAGAACGTCGGTGCCCACCGTCTGGCCCGTCTCATGCCCCTTGCCGAGGATCAGCAGCGCATCGCCCGGCCCCAACGCATCAACGCCGCGCAGGATCGCTTCGGCGCGATCGCCCACATTCGCGGCATCGGGGCAGCCTTCCATGACAGCGGCGCGAATCGCGCCCGGATCTTCGCTGCGCGGGTTGTCATCGGTGACGATCACGAGGTCGGCGTGGCTGGCGGCGGCCTGCCCCATCAGCGGCCGCTTGCCCGGATCGCGGTCGCCGCCCGCGCCGATGATGGCAACGAGGCGGCCCATGACATGCGGGCGCAGCGCCTCGATCGCGGTTGCGACCGCATCGGGCGTATGGGCAAAATCGACAAACACCGCCGCGCCGCTGCGCCGTGTTGCGGCCAGTTGCATCCGCCCGCGCACCGTCTCCATCTCGGGCAGCACCTGAAACACGCGCGCGGCATCCGCGCCCGCGCCAATGGCGAGGCCCGCCGCGAGGAGCAGATTCTCGCCCTGAAACCCGCCGATCAGCGGCAGATCGACCTGTTGGATTTCATCGAGCCATGAGAACCGCAGGCTCTGCCCCGTGGGGTTGAAGCGCTGGCTCAGCAGGCGCAGCTGCGCAGTATTGTGCCGCCCGACGCGCAGCACGTCCTGCCCGCGCGCCTCGGCCAGATCGGCCATTTCGGCGCCGCGTTCGTCGTCCATGTTGATGACCGCGACACCGCCCTCGGGCAGAACGCGGGTGAAAAGCGCGGCCTTGGCGCCCCAATAGGCCTCGAAAGTATGGTGATAGTCGAGGTGGTCCTGACTGAAATTGGTGAAGGCGGCCGCCAGCAGTTGCACCCCGTCTAGGCGGCGCTGATCGAGGCCGTGGCTCGACGCCTCCATCGCCGCATGGGTCACGCCCGCATCGGCGGCATCGGCCAGCACCTTGTGCAAGGTGATCGCATCGGGCGTGGTATGCGCCAGCGGCGCGGCATAGCTGCCCTCGACGCCGGTGGTGCCCACATTGATCGCCTCAAGGCCCATCGCCTGCCATATCTGGCGAGTAAAGCTGGCAACCGAGGTCTTGCCGTTGGTCCCGGTCACGGCCACCATAACCTCCGGCTGTGCGCCGAACCAGAGCGCGGCAGCGCAGGACAGCGCGGCGCGCGCATCCTCTGTCACGACCAGCGCGGCGCGCGCGCCCTCCAGCGCCTCCTTGGCGATCCGCGAGCCCTCGGCATCGGTCAGAATGGCCGAGGCGCCCATGCGCAGCGCATATTCGATGAATTCGGCGCCATGCACCCGCGTGCCCGGCAGGGCAGCAAAGAGTGTGCCCTCCTCAACCTTGCGGCTGTCGATCGCCAGCCCGGTCACCCGTGCCTGCGCCGCACCCGTGGCCGCAAGGCCCAGCTGCGCCAATGTCCGTGCCTGCCCGCCGCTCATATCCGCCTCGCCTGCTGCCTAGTCGCCATCTGCCATGGATGTCAGCGTTATATCAGCCAACGGCGTGTGTTCAATCTTGGGCCGCAGCCCCAGCAGTGGCGCGATGCGCGCGACGATTTCCGACGCCACCGGCACCGCCGTCCAGCCCGCTGTGCGGCGCGGTTTGTCGCCAGATGTCTCGACCGGCTCGTCAAGTGTGACGATCAGCACGTATTTCGGATCATCCGCCGGGAACATCGAGGCGAAAGTGGCGATCACCTTGTCCTCGTAATAGCCGCCGCCGTTTTCCTTGGGCTTGTCGGCTGTTCCCGTCTTGCCGCCCACGGCGTAGCCCGGCACCTCACCCATCGACGCGGTGCCTTCGGTCACGACCCCGCGCAGCATCTTGCGCGATTCGGAGGCAACGGCGGCCGACATGACACGCACGCCCTCTTGCGGCCGGTCCTGCTTCAGAAGCGTCGGCTTGACGTAGCGCCCCCCGTTGGCGATGGCCGCATAGCCCGCCGCCAGATGCAGCGGGCTGGAGGAAAGGCCATGGCCGTAGGAAATGGTCACCGTCGACAACTCCGTCCAGCGCTTTGGCAGCAGGGGCTTGCCGCCGCTGGCCTCGATCATCTCAAAATCCACGGGGTCGAAAAAGCCAAGCGATTTCAGGAACTCCTGCTGACGTTCGGCCCCGATGCCCAGCGCAATGCGCCCGGTTCCCCGGTTCGAGCTCTGCACGATCACGTCCGAGACACTGATCTGGCCATAGTTCTTGCGGTTGAACTCGCCAATCGGAAAGCCGCCCACGCGCATCGGCGGAGACGCGTCGATGATGGTCGTGGGGCTGACCATCCCCAGCTGCATTGCCTGCGCGGTGGCGAAAATCTTGAAGGTCGAGCCAAGCTCGTAGACGCCCTGCACCGCGCGATTGAAAAGCGGGCTGTCGGCCGCATTGCCCTGAATCAGCCCGCGCGGGCGGTCATTGGGGTCGAAATCCGGCAAGGACGCAATCGAGATGACCTCGCCCGTCTGCACATCCATCAGCACGGCGGCAGCGCCCTTGGCGTTCATCAGGCTCATGCCGCCCGCCAACACCCGCTCGACCGCCGCCTGCACCGGCAGGTCCAGCGACAGTGTCAGCGGCTCGTGATTCTGTGCCGGATCGCGCAGGCGGTCGTCGAAATACTTTTCGATGCCCGCGACGCCGATGACCTCGGCGGCATGCACCCCCTCGCGACCAAAGCCCGCGCCGCCCATCACATGCGCCGCCAGCGTGCCGTTGGGATAAAGACGCATCTCGCGCGGCCCGAACAGAAGGCCCGGCTCGCCAATGTCATGCACGGCCTGCATCTGCTCGGGGCTGATCTTCTTCTTGACCCAGAGGAACTTGCGCTTGCCCGTGAAATCCTTGAGCAGGCGCTCTTCCTTCAGGTCGGGAAAGATCTCGACCAGCGCCTTGGCCGCGCGCTCGGGCTCGATCATTTCATGCGGCTGGGCATAGAGGCTGTGTGTGTCGAAATTCGTGGCCAGAATGCGCCCGGCGCGATCCACGATGTCGGCGCGCTGCGCAAGAATGCCCGCGCCCGCCGCGCTGGTGCGCGGCTCGGCAGGCTCGGTCTGGGCCAGCACGCCCATGCGCAGGCCAATGACGGCAAAGGCGCAAAAGAACGTCGCCCCCAGCACCAGCAGGCGTCCCTCGGCACGTCGGCGCGCCTTGTCGCGCATCTCTTCATGGCGCAGGCGGATGTTCTCGCGCTCGATCGCGTCGGGGTTTTCGCCCTTGGCGCGGGCTGGCAGGATGCGCGCAAGCGGGCGCAGCGGCGTGCGGATCATTCTGCGGCCTCCTCTGAGGATTGGTTGGTCACCGCGACGAGGCCCGAGAGGTCCATGCGCAGATCCTCCTCGGGCGGATAGTCCACATCGTCGATCCGCCCGAATTGCTGCGCGTCGAGCGGCATCAGGCGCAGACGGTCAAAGTTGAGGTCCGCCAGCTCGCGCAGGCGCGACGGCCGGTTGAGATAGGCCCACTCGGCATTGAGAACGCGCAACCGCTGGCGCGCGGTTGAAATCTGGTCTTCCAACCGCTCGGCGTGGCTGATGGCGGCCTGCGTTCGGTAATTCTCGTAATAGGCCCAATAGGCAAGGCCGATGACCGCCAACGCACTAAAAACAAAGAACAGACTGCGCATCACTTTCCCCCTTTGAGCAGTGGCATACCCAGTGCCTTGCGATCCGTCACCCCGGGCGCGGCATCGGTGCGAATGGCCACGCGCAGCTTGGCGCTGCGCGCGCGCGGGTTGGCTGCCAACTCGGCCTTGTCCGCCGTGATCGCCTTGCGGCTCGCTTGGGTGAACTGGCGCGGCTGCGCGGCCTGTGCGGGCGCATGACGGCTGCCGCCGCCGCCGCCATCGGTGCGGTCCTGCAAGAAGCGTTTGACCATGCGATCCTCGATCGAGTGAAAGGTGACCACAGCCAGCGCACCGCCGGGCCGCAGCGCGCGCTCGGCCGCCTCGAGGCCGCCGATCAGCTCGCCGTATTCGTCATTCACGGCAATGCGGATCGCCTGAAAGCTGCGCGTCGCGGGATGTGCCTGACCGGGCTTTGAGCGCGGCAGGCATTTCTCGACGATCCCCGCGAGGTGCAACGTGGTGGTGATCGGCGCGATGGCCCGCTCACGCAGGATCGCCTTGGCAATGCGGCGGCTGGCGCGTTCTTCACCGTAAAGATAGAGAATATCGGCCAATTCGCCCTCTTCGGCGGTATTGACCAGATCGGCGGCAGTGGGGCCATGCTGGCTCATCCGCATGTCGAGCGGCCCGTCGCGCATGAAGGAAAAGCCGCGCTCGGCCTGATCCAGCTGCATCGAGCTGACGCCGAGGTCCAGCACCACGCCGTCGAGATCGCGCGCATAGTCGTCCAGCCGGGAGAACACGCCCTCCACCAGTTCGACCCGCGCGCCGTAGGGCGCGGCCCACTCTTTGGCCAGCGCCAGAGCCGCCGGATCGCGGTCGACGCCGATCACCTTCGCCGCGCCCGCCTCGAGCAGCGCACGCGCATAGCCGCCCGCACCCAAGGTGCCGTCCAGCCAGATGCCTTCAATGGGCGACGCCGCCGCGATCAGCGGGTTGAGCAGAACAGGAATATGGGGGGCATCGTCAGGGGATTTATCTGAGGGACCGGCAGCATCGGACATCGCCTATTCCCCCTTGGCGCCATCCAGGAGGATCAGCGGATCGAAATCTTCGTGCTGCTCGTCCAGCCACTCTTCGGTCTCAGCCGCCTCAAGCGTTTCATAGGTTTCCGGCTTCCAGATCTGGAAGGTGTCGCCCGCCGCGATGAAGAACGCCTCGTTCTCGAGGCCGATCTTGGCGCGCAGCTTGGCCGGCAGCACAAGGCGGCCCGTATCGTCGATCGTGGTGGGAAAGGACTGGCCGTGGAACAGGCGCTGAAGGATCTTGCGGTCCTTGGAGCCGCGCGGAAGCGCGTCGATCTTGGAATCGACCTCTTCGATGGCCTCGACCGTGTAGCATTCCAGGTAATTGCGGCGATGATCGCCATAGACGATGACCAATTCGGGCGCGAGGCCCTCTTTCCAATTGGGGTCCGAGGCCTCTATCACACGGCGAAACAGGGCCGGGATCGAGACCCTGCCCTTCGTGTCGACCTTGTGATGGCTTTCGCCTCTGAACCTGCGTGCCACGCGTGCGGCCCCTCGCCTTGCCCCGTTTGAAAAGTCGGCCCCTCAAACGAAAACGACGGATTGAGCTGCTGCCACTGCCCAATCCGCCGCCCTCGTCCCGCTGAGCGGGGTGTCCAGCTACGCGCGCCACCTGGGGGGATGTCTGCTCGCTGCGCGCCGGATCTCTTCGTTTCGGATGAAGGCGGATGCCTGTATGAAACCTGACTTTGGTTATTTTATTCGGGATCGTTTGGTGTCCCTTGTCTTCGTTCCGTCCTCATCACGCTTATAGGGATGACATGGGAATTCATGGCACGCAACAAAAAAATGCAGGCATCAGGTACAGGATGTAGTTATCCACACGAGTACAAAACAAGATCATGTGACACGAAAATGTGAGAGAACGCAGCACCTAGCTTACTATTAGGTCAAAAACACTATATTTAGCGTCAGCAATAGTGACGCAAAAAAGTGCCGTGAATTCCCACTTTTTTGCAGCCAACCCAGAACCAACGGCACATACACCACCATCAAGCACCAGAAAAAGCGAAGTAGAAGGGCGGCGCGGCGGCGATTCATTCAGGATTCGGGGCGAACGGCGCGGGCAGCCCCCCTATGCGCGGGTCATAGCCTCAGCCCAGACACCGCCCGTCCCATGAAATCCCACGGACCGGGCAGCTACAGGCGCCTCAGGCGCGTCCAGCCCTTTGGACGCTGCCGGATTTCATGTCTTGGATGATGTTTGGCGGCGGCGCAGGGCCATCAGGCCCAAACGGCCCCATGGCGCGCCACCTGCAAAAGGCACATTGTTTTATCGGCAGGCTGCGCGTCTCACGACATCAGCAGCCATTTTTTTCTCGGTAAAAACGCCCAACAGATTGCGCGATCAGCCAGCGCCACCTTCTTGGTCGGGCGCATCGGGGTCCGCTTGACCGATGCCAAGGAAAACGAATTTCAGAGGCACCATCCAGGCAAAGCCCAGAATGACATAGACAAAGAACGTCACCCATCCGGGCAGATCCGGCAGCCATGCGATCAGGCTGATCGCCGCAACGATATAGGCGGGCAGCCCGATCAACAGGATCACCAGCGACCAGCGCCGCCGCGCCTTGTAACTCAAACCCGTATCCGCCATGGCGTGTCTCCTTCTTCGCTGAAATCAGTCGGCGAAAGGATCCGTCACCAGAATGGTGTCCTCCCGCTCGGGCGAGGTGGAGAGTAGCGCGACCGGACATTCGATCAATTCCTCAACTCGTCGCACGTATTTGATCGCGCCCGCGGGCAGATCCGCCCAGCTGCGCGCGCCTTCGGTGGACTCCGACCAGCCCGGCATTTCTTCATAGATGGGCTTGCAGCGGGTCTGTTGGTCGGCGGCGGTCGGCAGGTAGTCGAGGCGCGCACCGTCCAGCTCGTAACCCGTGCAGATGCGCAGGGTCTCGAACCCGTCGAGCACGTCCAGCTTGGTCAGCGCGATGCCCTTGACGCCGGATGTGGCGCAGGTCTGGCGCACGAGGGCGGCATCGAACCAGCCACAGCGCCGCTTGCGGCCCGTCACGGTGCCGAACTCCCGGCCCCGCTCGCCAAGCCGCTGGCCGTCATCGTCATCCAGCTCGGTCGGAAACGGGCCCTCGCCGACGCGGGTCGTATAGGCCTTGACGATGCCCAGCACGTAATTGATCGCGCCCGGACCCACGCCGACGCCCGTTGCCGCCTGCCCTGCGATCACGTTCGACGAGGTGACAAAGGGATAGGTGCCAAAGTCGATATCCAGAAGCGCGCCCTGTGCACCCTCGAAAAGGATACGCTTGCCCGCCTTGCGCTTGTCGTTCAGCACCTTCCAGACGGGGGCGGCGTATTGCAGGATCTCGGGCGCGATATCCTTCAGCTGCTGGATCAGCGCGTCGCGGTCGATCGCGTCGATTCCAAGGCCCTTGCGCAGCGGATCGTGATGTTGAAGCGCGCGGTCCACCCGCGCCTCCAGCGTGGCGTCATCCCCCAGATCCGCCACCCGGACCGAGCGGCGGCCGACCTTGTCCTCGTAGGCGGGGCCGATGCCGCGCCCGGTGGTGCCGATCTTGGTGCCCTTGCTCGCGGCCTCTTCGCGGGCGCGGTCCAGCTCACCGTGGATGGGCAGGATCAGGGGCGTGTTCTCGGCGATCATCAGCGTCTGCGGGTTGATCTCGACGCCCTGCTCGCGGATCTTCTCGATCTCGGCGACCAGATGCCAAGGGTCAAGGACAACGCCATTGCCGATCACCGACAGCTTGCCGCCCCGCACCACGCCCGACGGCAGCGCGTTCAGCTTGTAGACCTTGCCATCCACGACCAGCGTGTGACCGGCATTGTGACCGCCCTGAAAGCGTGCGATCACATCGGCGCGCTCGCTCAGCCAATCGACAATCTTGCCTTTGCCTTCGTCGCCCCACTGGGCGCCCACGACGACCACGTTTGCCATGCCGGACCTCTTGTCATTACGGATTGAAACCGGCGCCCGGTATAGACGCGGTGCGCGGCGGGCGAAACCTCTAAATCGGGGGATGCACTGGACAGGCGCGGCGCGGCGTGCCTCTGTGGCGGGAACGCCCTTTTGCCACCTGACAGGAGAAACACATGGGATTCGCGCTGCGCTGGCTGATCGCATTCGCCCTTCTGGCCGTCACCTTCAATCCGACACCCTGGAATTATGTCCAGTGGGCGCGGCAGAACCATACCGAGCAATTACCGCTCGTGGTGCTGGCGGGCCTCGTGCTGCTGGTGTTCTATGTCGTTTATCTGCGCGCCACGCTGCGCTCGATCGGGGGATTTGGCATGACGATGGTGCTGGCGATCACGGCCGCCGGCCTATGGGTGCTCTATGATTACGGGTTGCTGACGCTGCGCGATACAAGCCAGATGATATGGCTGGCGCTGATCGCACTGTCGCTGGTCCTTGGCATCGGCCTGAGCTGGAGCCATGTGCGCCGGCGTCTGGCGGGCCAGTCGGACATGGATGACGTCAGCGAGTAGGCCGTCATGCGCAATGGCGCGCACACACGCCGAAGGCGGGTTGCGGGGAGGACTGAAATTCCCTAGATACCGAGGCAGATTTTCAGATTTCCCTATCCGGCAGGCCGCTCAATGGAAAACGTCGTTCTCATCGTCCATCTGCTTTTGGCGCTTTCGCTGATCGTGGTTGTGCTGCTCCAGCGCTCCGAGGGGGGCGGGCTTGGCATGGGCGGTGGCGGCGGCGGCGCTGCGGGAGGCCGCGTTGCAGGCCGCTCGTCCGGTACGGCCATGGGCAAGCTTACATGGGTTCTGGCAGGCGCCTTCATCTGCACATCCATGGTGCTGACGGTCATTGCGGCCAGCAGTTCCTCGAACTCTTCGGTTCTCGACCGGCTGATCGACGCGCCAGCGCGCGACGAGGCGCCTCTGGATGAGGGGCTGACCGCACCGCGGGCCCCCGAGGCCGGCGACGATGCGCCGGTTCTGCCGACCGCCGACTGATCAGACACCGCCGATCGGGGCGCCGAGCGCGTCCCGCCGCGACCATGTGCAGCGCAGTTGCGCGCCGCATACGAATCCTCTATGGCTCAAGTCCCGTGGTGCTGCGGTTTCTTGAGACCCAGATGGCACATTTTCCGGCCCATGTTGCGGGCCTCAAAACACGGGGGATCGCCGCCCAATGGCTAGATATATCTTCATCACCGGCGGCGTTGTCTCCTCCCTCGGCAAGGGGCTGGCCTCTGCGGCGCTCGGGGCGCTCTTGCAGGCGCGCGGCTTCTCGGTGCGGCTGCGCAAGCTGGACCCCTATCTGAACGTCGACCCCGGCACGATGTCGCCTTTCGAGCATGGCGAGGTGTTCGTCACAGATGACGGCGCCGAGACCGACCTCGATCTGGGCCATTACGAACGGTTCACGGGCGTCCCGGCGCGCATGACGGACAGCGTCAGCTCGGGCCGGATCTATTCCAATGTTCTGGAGAAGGAGCGCAGGGGCGACTACCTCGGCAAAACGATTCAGGTCGTCCCGCATGTCACCAACGAGATCAAGGAATTCCTGAGCATCGGCGAGGATGAGGTCGACTTCATGCTCTGCGAGATCGGCGGCACCGTCGGCGACATCGAAGGGCTGCCGTTTTTCGAGGCCATCCGACAGTTCAGCCATGACCAGCCGCGCGGGCAATGCATCTTCATGCATCTGACGCTGCTGCCCTACCTTGCGGCCAGCGGCGAGTTGAAAACGAAACCCACGCAGCACAGCGTCAAGGAGTTGCAATCCATCGGCATCGCACCCGACATCCTCGTCTGCCGGTCCGAGCATCCGATCCCGGAAAAGGAGCGCGAAAAGATCGCCCTTTTCTGCAATGTGCGCAAGGAGGCGGTCGTCGCCGCCTATGACCTCAAATCCATCTACGAGGCGCCTCTGGCCTATCACCGCGAGGGGCTGGATCAGGCGGTGCTCGACGCGTTTCAGATCGCCCCGGCGCCGCGTCCCGACCTTACCATCTGGCAGGACGTGGCCGATCGCATCCATAACACCGATGGCGCGGTCAGCGTCGCCATCGTCGGCAAATACACCCAGCTTGAGGATGCGTATAAATCCATCAAGGAGGCGCTGACGCACGGCGGCATGGCCAACCGGGTCAAGGTGAATGTCGAATGGGTCGATGCCGAAGTCTTCGATACCGAAGATCCTGCGCATCACCTCGAAGGCTTTCACGCGATCCTCGTTCCCGGCGGCTTTGGCGAGCGCGGCACGGAAGGCAAGATAAAGGCCGCACAATTCGCGCGCGAGCGCAAGATCCCCTACATGGGCATCTGCCTGGGGATGCAACTGGCCGTGATCGAGGCCGCGCGCAATGTCGCGGGCATCAAGACCGCCGGATCGGAGGAGTTCGACCACGAGGCGGGCGCGCGCCGGTTCGAACCGGTGATCTACCACCTCAAGGAATGGGTGCAGGGTAACGAAAAGGTCAAGCGCAAGGTCAGCGATGACAAAGGCGGCACGATGCGCCTTGGCGCCTATGACGCCACCCTCAAGGACGGCAGCCGCGTCGCCGAGATCTACGGCAGCACGACGATCGAAGAGCGCCACCGCCACCGCTATGAGGTGGATACCAAATACCGCGACAAGCTGGAGGAATGCGGCCTGCATTTTTCGGGAATGTCGCCCGATGGCCGCCTGCCCGAAATCGTGGAATGGGCAGATCACCCGTGGTTCATCGGCGTGCAGTTCCACCCCGAGCTGAAATCCAAGCCCTTCGCGCCGCACCCCCTCTTCAGCGATTTCGTGCGCGCTGCGGTCGAGACATCCCGCCTCGTCTGAGGCCCCGCGCCCGCTGCACCGACGGATCTTCGGGTATTTGCATCCGAGAAAAGCCCGGCCCAGGTGCGGCGCTGAAGGCAGCTGGCCAGCGCAGACCTAAGGCCAGAAATCTGGTGTCCGTGCAGTCGGGCACCCGCGGCGCGCTGTGATGTCTCAGAACCGAGCCGCCCTGACGCCACATTCCCCTCGTCCTGACACTGGAAAAACCCTGTTGCGAGCACGCGACCTTCAGAGTGCCGCACTACGCCCGTAGGCCGCGCGTATGTTTTTGCCCTGTCCGGCACATGGCCGCTGGACGGAGCACTGGCCTCTCGCGCATGGTGACGCGCAATACCGCCCATGCGACCGCCGGCTGTGATGGATCAAGGCCGGCGCCGCGCCATTTGGCAAAAAATGACTTTCGCAGCGCGTCAGGACAAGGCAGAGACCCATGCAATACATCGAGAACCGAACCTTCGACGAGATCAAGCTGGGCGAGACGGCCGAGCTGACCCGCACGCTGAGGCCCGAGGACATCGAGCTGTTCGCCGTGATGTCGGGCGACGTGAACCCGACGCATGTAGATGCCGAATACGCCAACTCAGACATCTTTCACCATGTCATCGCCCATGGCATGTGGGGCGGCGCGCTGATCTCGGCCGTCTTGGGGACCGAACTACCGGGGCCGGGCACAATCTATCTGACCCAGAGCTTCTGCTTTCGCGCGCCGGTCGGCGTGGGCGATACCGTGACGATCCGCGTGACCGTCGTGGAAAAGGACGACCAGCATCGGCACGTGACGCTGGATTGCCTTTGCACCAACCAAAGGGGCGAGACGGTGATCGAGGGCCGCGCGCTGGTCATCGCCCCTGACGTCAAGGTCCGCCGCCCCCGTGTCATCCTGCCCGAGGTGCATTTGCATGAGCGCGGCGCCCGGTTTAACGATCTGATCAAGGCGACCGCCGCTCTGACGCCCGTGCGCACCGCCGTGGTGCATCCCTGCGATACCCTGTCGCTGGAAGGCGCGCTCGAGGCGGGGGCCAAGGCGCTGATCGTGCCCGTTCTGGTCGGCCCCCGCGCCCGGATCGAGGCCGCCGCCGCCGAATTCGGCGGCGATCTGAGCGGGGTAGAGATCGTCGATACGCCACACAGCCATGCCGCCGCCGAGACCGCCGTGGCGCTGGCACGCGCGGGCGAGGTCGGCATGCTGATGAAGGGCAAGCTGCATACCGATGAGCTGCTTGCGCCCGTCGTCAACCGGGACATGGGCCTGCGCACCGAACGCCGGATGAGCCATGTCTTTGCGCTCGATGTGCCGAACTACCCCAGACCGCTACTGATCAGTGACGCGGCGATCAACATCTCGCCCGATCTGGAGACCAAGCGCGACATCGTGCAGAACGCGATCGACCTTGCCCTCGCCCTCGGGATCACGCTGCCCAAGGTGGCGATCCTGTCGGCTGTCGAAACGGTGACGCCCACCATTCCCTCGACGCTGGACGCCGCCGCGCTGTGCAAGATGGCGCAGCGCGGTCAGATCACGGGGGGCGAAATCGACGGGCCGCTTGCCTTCGACAATGCGGTGTCCAAGCTGGCCGCCGAGGCCAAGGGCATCCAGTCGGGCGTGGCCGGCGAGGCCGACATCCTGATCGTGCCGGATCTGGAGGCGGGCAACATGTTGGCCAAGCAGCTGATATACCTCGCAGGCGCGGATGCCGCCGGGATCGTTCTGGGCGCGCGGGTGCCCATCGTGCTGACCAGCCGGGCCGACGGGGTGATGTCGCGCCTCGCCTCGGCGGCAATGGCGCAGCTTTTGGTGCATCACCGCGCGCGCGGGTTGCCGCTATGAGCGGCGTTTACCTGACCCTCAACGCAGGATCGTCCAGCATCAAGTTCGCCGTCTTCGACGCAGGCGACGCATCCTCAAAGCCGCTCATCAGGGGCAATGTCGCCGGGATTGGCAGCACGCCTGCCTTTTCAGCGCGGAGCGCAGATGGCAGGGCGCTGGACGCGGGTGCGCTGGCCACGCTGGAGGGGGCGACCGACCATGAGGCGGTGATCGCCTTGCTGCTGCCGTGGCTTGCGGCGCAGACCGCGGATCAGCCGCTGCGCGCCATCGGGCACCGCGTGGTGCATGGCGGCAGGGATCTGGCGGCGCCCACGCGGATCACTCCCGAGGTTCTGCGCCAGATCGAAACGCTCATCCCGCTTGCCCCGCTGCACCAGCCGCACAACGCCGCCGCCATCCGCGCGGTCGCGAAATGGCGGCCGGACGTGCCGCAGGTTGCCTGTTTCGACACCAGCTTTCACCGCAGTCAGGACAGGCTGGCGCAGCTCTTTGCGCTGCCCCGCGCCCTCTCGGACGAGGGGATCATCCGCTATGGATTTCACGGCCTCTCCTACGAGTATATTGCCAGCGTCCTGCCCGATCATCTGGACGGGGCGGCGCGCGCCCGCGTGATTGTCGCACATCTGGGCAACGGCTCCAGCATGTGCGCGATGACGGGCGGCAAGAGCGCAGCGACCAGCATGGGGTTTACCGCGCTTGACGGGTTGATGATGGGGCGGCGCTGCGGCGCGCTCGACCCCGGTGTGATCCTCTACCTGATGCAGCAAAAGGGCATGACCGCCGAGGACATCGGCACGCTTCTGTACAAGCAATCGGGCCTTTTGGGCGTCTCGAACCTCAGCAACGACATGGAGGTTCTGCAAGCCAGCGCCGAGCCTCACGCTGAGGAGGCGATCCGCCTGTTCTGCTACCGCGCGGCAAGCAGTCTGGCCGGTCTCATCCCGGCGATCGGCGGGCTGGACGCCATGGTGTTCACCGCAGGGATCGGCGAGAATTCGGCGCTGGTGCGCGGTATGATCTGCGAGCGGCTGAAATGGCTGGGTGTCGAGCTGAGCGATACCGCAAACGAAGGCCATGCCATCACCATCAGTTCCGCGACATCGCGCGTGAAGGTTCTGGTGATCCCCACCAATGAGGAGGCCGTCGTGGCAGATGCCTGCCGCGCAGTGCTGACCACGGCGCAGGGCGGGTCTGCCTTGGATTGATCGGGGTCCGTGGCCGGCACTGTCTGCCGGATCATAACACATAGGACCACGCACCATCCGCGTGCGGCACGGCGACGCGCCCTGCCCCCACCACCATCGGTTCTGCCCATCCCTAGGTCACGCACGCCGCTCCGCCAGTTGATACGGGTCAATCCAACGAGCGTGCAAAGTGGTAGTATTCGGTGCATCTGAGCAAGGAATCACACCATGAGTCCCACCATGAAAAACAGCACGGTCCTGATCGTGATCGGCGACGACGCCCCTCTGAGCGAGCTTGCCACCAAGCTTGAAACCCTGCGCCCCCTGTCGGCCCGCGCGATCGTTCTCATCCTGGGGGAGATACCGGTTTTTCCCTATTACGCGTCCGGAATGCCGCTCTATGGGACAACGGATGTCCCGCTTGATTGGCAATCCGACGTTGCTGAGAAGAAGGCTGCGGTCGAAGCGAGGGCCAAGGAAGTCGAGGCGCTGTTGCAGCAGCACGGCGTCTCGGGCGAGGTGTCGGCCGCCGCCTGCGAGCCGCCGAAGGTGGCCGAACTGGTCGCGCGTCACGCCATGCTGTGTGATCTTGTGCTGGTCGGGCACGACCTGCGCCAGCGCGAAACACTGTTTCAGCAAAGCGTCTTTGGCGTGCTTTTTCAATCACCGGTCGCAGCCCTGCTGAATGATCCGGACGCCATTGCGCTGAACGGACCTCGCCGGGTTTTCGTTGCGTGGAATTCCCACCTGTCCTCGGCGCGGGCCGTGCATCTGGCCCTGCCCCTGTTGCGCGCGGCGGAGGAGGTCATCGTCGGCACCGTCGATCCGGTCAAGACCGAGTTCCGCGAGGGCGAAGATCCCGGCGTCGATGTCGCCAAGTGGCTTACCCACCACGGGTGCAAGGTGACGGTGCAGCAGTATCCCAGCGGCGGTCAGGACGTGGGGCAGTGCATTCTGGACAGATCGAACGAGGCCGGAGCGGAATTGATCGTCATGGGATCCTACGGGCATTCCAGAATGCGGCAGGCCATTTTCGGCGGCACGACCCGCACGATGATCGAGCAGACAGGCCAAGCGGTGCTTCTGGCACATTAGGCCCCAAGGGCTATCGTGCGCACCGCCTGTTTCACGGCGCGGGCGCACTAGGGGGCAAGGCGTGGCCTAGCCCGCCATCAACGCCTCGGCAGCGGCGCGCGCAGCGGGCGTGATGGTGTCGCCCGAAAGCATGCGGGCGATCTCGTCGATGCGGTCGCCCGGTGCGAGGGGCGTCACCGTCGACAGGGTCATGCCATCCTCGACCCGTTTTTCCACCCGCCAGTGATGCGCGGCAAGGGCCGCGACCTGCGGGCTGTGCGTGACGACCAGCACCTGACCGCCCGCAGCCAGATCCGCAAGGCGCCGGCCCACCGCATCCGCCGTGGCGCCGCCGACGCCGCGATCGATCTCGTCGAAGATCATCGTCAGGCCCGGCTGGCTGCCGGTCAGGCAGACCTTGAGCGCGAGCAGGAACCGGCTCAGCTCGCCGCCCGATGCGATCTTGGCCAAGGGCCCGGAGGGCGCGCCGGGATTGGTGGCCACGCGAAATGCGACCTCGTCGATGCCCTCGGGGCCGGGCGGCTGCTCGGTCATCGTCGTCTCGAAGACCGCGCGCTCCATCTTGAGCGGGGCCAGCTCGGCCATGACGGCGGTGTCGAGACGGCCCGCCGCCTCGGCGCGCGCGGCGCTGAGATCGCTGGCGGCATCGTCATAGACCTTGCCCGCATGTTTCAAGGCGGCGCGCAGACCCTCCAGTTCGGCGTCGCCCGCATCGAGCGCGGCCAGACGGCTTTCCAGCCCTTCGGCAAAGCTGCCGAGCTCGTCGGGGCTGACGTCATGCTTGCGCGCGAGGGCGCGAATGGCAAAGAGACGCTCTTCGGTCTCCTCCAGTTCGGCGGGGTTGAAGGCCAGCGCCTCAAGACAGTCCTGAACGCCGCGCGCGGCCTCGTCCAGCTCGACCATGGCGCGATTGAGTGCGCCGATCGTCGCGTCCAGCTGGCCATCCACCTGCACACTGGCATCCTCGAGCCAGCGCAGCGCGTCGCCCGCCGCGCCTTCTGCGCCATCATTGCCGAGGGCCTGAGCCGCCTTGCCGATGTCGCTGCGCACCCGCTCGGCCGCCTGCATCATGCGCCGGCGCGCGTCGAGGGTGGCATCTTCGCCCGGTTCGGGGCTGAGGCTGCGCATCTCGCCCACGGCGTGGCGCAGGTATTCCTCTTCGCTGCGCACCGCGTTCAGCGCCGCGTCGGCCCGGTCCAGCGCCTTCTGCGCAGTCTGCCGGGCGGTCCACGCGCTGCGCACATCGCCGCGCAGCGCATCGAGTTGGCCGTATTCATCCAGAAGGCTGCGGTGGCCGCGCGGGTTCAGAAGGCCGCGATCATCGTGCTGGCCATGCAGTTCGACCAGCGTTTCGCTGAGGCTGCGCAGCACCTCCCCCGAGCAGCGGCGGTCATTGACCCAAGCCGTCTTGCGCCCGTCTGCCGTGTTGATGCGGCGCAGGATCAGCTCTTCGGCGGCAGGCAGCCCCGCCTCGTCCAGCACGGCATGGGCGGCATGCCCGTCGGGCAGATCAAAAACCGCCGTCACCTCACCCTGCTCGGCACCGCTGCGCACCAGTTCGGCGCGGCCGCGCCATCCCAGCACAAATCCGAGGCTGTCCAGAAGGATCGATTTGCCCGCGCCCGTCTCGCCCGTAAGCGCATTGAGGCCCGGCTGAAACCCCAGTTCCAGCCGGTCAATGATCAGCATGTCGCGAATGTCCAGACTGCGCAGCATCGCCCCGACCTGTCCGGCAGGCCTCAGCCCGCCGCCCTAGTTACAGCCACAAGTTACAGCCATTGGCCCTTGATCATCTGGCGATAGACCTGCGCCAGCCAGCTGTCGCCGCGCGCCTCGAGCGCAAGGCCCCGCCGCGTGAGCAACTCGTAACTGTCCTCATACCAACTGGTGCCCCGGAAGTTGTAGCCTAGGATTGCGCCCGCCGTCTGCGCCTCATCCGTGAGGCCCAGCGACAGATATGCTTCGACAAGACGGTGCAGCGCCTCGGCGGTATGCGTGGTGGTCTGGAAATCCTCGACCACGACGCGGAACCGATTGATCGCAGAGGTGAAGTGATCCCGGCGCAGGTAGTAACGCCCAACCTCCATCTCCTTGGCGGCCAGATGGTCAAATGCCAGATCGAACTTCAGCATCGCCGTGCGGGCGTATTCGCTCTCGGGATAGACTTCGACCACGCGGCGCAGCGCTTGCAGCGCCTGAAACGTCAGTCCTTGGTCGCGGCCCACTTCGTCAATCTGATCATAATAGCTGAGCGCCAGAAGATACTGCGCATAGGCGGCATCCTCATCCGTCGGGTAAAAATCGATGTAACGCTGCGCAGCGCTGCGGCTGGCCTCGTAATCGGCGTCGCGGTGATAGGCATAGGCCTGCATGATGACGGCGCGCTTGGTCAGGTCCGAATAGGGGTAAAGACGCTCGATCTCGGCAAAGCTCTGTGCGGCCAGCGCCGGCTTGTTGGCTGCAAGGTCATACTCGCCCCGCTCGAAAATCTGCTGGGCGGTGAAACTTTCGTAATCGACATCGCCGCGCTCGACCTCGCTGTTGATACCGCCGCAAGATGCGATTGCAGCCGTCAACAGAAGTGCGCCCGCCGTCTTGCCCAGCGTCTTCCTGCCCAGCGTCTCCGGAATAGTCTTGGCTGCCAGAAATCTTGCCTGTTTTGCCGCCAGTCTTGCGCAATGCATCGCGCCCTGTCTGCCAAACGTCATGCCTGATATGCCCTTCTTCGCCTCTGACCGGGTTGTAGCCCAATCATCCGGTCTGTGCCAGCACGGAATCCGGCAGCACCGCGTGGTGGATCTGTTGTGATTGCAGGGCAGTGCGTGGCAACGCTCAGGCGACTTGGGGCACTTCGCCCCAATGCACACCCGCGCCCGGCAGCTTGGACGCAAGCGCCGCATCGCATGTCACCCATTCGACCGCACCCGGCTGATCGAAGAGCGCGCGCAGCAGGTCGTTGGTCAGCGCGTGACCGGCCTTGTGCCCGTGATAATGCGCCAGAAGGGGCGCGCCGGCCAGCGCCAGATCCCCCAGCGCATCCAGCATCTTGTGGCGCACCGCCTCGTCCCTATAGCGCAGACCGCCGGGGCTGAGCACGTTGTCCCCATCGACCACCACGGCATTTTCCAGCGAGCCACCCAGCGCAAGGCCGTTGGCGCGCATCACGTCCACATCGGACTTGCGGCAGAATGTTCTGCTGCTGCTCAGCTCGCGCACAAAGCTGCCGTTGGCCATGTTCAGCACCTTTGTCTGCGTGCCGATGGCCGCATCGTCAAAGGCGATGTCGAATTCGATGGTCAGGGTATCGCTTGGCGTCAGCCGGGCCCATGCGTCGCCGCGCTGCACCATGACCTCGCGCAGCACCCGCAAGGCGCGCACAGGGTGCGACTGGCGGCGAATGCCGGCAGCCAGAATCCCGCGCACGAAACCAAGCGCGCTGCCATCAAGGATAGGCACTTCGGGGCCATCGACCGTGACGAGCGCATTGTGGATGCCGCAGCCCATGAGCGCGGCCATGACATGCTCGACCGTAGAGAGTTGCAGGCCGTTCTCATTCTCTAGACGGGTGCAAAGAGGCGATTGATGCACAAGATCCCAGCGCGCCGGGATGTCGCCCACGCGGCCGCGTCCTGCGCGGTCAAGGCGACGGAACACGATGCCGCTGTCCACATCCGCAGGGTGGATCACCAACCGCGCGGGCTGGCCTGAATGAAGGCCGACACCGTCGAAGGTGATGGGAGTGGATACGGTATTTTGCACGTGTTTCCTCGGATGCCTCTGGTCTCATGACACTTATGTAATGCCTTAACGAGGGTTTAAGGATGACGGTCCGAAGGCTCAACTCAATCTTTGTAACCGTTTGAAACATGGTACCACTTACCGTGGGCGGTATTTCGCCTGAGCGCTGTTATTGTCATGAAACCAAGCGCTTACCCCGGCACCTTCGCACATTTGATCACGAAAAAAGGCCACCCGAGGGTGACCTTTTTGTATCATTTGTGACGGATGCGACGTATCGGGCTCAGTTGGCCTGACGGCGCAGGAACGCGGGGATCTCGATCTGTTCGTCGCGCTCGTCTTCGGGCTCGGCTTGGGTCGAGTGCTGCGCGCTCGCCTGGCCCTGTACGCTGGGCTGTTGGCGCGGCTGGCGCGGCGCCTCGCTGTCCTGACCATGGCCCGTCATCCGGTTGAGCAGCGAATTGATGCCAAAGCGCGGGCGTTCGGCCTGCGGCTGAGCTTCGCGCGGCTGCTGGTGGGATGCGCGCTGCTGCGGTGTCTGCGCGCCCTCGGGGCGCCGCGATGCGGCATTGCCAACGGCATGCTGAAGGCGGGCCATCGCTTCGGGCGAGGGAGTGCCGGGTGCGGGTGCGCGCGGCGCGACATAGGCGTTCAGATCTTCCTCTTCCTCGTCTACCGCGCGGGGTGTGTAGGCGGGGGGCGGCAGATCATCGTCGGCACGTGCCGCAGGGCGCGGCGCGGGCGCACGCTCTTCGCGCGGCTCGAAGATGTCCTCCATCTGGTCCTCGGCGGCGGCGCGCTCGGCCTCGATCGAGGTAAAGAGCGACGGCTCCTGCTGCGGCTCCTCTTCGGCGCGAGCGGCGACAGGCTCGGGCGCAGGCGCCGGAGCGGCAGGCTTGGCAGCCGCCTCTTCCCGATCCTCGACGCTGGACGTCTGGCGCAGCGGCTCGGCCAGCGAGCGGCGCGGCACGGGAACATCCGATGTCGCGGGGGCGGCGTCGATGCCGGTTGCCACGACGCTGACGCGCATCATGCCTTCCATCGACGGATCCAGAGTGGAGCCGACGATGATGTTTGCCTCGGCGTCCACTTCCTCGCGAATGCGGTTTGCGGCCTCGTCCAGCTCGAACAGGGTCAGATCGTGACCACCGGTGATGTTGATCAGAACACCCTTGGCGCCCTTGAGGCTGATTTCGTCCAGAAGCGGATTCGCGATGGCCTTTTCGGCGGCCTGGATCGCGCGATCCTCGCCCTCAGCCTCGCCTGTTCCCATCATCGCCTTGCCCATCTCGTCCATCACGGCGCGCACGTCGGCAAAGTCAAGGTTGATGAGGCCCGGACGGACCATCAGGTCGGTCACACCCTTGACGCCCTGATAAAGAACGTCGTCGGCCAGCGAGAATGCCTCGGTGAAGGTCGTCTTTTCGTTCGCAAGGCGGAACAGGTTCTGGTTGGGAATGATGATCAGCGTATCAACGACCTTTTGCAGCGCATCGACGCCGTCCTCGGCCTGCTTCATCCGCTTGGCGCCCTCGAACTGAAAGGGCTTGGTCACGACGCCAACGGTCAGAACACCCAGCTCGCGCGCAGCCTGCGCGATGATCGGCGCGGCGCCAGTGCCGGTGCCGCCGCCCATGCCCGCAGTGATAAAGCACATGTGCGCGCCCGCGAGGTGATCGACAATCTGTTCGATGCTCTCTTCAGCCGCCGCAGCGCCGACCGAGGCGCGGGCGCCCGCGCCCAGACCTTCGGTCACTTTCACGCCCAGCTGAACGCGGCTTTCTGCGTTGGATTGCTGCAACGCCTGGGCGTCCGTGTTCGCAACGACGAAATCGACCCCATCCAGCTGCTTTTCGATCATGTTGTTGACCGCGTTGCCACCTGCGCCGCCGACACCGAAAACGGTGATACGAGGCTTCAGATCTTCGCGTCCGGGCATGGTGAGATTCAATGTCATTGCTCTGTCCGCCTGTGCTTGCGCCCACATTCGCGGGCCATTTTTCTGCCTTAATTCGCATTATTACCGAGAACTGCCCGGATCGTCACCTAAAAAACGCTTTATTTCTACCAAATATAGTCACTTTTCCCCACCTTTTCGCGGGATTTCGCCGATGGCACCCGATCTTGCGGTCACCAGTTGTCCTTGAACCATTTCACTGCGCGCTTCAGCGAGCGCTGGGGATAGCGGTCGACAGGCAATTCAAAGTCCCACCATTCGTCCTGCGGGTTCGCCGCAAAGAGGCACATGCCAACCGAGCTGGCAAAGCCCGCCCCCGTCGCGGCCTGCGGCAGGCCGTGCACGCGCAAAGGCCGTCCAAGGCGCACCTGCTGGCCCAGAATGCGGCTGGCCAGCCCGTCGAGGCCGGGGATCTGGCTGCCGCCGCCGGTCAGAACGATCTGCTGGCTGGGCAGGCAGTCAAAGCCTGCGGCATCGAGCCGTGCGCGCACCTCTTCGAGGATCTCCTCGACGCGGGGGCGCATGATGCCGATCAGTTCGGCGCGGCTGACGCTGCGCCTGTCATGGTCCCAATCGCCGGTGTCGCCGTGAATTTCGATCATCTCGCGGTCATCCATCCCGGTCGCAACAACGCCGCCGTAGAAGGTCTTGATCCGCTCGGCGGTGGCCGTGGGCACAGAAAGACCCATGGAAATGTCGGAGGTCACATGCTCGCCGCCCATGCGGACGCTGTCGCAATAGATCATGTGTTTCTTGATGAAGATCGAGATGCCGGCACTGCCGCCGCCCAGATCGATACAGGCGGCGCCCAGCTCCTGCTCGTCCTCGACGAGGCTGGAAATGCCGCTGACATAGGCCGAGTTGGCGACTCCGGCGAGCTCCAGATCGCAGCGCTTGACGCAATGGGCGAGGTTCTGGATCGCGGCGGCATCGACCGTCAACATGTGCATGTCGGTGCTCAGCGTGTTGCCCATCTGCCCGCGCGGATCAATCAGGCCCGAGCGATGGTCGAGCGCGAAGTTCACCGGCTGCGCATGGAGCACCTCGCGCCCATCGCCAAAATCGGGAACCTCGCAGGAGGACAGCACCCGGCTGACGTCCTGCTCGGAGACCATGTGGCTTTCCAGCTCGACCTGTCCGGCAAGGCCGTAGCTGCGCGGGGACGCACCGGAAAAACAGGCGATGACGTGATCGACGCGCATGTTGGCCATCTTCTGCGCCGCCTGAACAGAGGTGCGAATGGCGCGCTCGGTCTCGGCCATGGCGTCGATTTCGCCAAAGCGCACACCGCGCGAGCGGGTCGTCGCCGCGCCGATGACGCGGAAGCCCGCCTGCCCCGCCATGGCGCCGATCCCGTCGTCGCCGCGCGTCGCGGTCCCGTCGAAGCGCAGCACGAGGCAGGCGATCTTCGATGTGCCCACATCAAGCACAGCCACGACGCCCCGCTGCATTGCTGCGCGGCGCATGTTGCGCATCGCGCGCTGGGATTCATAAAGTTCGATCATTCTGCGCTCATCCCCGCCTGTTCGTTTCTCACACGCCAAAATTCATTTGTGGCCCGCTCTTTCATCCGCAGCGTCGGGCGATCCGACAGCCGCATGTCCACTGCCGCGATATCGCGTTCCAGCATGTCCTGCGCCTCGCTCAGCACGATGACGCGCTCCAGCGCGCGCACCGGGTCATCCTCGGGCAGCAGGATGCGCTGATCGCGGTCCAGCACCACATCCCAGCGCCGCTCGCCCATCCGCACAAGGCCGCGCAGACGCCCGGCCAGTGGTGCGGCGGCGGCGCGAATGGCCAGCGCCTCGGTCACCACCTCATCGGCGCCGGTCCCGGTCAGCACCGGCAGGCCCGGCCACTCGCCGCGATGCACGGCGACATCGAGCGCAACGCCCGCCTCATCGACCACGATCAGACCCTTGGACACCCGGATCAGGGCCGCAGGCTCGCGTTCGCTGACGCGGATTTCCAGAACGCCGCCCTGACGCACGCGCACCGCGGCGGCGGCGACGGCTGGGATATCCTCGACCGCGGCGCGCACCGCATCCAGATCCATGTCAAACGAACTGGCGGGAAGCGTATAGGCAAAGCTGTCGCGCACCTCTTCGGCGACGCGGTCGCTGGCGCCCTCGACGGACATCAGCTTGACCATGAATTCAGGGCGCGTCTGCACCTGGTGGCGAATATCGGCGATCGCCAGTTGCAGGCGCTGCTGCACTGCGGGGTCGGACAGATACCAGGACGCGACGCCAAAGGTCAGGCAGAACGGAATGCCAAAGCGCAGCATCCGGCGATACATCGGCGTCAGCAGGACGCGCTGCATCCGGTAGGACCAGCGCGACGGCGCGGGATCGGCCTTGGGGGTTGCCTGCCGGAATTTCGACGGCTTGGCGCCGGTGCGGGGGGTCTTCACCTGTCGCATGATGCATCCTCCACCATCCAGCGGCAGAGCGCGCCAAAGCTCATGCCCGTCGCCTGCGCCTGCTCGGGGCTGAGCGATGTGGGCGTCATACCCGGCTGCGTGTTCGTCTCGAGCAGGATCAGACCCGCCTGCCCCTTGCTCTCGTCCCAGCGAAAATCGGTACGGCTGACACCGCGGCAGCCCAAGACGGCATGGGCGCGCAGGGCGTATTCCATGCAAAGATCAAAGATGTCCTGAGGGATCTCGGCCGGCACGACGTGGCGCGATCCGCCGATCTCGTATTTGGCCGAATAGTCATACCAGCCGTCGGTGACGATGTCGGTCACGGTCAGGGCGCGGTCTCCGACAACCGTGGTCGTCAGCTCGCGGCCCGGCGCGTAGGCTTCGACCATGACGCGCTGCGGCATGTCAGCCGAGAGTTGCGCAGGCCCATTGGCGCCATCAAGGACGATATAGACGCCAACCGACGAGCCCTCGTTATAGGGTTTGACCACATAGGGCGGCGCCATCGGGTGCGCCGCACGTACGTCGTCGCGGTTTGCGATGACGCTGGGCACGACCGGCATGTTCGCGGCGCGGTAGGCGGCCTTGGTCGCCTCCTTGTCCATCGCCAGGGCCGAGGACAGAACGCCCGAATGGGTGTAGGGAATGCGGAGCCATTCCAGAAGGCCCTGCACGCAGCCATCCTCACCCCAGCGGCCATGCAGCGCGTTGAAGACGACATCGGGTGCGATTTCGGACAGGTCTTGCGCCAGCTCCGCGCCAGCGTCCACCATGGCTACATCGTAGCCTTCATCCCTCAGTGCGGCGGCGCATTCACGCCCGGAGGAGAGCGACACGTCGCGCTCTGCCGACGATCCGCCCATGATTACCGCGACTTTGGGGCTTGTTCTGCTCGAACGAACCACCGATCTGCCTCAATGTCCCGGGCCGTTTACGGCCCTGTTTTTAAGTATCAGGCCGTTTGCCGGCCCTTTTTATATGTCTCAGGCCGTTTGCCGGCCCTTTTTATATGTCTCAGGCCGTCATCTCGGCCCTGCCTTGTCGTTCACCCGGCCTAAACCGGCCAAATTCAGCTGTCTTGATCTGTGCCTGAAGCGGTTTTTCCATCCGCAGGGGCCGCGATACCGACCCTCTTGATTTCCCACTCTAACTCTATTGCGCTGGTTTGAAAAACCTTTTTTCTGACATCTTCACCCAATCCTTCCAGATCGGCGGCGGTGGCGCCACCCGTGTTCACCAGAAAGTTCGGATGCATCGGGCTCATTTGCGCCCCGCCGCGCCGTGCGCCGCGCATACCGGCGTCGTCGATCACCTTCCACGCTTTCAGCTCGTGCGTGTCACCTTCTGCCCCGGTGCTGCTGAACCCTGCGGGATTGCGAAAGGTGCTGCCAGCGGTGCGGTCCTTGGTCGGCTGCGTCTCGTCTCGTTTCTTCAGCTGCGCCTGCATCCGCGCGGCCAGCTCGCCCGGATCGCCCTCGGGGCCGGTGAATGTGCCCGAGACCAGCACCCAGCCCTCGGGCAGATCGGTCTGGCGGTAGCGAAAGTTCAGATCCTGCGCGCTCAATGTCACGATCTCGCCCTGCCGGGTGATCGCGCGGGCCGAAACGAACGCATCGGCGGTATAGGTGCCATAGCAGCCCGCATTCATCCGCAGCGCACCGCCGATGGCGCCCGGGATCGTGCGCAGGAACGTCAGGTCCACCCCCGCCTCCGCCGCCCGCTTGGCCACATGCGCATCCAGCGCGGCGGCACCAGCGGTGACGTGCGTGCCGTCCACCTCGATGCTGTTGAAGCCGCGCCCAAGGCGAATGACCACCGCGCGCAGCCCGCCATCGCGCACGATCAGATTGCTGCCGACCCCCATGGGAAAGACGGCGATGCCGGGGGCGAGCGCTGCAAGGAAGTCGGCCAGATCCGCCTCATCGGCAGGTTGAAACAGCCAATCCGCAGGCCCGCCGACACGCAGCCACGTGAGATCGGCCAGAGGGCGCTGCGGGGTTAGCCGACCGCGCGGCGTGGGCATCGGCGGCAATGTCTGGGTCGGCTCGCTCATTTCTGCACGGCCCGCCGCACCAGCCCGATGACCATCCCGACCAGCGCACCGCAGAGCCAGACCGGCAGGATCAGCCCGGTAAAGATCGCGGTCGTGGGCCCTGCCTGCACAGCGTAGGCGCCCCAACCCAGCAGGAGGACCAGCGCCCCACAGACGCCCCAGCCAATAAGCGCGGCCGCGCGGCCGCGGCGCATCGCGAGGCCGTAGAACACCCCTGCGCCCACGCAGAAGGCCGCAATCATGAACAGTGTCAAAAGGGGTGGCAGACCCGTCATGTCAGCGCGCGCCCGGCATCAATCTTCCGCCAGTTCCGGCGTGCTTGTTGGCGCGCTGTCGCTGCGCACCCAGCGCCAGAGGTAGATCACCGGAAAGCGCAGCACCGACATCGCGCCCAAGAGGCACAACAACCCGATGAGCGGACCGTTTTGGTAGGTCACGAAACCGACGATCGGGATACCGACTGCAATCAGGCCAAAGGCGGCGCGCCAATGCTTGTCCCGGCTGGGGGTCATCGCCAGGACATTGGCACCCAGCGCCCAGAGGCAGGCCAGTATGAGCGAGAGGGGCATGGGCTATCCTTCCTGCAATTCCGAAATCTTGAGCGCTTCCGGCAGGCGGTTGGCCCAGCCGCTGATCGTGCCCGCGCCGAGGCAGACCACCAGATCGCCGGGGCGGGCATGGGCGCGGACAAGCCGCGCCAGATCCTCTTCGCCCTCGATGGCATGGGCGTCGCGGTGGCCCCGATCGATCAGGCCCGCAACCAGATCGTCGCGGCTGGCGCCGTCGATCGGCTCTTCGCCCGCCGCATAGACGGGGGCGATGGCGACCACGTCGGCCTCGTTGAAGCAGGCGCAGAACTCCTCGAAATGATGATGCAGGCGCGTGTAGCGGTGCGGCTGATGCACGGCGATCACGCGGCCCGTCGTCGCGTGGCGCGCGGCCCTGAGCACGGCTGAAATCTCGGTCGGGTGATGGCCGTAGTCATCGATGATGGTCACCCCGTCCACTTCGCCCACACGGGTAAAGCGGCGGTTGACGCCCCCAAAGCTGGCCAGCGCATCGCGGATTTCGGCGGTCTTCATGCCCAGATGGCGCGCGACGGCCACCGCACTGAGTGCGTTCGAGACATTGTGATCGCCCGGCATCGGCAGGGCGCAGCCCTCGATCATCTTGCCCTCGGCCTGCAAGGCCACGTCGAAATGCGCGACCCCCTTGTCATAGCGCAGGTTGACCGCGCGCACATCGGCCTGCGCATTGAACCCATAGGTGATGACGCGCCGGTCCGTGATCTTGCCCACCAGCCGCTGGACATCAACGTCATCGGTGCAGCAGACGGCAAGGCCATAGAAGGGAATATTGCTGACGAAATCCTCAAAGCCCTTGTGCAGGGCTGCCTCGGTGCCCCAGTGATCCATATGCTCGGGGTCGATGTTGGTCACGATGGCGATGGTCGCGGGCAGCCGGTTGAAGGTGCCGTCGCTCTCATCGGCCTCGACGACCATCCATTCGCCGCCGCCGACGCGCGCGTTGCTGCCATAGGCGTGGATGATACCGCCGTTGATGACGGTCGGGTCGAACTGGCCGTGATCCAGCAGCGCGGCGACCATGGTGGTGGTCGTCGTCTTGCCATGGGTGCCGGCGACCGCGATGTTGGATTTGAGGCGCATCAACTCGGCCAGCATCTCGGCCCGGCGCACCACGGGCAGGCCCCGGCGACGCGCCTCGTCCAGTTCGGGATTGCCCGGCTTGATGGCGGAGGAGATGACGACCACCTCGGCATCGGCCAGATTGTCGGCCCGCTGCCCTTCGAAGATCAGCGCACCATTGGCCTCCAGACGGTCGGTCAGCGGCGAACGCTTGAGATCGCTGCCCTGCACGACATAGCCGTGGTTCAGCAGCACCTCGGCGATGCCCGACATGCCGATCCCGCCGATCCCGACAAAGTGAATGGGGCCGACATCGCCGGGAAGTTTCGTGGCTGCGTTCATCTAGCCTTCGCCTTTCTGTGCAATCGTCTCGATCAGCTCCGCCAGCGCCTGAGTGGCATCGGGGACCGCGCATTTCAGGGCGGCTCGCGCCATCTGGCCCGCACCCTCGGGATGCGTCATCACCGTCTCGATCTGCTGCGCCAGCGCAGTATGGTCAAGCCGGCTTTCGGGCACGATGATGGCCGCACCCGCCTCTTTCAGTCCTTGCGCATTGGCGGTCTGATGATCGCCCGCCGCCGCGCCATATGGGATCAGGATCGAAGGGCGCCCGATCATGGCGATATCGGCAATGCTCGAAGCGCCCGCACGGCTGATGACCAGCTGCGCCTCGCTCATCCGGCGCGGCACGTCGCGAAAGAATTCCTGCACATCGGCATCAATGTCATGCTCGGCATAATAGCGGCCCACACGCTCCAGATCCTCGCCGCGTGCCTGATGGGCAACGCGGATGTTGCGCAGGATCTCCATCGGCAGGCTGGCAATCGCGGGCGGGACCACATCGCTGAGGATCCGCGCGCCCTGACTGCCCCCGATCACCAGGATCGATATCGGGTAGTCGCCGGGGGGAATATAACCCGCCCCCGCCCGCTCGGCCACGGCGGCACGCACCGGGTTGCCGACGTAATGGCCTTGGACACCTTCCGGCAGATCCGTGGGCCATGTGCCGCAAGCGACCGCATCGACGTGCTTTGCAAACAGGCGATTGACGCGGCCCAGCACGCCGTTTTGCTCGTGCACGGCCCGCGGGATGCGCAGGATCCACGCCGCCGCAAGCGCAGGAATGGTCGGATAGCCGCCAAAGCCGATCACCACATCGGGCCGTTCGCGCAGCATCCGCCATGTCGCGGCCAGCGTGCCCGCCGCGATGCGCAGCGGCGCCATCAGCTTGGCAGCGATGCCGCCCCGCGCAAAACTGGCGCTAGCGATCTGCTCGATCTGGGTAGAATGGGGAAAGCCGCCGGTGTAGCGCGCGCCGCGCGCATCAGTGCTCAGCTTGACGCGCCAGCCCTGCCGCAGCATGTGCTCGGCCAGCGATTGCGCGGGGAACATATGCCCGCCCGTGCCGCCGGCGGCCATAACGATGAGGGGCGCGCGCGCGCTCACCTCGAGCGTCCGCGCAGCAGTTCCCCGATTTCGCCCTGCGGACGCGACCGGGTAAAGGCAAAGAGCATGCCCACCGCGATACCGCCCGCAATCAACGACGATCCGCCGTAGCTCACAAAGGGCAGCGTCATGCCCTTGGCGGGCAGAAGACGCACTGCGACACCCATGTTGATCATTGCCTGCACACCGAACATGCAGGCAAGGCCCGTGCCCGCCAGTCGGATGAACGGATCACGCTCGCGCATCAGCCGCATCAGCGACCGCACGACGACAGTGCCATAAAGCGCGATGATGCAAAGCACGAGCACCAGCCCGTATTCCTCGGCGGCCACCGCGATGATGAAATCGGTATGCGCATCGGGCAGCGACCACTTGACGGTCCCCTCGCCCACGCCAACGCCAAAGAACCCACCTTCCTGAATGGCATTGGTGGCAAAGCCCAGCTGCGTCGTCGGGTCCACATCGGGGCTGAGAAAGCCGTCGATGCGGCGCGCGAAATGCTCGGAATTGGAATAGGCCAGCGATCCGACCAAAACGACCGCCCCGGCCATCAGCGCCAGCAGCAAGATGGGCGCCCCGGCGACGAAATACATCACGCCCCAAGCAAAAAGCACCAGCGCCGCCTGTCCGAAGTCGGGCTGAAGCGCAAGGAACGCCACGATGATCACGGTCAGCACGAAGGACCAGCTAAGGCCGGGCGGCCCGCCGATCTCGCGGCTGGCGGCCATCATCCAGGCCACCGCCACCACGAAACCGGGCTTGAGAAATTCCGAAGGCTGCACCGAGGCAAAGCCGAGGCTGTACCAGCGCACCGCGCCCTTGCCGAAATCCGTCCCCAAAAATGGCAGCAGCATCAGCGCGGCCAACGCGGCCAGAAATCCCAGCACCGCAAGGCGCCGCACCACCTGCGGGCTCATCATCGAGGTCAGCAGCATGGCGATCATCGCCAAACCGCCAAAGAACATCTGGCGCTGCACGTAATGGAACGGAGTGAACCCGTTCTTTTCGGCAAGAGGCGGCGAGGCCGCAAATCCCAGAAGCAAGCCGACGCCAAAGAGCATCAGCACGCAGGACATCGACCATTTGTCGATGGTTCGCCACCATTTGGGGAGGACCGGCTCGACATCCCTCACCGGGGCCGATCCATAGACCATTTCTGTCATTTAAGCCGCCGCTTCTGCCTCGAAAATCGCCCCTTTGCGGGGTCTATCACTCGATCGTAGCAGCAAAGCCAACTTCTGGGAAGCCTCGACTGTGCGGAAACCGCCCGAATCTGGAGCGCCCAAGTGTCAGCCGCGCCGGATGCGCCTGAAATCCGCCTCCAGCGGCGCCGGGCACGCGGCGGATCCGGCGACATCAAGATGAGCCGTCTTGACCGCGCCGCCATCCTCGGGCAGGGCGTGGAGCATGCATGTCGATACGTTGATCTTGGGCGCCGGTGCCGCCGGCATGATGTGCGCGGCGCATGCTGCGGGCCGCACGCTGGTGATCGACCACGCCCGTGCGCCGGGCGAAAAGATCCGCATCTCGGGCGGCGGGCGCTGCAATTTTACCAATATGTATACGGAGCCGGAAAACTTCCTTTCGGCCAACCCGCATTTCTGCAAGTCCGCGCTCGGGCGCTATACCCCATGGGATTTCATCGCGCTGGTGGATGCGCATGGCATCAAATGGCACGAAAAGACGCTCGGACAGCTTTTCTGCGACACCTCCGCAAAAGAGATCATCACCATGCTGCGCGCCGAGATGACACGCGCGGGCGCCGAGCTGTGGCTGCAAACGCAAGTCGCCAACCTCAGCCACGACGGCAGCCATTTTCGCGCGGCACTCACCCGCGAGGGCAAGACGCATGACATCACCGCGCGCCACCTCGTGCTGGCCACGGGCGGCAAGTCGATCCCCAAGATGGGTGCCACGGGTTTTGCCTATGACGTCGCGCGCCAGTTCGGCATGGATGTGACAGAAACGCGCGCGGCGCTTGTGCCCTTCACCTTTCCCGAGGGCCGCTTTGCAGACCTTTCGGGTACCGCCCTGCCCGTCCGCGCCAGCGCCGGGGATGGCCAGTTCGACGAAGCGATGCTCTTCACCCATCGCGGCCTTTCGGGTCCTGCCATGCTCCAGATCTCGTCCTACTGGCAAGAAGGCGCGCCCATCACGCTCGACCTCGACCCCGGCGGCAGGTTACTGGACACCCTGCGCCAGCAGCGCGCCCAGTCGGGCCGCCGCGCCCTCAAGACCGAGCTGGGCCGCCATCTGCCTGCCCGCCTCGTTGCCGCCCTGGCGGACCACACCGGATGCGTGCTGACAGGCAATCTCGCTGATCAAAGCGATGCCGCCCTCGCCGAGCTTTGCGACCGCCTGCGCCACTGGCAGTTGACCCCCGGCGGCACCGAAGGCTACCGCACCGCCGAGGTGACGCTGGGGGGCATCGACACCGGCGGCGTCAGCTCGAAAACGATGGAGGCCCGCAGCCAGCCTGGCCTTTATGTCATCGGCGAGGCGCTGGACGTGACCGGCTGGCTGGGCGGCTACAACTTCCAATGGGCCTGGGCCTCGGGTGTCGCAGCAGGCCGCGCCATCGCGCAGCGACAGCAACAGGCCCCACTGGCGTAGGGGCCGGCCCGCGCCATAACCCGGCCTCGAGCTTCATCTTGGTAAAAATACTCAATTCGCCAAGATTTTTGCAAAAAATCTTGGCACCGCGCGCCGCGAAGGCGGCGCGC
>NZ_JBAPKZ010000001.1:0-160761 GCF_037083805.1 Roseovarius sp. D0-M9 | reverse complement strand
GCCACCGCGCGCCGCGAAGGCGGCGCGCAAAACCTTGGCTCAGGCCCGCGTCGGGTTAAAAATCCCGCCCGGCGATTTGGTAAAGACCTCGGCGCCATCCGCGGTCACCCCCACCGAATGCTCGAACTGCGCCGAAAGCGATTTGTCGCGCGTGACCGCCGTCCAGTCATCGGCCAGCGTCTTGACGTCCGGGCGGCCCAGATTGATCATCGGCTCGATGGTAAAGAACATGCCCTCTTCCAGCATGGGCCCCGATCCGGGTCGCCCAAAATGCACCACATTGGGCGGCGCGTGAAACACGCGCCCGAGGCCGTGACCGCAAAAATCGCGCACGACCGACATTCGGTGCCCCTCGGCATAAGCCTGGATCGCGTGGCCGATATCGCCGAATGTCTTGCCCGGGCGTACCGCCTCAATGCCGATCATCAGCGCATCATGGGTCACCTGGATCAGCCGCTCGGCCTTGCGCCCGAGGTTGCCTGCGACATACATCCGGCTGGTATCGCCGAACCAGCCATCCACGATGACGGTGACATCGATATTCAGGATATCCCCGTCCTTCAGGACCTTGTCACCGGGAATGCCGTGACAGACGACGTGATTGACGCTGATGCAGCTGGCGTGGCGATAGCCCTTGTAGCCGATCGTGGCCGAGGTCGCGCCCGCATCATTGACCATGCCTTCGATCATCGCGTCCAATGCGCCGGTGGTCTGGCCCACGGTGACATGCGGCGCGATGTCGTCGAGGATGCGGGCCGCCAATGCGCCGGCCTTCTGCATGCCGGCGAAATCGGCTGCCTCATGGATACGGATGCCGTCTCGCGTGGTGCGTCCGTTGTGCTTGGTCTGCATGTGGGGCCTCATAATTCTCGGAGTCGCTGCCCTACTTAGTGCCCCGGCGCGCAAAGGGCCAGAGGCCCTTGGGCAATCACTCCGCGCTCAGCAAAACAGCTTCGACACGGCGGTTCGCCTCGCGCCCCGGCGCATCCGTATTGGGCGCTCTTGGGGCAAGATATGCGATGCCTTCGGCTTCCAGCTGTTCGGAGGACACGTCGTAACTGTCGATCAGGCGCTGCATCACCGAATCCGCGCGGCGGCGCGACAGGGCAAGATTATCCTCGTAACCGCCGACCGTGTCGGTATGGCCCACCAGCGCGATCCGTCGGGCCGCATCGCCCTTCAGAAAAGCAGCCAGCGCACCAAGGGAGGCAAACGGCCCCTCGCCCAGCCCCGCCGCGCCCGTGCCAAAATCAAGGTCGGTCAGAACCGCGCGGCCCCGGCTGCGCAAGGCCGAGACAAGCGCGCCATCCTCCTGCATCTTGTCCGGATAGGGACTGGCGGCATCATCGGCAGTGGCATCGGTGCTGGTGACGGTTCCCGGGCCGCCCTGCGGCTCCGGTGTCCCCGGCGCGTGTGGCCCGCCCGAGCCGTCCGCAGGCGCAACCCGCGTCACCTGCAAATAGGCCGCAGATCCCGATCGGCTGATCAGCAGCGTGACATAGCGTGCCTCGGAGCCCGCCGCCCGCCGCGCCGACAAGAAGCGGTAGTCAAAGAGATCAACGAACATCTCGGGCGGCGGCAGCACCGACAGCGAAAACCGAAAGTCAAAGCCCCCACAAGCCGCATCCGCGCAACGCAGCAGCGTATCATACCCCTCCCGATCCAGCTGCGCCGCCAGCTGGTCCATCAATTGCTGCGTGGTCAGGGAGGATGCCCCGATGCGCCAGGCCTGCCGCGTCACATCGCCCGCCACGTCCAGTGTCTCGGCTCCGCCATCGGACCACGGCCCGACCGGCAGCGCATAGGTGCCAGACGTATCCGTCAACTCGCGCGCCATCTCGGCGTTCGCCGGCAGGGCCAGATCCTGCGCTGCGGCAGGCGCCGCCGGGGCCACAAG
This sequence comes from Roseovarius sp. D0-M9, assembly GCF_037083805.1. Taxonomy (NCBI): domain Bacteria; kingdom Pseudomonadati; phylum Pseudomonadota; class Alphaproteobacteria; order Rhodobacterales; family Roseobacteraceae; genus Roseovarius; species Roseovarius sp. D0-M9. The sequence goes on along the minus strand of NZ_JBAPKZ010000001.1, from coordinate 158,864 downwards.
GCTCAGCAGGACGGCCACCAAGCCGAGCGGGCCCCCGCGTCTCATACTCCCGCGTCCGGATGCTGGCGATAATGGTAACGGCCGACATGCGTCATGCCCATCCCGCAGTAAAGACCGTTGGCCCCCTCGTTCTGCGCCGTGCAGATCACCGACATAACGCTAGCGCCCTGGCCGCGCGCCCAGATCGCCGCCTCGGCCATCAGCACCCGGCCCATGCCGCGCCTGCGAAACTCGGGCAGCACCTCCAGCGCGTGAACCATCGCCGTCCGCTCCTTCAGTGCGACAAAACCCGCCGCCGCCGCCCGGCCCGAAATGCGCCCCAAAAGCGCGGTCTTGGGCCCTGCTGCGCGCGCCATCACATCGACGCGCTCTGGGCCGATACCGCCTGCGGACCATATATCACGCTGAATCGCCAAGGGCTCCCAGATGTGAAAGCTGGCGGTCCGCTCGGGCTGCGGCAGGTCCAGATCACTCAGCGCGGCTGCATAGATGTTGACCGGATCGACAATGCCGTATCCGGCGTTTTCCAGCAACGCATCCAGCGCATCATCCCCGTCGCGCAGCATGAAAAGGGGCGTCTGGGCCATGCCGCGCATCGCCGTCTCGGCCAAGGGCAGATCCGCCGCCTCCACCGCGCGCTGCGCCGTGGCGGCCGACACGCGCTTGCCGCCGCCGCCGCCGCGGCGCAAAGTCCACGGGCCGTCCTGCCAGCGGGCGGCGGGCGGCCATGTCGCCTCGATCACATCATAAAGCGCGGCCGCATCCGGCAGGGCCTGCGTCACCCGAAGATATCCTGCATCTCGGCCAGCGCGGCATCCAGCATGCCAGCATCCTGGCCGCGCGCCACCACGTTGGTGCCGTAGGCCCCCTGACGCTGATACGGGTAGGAGCCGAAGCTGAGCGCGGGAAAACGCGCCGCCAGCTCTGCCAGTGGCGCGGCGATATCCCCCTCGCCCCGATCGACATCCATGCTCCGTGACAAGAGCGGCGCGCCCCCCGTCAGCGCCGGCACGACCGAGGCGACCATCGCCTTGAAGATGCCGGGCACACCGGCCATCACATGCACGTTGCCCAGAACAAAGCCCGGCGCGGCGCTGACCGGATTGTCGATCAGGCGCGCGCCATCGGGGATGCGGGCCATGCGCAGCCGCGCCGCGTTCAACTCAATGCCCACCTTCTTGTAATGCGCTGCAAGGATCTCGCGCGCATCCTCGCGCACGTCGATCTTGCGGCCCATCGCCTGAGCCACCGCATCGGCAGTGATGTCATCATGCGTCGGGCCGATCCCGCCCGAGGTAAAGACGTGATCATAGCGCGCGGCCAATGTCTGAACCGCGCCGATGATCGCGGCCGCGTTGTCGCTGACGACACGCGCCTCTCGCAGGTCGATCCCGGCCTCGGTCAGAACGCCGGCCAGATAACGCGTATTGGTGTCATGGGTGCGCCCCGACAGGATTTCATCTCCGATGACCAGCATCGCTGCGGTGGGGTTGGGCATTTGACCTCCAGAGTAGTCGGCGTTCGGGTGAACGCGCTTGGATGGGCGCTTGATCGGCTCCTGCCCAATGGTATAGGCCCCGCCCCATGCGGTTTCAAACCCCCCTTTTGCGCGGCACGTTGCTTCGGCGCTACAAGCGCTTTCTGGCGGATGTCGTGCTGGAGGACGGGCGCGAGGTCACGGCGCATTGCGCCAATCCCGGCCGCATGACCGGGCTGGCCGAGGATGGCATGACCGTATGGCTGGAGCCCAATGATGACCCGAAGCGCAAGCTGCGCCATGCGTGGCGGCTGGTCGAGCTCGTCGGCGGGCATATGGCCTGCGTCGATACCGGCGCGGCCAACCGCGTCGTCCGCGAGGCGCTGGAGGCGGGCGAAATTCCGGCGCTCGCAGGATATGAGGCGATCCGGCCCGAGCAAAAATACGGAGCGGCAAGCCGCATCGATTTCTTGCTGGAGGATGCCGCGCGCCCCGCTGCCTATATCGAAGTGAAATCCGTGACGCTCAGCCGCGCGCCCGGTCTGGCCGAATTTCCCGACACAAAGACGGCCCGCGGCAAGACCCATCTGGACGAATTGGCGCAGGTGGCCCGCACCGGGCGGCGCGCGGTGCTGTTCTACCTCGTCCAGCGCAGCGACTGCGTCCGCACATCGGTGGCCGCCGATATCGACCCGGCCTATGCGGCGGCGCTGGTGCAGGCTCGCGCCGCAGGGGTCGAGGTAATCGCCCACCGCGCCGATATCTCTTGCGCGGGCATCACCCTCGGGCCCGCGATGCCGGTGGTCTGACGCACGCCCAAAGCGTTTCGCGAAACGCTTTAGCGGCGCGACTTCCATGCCAGCCAGCCGACAAAGAGCAGCCCGGCCCCCACAAGGGCCATGAAATAGCCAACGGGCACCAGCCATGTCGGCCATCCCGCCACAGCGGTCACGAATGTCAGCGCGAAACCTGCGATGACCATGACCAGCGCGACCCAGGCCAGACGCGAACGTGTCAGATAACTTGGAACCATCAGTCACTCCTTTCGGACGAATTGGCATCATCGCGCGGCGCACGGGGCGCACGGGGCGCACGGGGCGCATCATCATCGTCCAGAAGAACGCGCGCGGCGTCCCCCTCGAGATCCTCATACTGTCCGTGGCGCAACGTCCAGATGCAAGCGACAAGACCAAGCGCGCCCAGAAACACCGAAACCGGGATGAGAACGACGAGAACATTCATCGGCGCACCGCATTCATCACGACCGTGACCGACGACAGCGACATCGCCAAGGCAGCAGCCAGCGGCGAGGCCAGTCCGACCATCGCAATGGGAATGGCGATGGCGTTATATCCCGCCGCGATACCCAGGTTCTGACGGATCCGGCGCAGCGCGGTGCGCGCGCCCTGCAAGGTCTGCGGGATCGCCATCAAATCGCTGGCCAGCACCAGCCCGTCCGAAGCCACGCGCGCCGCATCGAGCGCCGAGGCCGGCGCCAGCGAGACATGCGCCGCCGCCAGCGCCGCGGTGTCATTCAACCCATCGCCCACCATCAGCACGCGGCGGCCCTCGGCGCCCAGGGCCTGAACCAGCTCGGCCTTGTCCTCGGGGCGCATCGCCGCGTGAACCTCGGCAATCCCCAGCTCGCAGGCCAGGGCCTCTGCCGCCTCGGGACGGTCGCCCGACAGCATCCGCACCTCGTAGCCCGATGCGATCAGCGCAGCGACCATCTGCTTGGCTCCCGGTCTTAGCGCCTCGGTCAGGGGCATCGGGGTGATGCGCCCTGCAATCTTCAACTCGGTCCCCGAGGCACCGCGCCCCAGCGCGACCGGCGTTCCGTTCCAGAGGCCAGTGACGCCCTCGCCGGTCACTTCGCGCACGTCTGTCAGGTCAGCGGCCTCATGGCCGTCCAGCGCAGCGGCAATCGCGCGCGAGACAGGGTGGTCGGACGCACGCGCCAGCGCCAGAGCGACGCTCGCCGTGCCCGCGTCGAGCGCGGGCAGTTGCGGCGTGCCTTGGGTCAGCGTGCCGGTCTTGTCCAGAAGGACGCAATCGACATCTGCCAACCGCTCGAGCGCGGTCTCGGACTTCAACAGGACGCCACTGCGAAAGAGGCGACCCGTCATGCTGGCGGTGACCGCAGGCACGGCCAGACCCAGCGCACAGGGGCAGGTGATGATGAGAACGGCCGTCGCGATGCCGACCGCCAGATGCATGTCGCCTGTTCCTGCATACCAGCCTGCAAACGCGATGGCGGCAAGGCCATGCACCAAGGGCGCATAGAGGCGCGCGGCGCGATCTGCGATGCCGGAGTAACGGTTTCGCCCCGTCTCGGCCACTTCGACCAGCGCGGCGAGGCGGCGCAGGGCGCTATCCTCCGCGCGCGCTGTCGCCTTGAGGGTCATCGGCGCGCCCATCACGGTCTCGCCCGCGCAGATGGGATCGCCCGGCGCGATGCGCACCAGGGCCGACTCGCCCGTCAGGGCAGAGCGATCCAAGGTCGCGGCCTGCTCGGCCAGACCGTCCACGGGCGCGCGCGCGCCTGCCGAAAGGGCGATGCGGTCCCCCGGCGCAATATCCGCCACGGCCACCGTGCGGCGTGCCGAGCCATCGAGCAAGGTGGCGCGGGGCACTTCGAGCGCCGTCAGCTCAGCCGCCGCAGAGCGCGCGGTCGCCCGCGCACGTTGGTCCAGATAGCGCCCGGCCAGCAAGAAGAAGGTCAGCGACAGCGCCGCGTCAAACCACGTATCGGCGCCTGCGCCATACATCGTCTCGTGCAGCGATGTCACGCAGGCCAGAAAGATGGCCAGCGCGATTGGCACGTCCATGTTGACACGCCGGGCTCGCAGCGCCGAGGCGGCGGAGGAAAAGAAGGGCACCGCCGAAAAAGCGAGCGCCGGAAGGGCGATGGCCGCCGAAATCCAGTGGAACAGCGCCTCGGTCGCCTCAGTGGCGCCGGACCAGACGGCGACCGACAGCGCCATGACGTTCATCATCGCAAAACCCGCGACGGCGATCCGCGCCAACAGCGCGCGGGCCGGATCATCCGATCCGGTGCCAAGTGCGGCGGCGTCCAGCTCGTGCGCCTCAAAGCCTGCCGCATCGAGCGCCGCCATCGCGGGCGCGGCGCCCGTGCCGGGCGTCATCACGATGCGCACGCGGCGACGGCCCAGATTGACCCGCGCGGCGTGAAGGCCCGGCACGGCGCTGAGCGTGCTCTCGACCCCTGCGATGCAGGCAGCGCAGCTGATGCCGGGCAGCGACAGATAGAGCACCTCACCCGCCGCATCGCGCGCGGTCCGCGCCGCAGATGGCGCCGCAGTGCAGGCCGGACATGCGGCCAGAGCGCTCATCGCGGCACCACCAGCGGGATGCGGCGCCGGAACGGCGTGCCGTCGTCGGCCAGAAGATCGACGCGCAGGTTCCAGTTGCCGGGCGCGAGGTCCACGGGCGCGGTCAATTGCGCGCCGTCCCACGTGAAGGCCGGCGTGCTGTCATGGGCGACGTTCGTGGCACGGCCCAGCGTCGCCGACACGATCTCGGGCGCGACTGGATCGCCATCGGGGCCAGTGATGCTGAGGGCCAGAACACCGTCCGACTGCGACAGGGTCACGTCCCAGCCCAGCGCATCCTGTGCCGCGCGATCATCGTCAAAGGTCTGGCTGGCCACATAAGAGCTGTCGGTTTCGAGTCCGGGAAAGGTGCGCACGGCACTGAACGCCAGCACGAGATTCACGGAAATGATAATGCCAAAGCCGACCACGAACATGGCCAGAACGTGCCAACCGGTCAGTCCGCGCTTAGCCTGCATTTCCACTGCGCTCATCGAAGCTCTCCTTGCCGTTGAAAATTGTATCACGATATGCCCGCTCACCCGAGGCCGTATCCTCGACCCAGAAGCGGAATTCACTGCGCGGCTGGACGGCCGCCGGATCCCCCGGATCCGCGACAACATAGACGCGTTGCAGCATGGTGGAATCCGCAGGCACCTCTACCGTATCACCCTCGGCCCCTTCGAGCGATATGTCGAGCGCGCCTGCCTCGGTCAGCGAAAGTGTGAAATCACGCGCCTCGCCATGCTTGTTGCGCAGGCGGATGTCATAGGCGTTGCGGATGGAGCCGTCGGACATGGTGACAAAGGTCGGATTACGAACGGGTGCGACCGTCAGTTCGATGTCTGCGCGGACGAACAGCGCAAAGACAAGCCCGATCCCGATCAACCCCCAGATCGCGGTGTAGATCAGCGTGCGGGGCCGCAGGATGTGCTTCCAAACGGGCCTTGGTTTCCAATCGCGGCTGTTGGGCGTGATAAAGGGCGCATCGGCGGCATTGGGCGCGGGTGCGGTTGCACCGTCCACAGCGGTGGCGACCGTGCCGTCGGCGGTGATGTCCGAGCGGGCGGCAGCGGCGGGTGACGGAACCCCAGTATCGGCGCCCTGCTCTTCGGGGGCATCCGTGCCCATGGGGCGCACGGGGGCATGTTCACCCGGCAGCACCGGGGGACGGTCGTCGAGCGCGAGATAGTCGATCAGGCCGCGCGGGCGGCCGATCTTGGCCATCACCTCATCGCAGGCGTCGATGCAAAGCGCACAGGTGATGCACTCCATCTGCTGGCCTTCGCGGATGTCGATGCCCATGGGGCAGACATTGACACATGCCATGCAATCGATGCAATCGCCCAGCTCCTGGCCCGTGCGCGAGGTGCGATGACCCGCGACATCCTTGCTCTCGCCGTCATTGCCGGCACCGAGGCCATAGCGCACGCCCGAGGTCGCACCGACATCCTCGGCCACGGCGGTGCGTTTGGCGCCGCCCCTGCCCCGCGGCTCACCGCGCCAGTCGCGGTAGCCCACGGTCAGCGTGCCCTCATCCATCATCGCGCCCTGAATGCGCGGCCACGGGCACATGTAGATGCAGATCTGCTCGCGCAGGAAACCGCCAAAGACAAAGGTCGTCGCGGTCAGAATGCCGATGGTGATATAGGCCACCGCAGGCGCATCGAGCGTGACGAGCCGGACCGCAAGCGTCGGCGCGTCAGCAAAGTAGAAGACCCAAGCGCCGCCCGTGGCAATGGCGATCAGCATCCAGACCACCCATTTGGTCACGCGCAGGCGCCACTTGCGCAGGCCCCAGGGCGCTTTCCACAGGCGCAAGCGCGCATTGCGGTCGCCCTCGATCCAGCGCTCGACCAAGAGGAACAGATCGGTCCAGACGGTTTGCGGGCAGGTATAGCCGCACCAGACCCGGCCCAGCGCCGAGGTAAACAGGAAAAGGCCCAGCCCCGCCATGATCAGAAGGCCCGCTACGAAATAGAATTCATGCGGCCAGATCTCGATCCAGAAAAAGTAAAAGCGCCGCGATGCCAGATCGACCAGCACGGCCTGATCGGGCAGGTTCGGCCCGCGATCCCAGCGGATCCACGGCACAAGGTAATAGATGCCCAGCGTGATCGCCATGATCCACCATTTGAGGCGGCGGAAATAGCCCGAGACGCGGCGCGGAAAGATCGGCTCTTGCGCGGCGAAGAGAGGAGGATTGTCGGACATTGGCGGTCACTTCCATTCCAAAGATTGTCTGCCAGTCTTTTCCACCGAGGCGCGGGCGGGACGCCTTGAGATGGATCAACCGCCGCGCACCTTTGACACGGGTGCGCGGCGATCTTGGCGTGAAATCAGCGGTTTATCCTGCGCTATTCAGTCGCAGTCGCCGCGTCATCCTCGCCAGCCTCGGGTGCGGCCTCCTCACCGCCCTCCGGCATCACGGGGTCTTCATCCGCCTCGGTCGGCGTCTCGGTCGCATCCGCCGGATAGCTGGCATCGGGGACCGACGCGGCATCTTCGGCTTCGGCATCGGTCATGGGATCGCCTACGGCCGCCTCGCCGCCGCCAAGGCCATGGACATAGGCCGAGACCGCCCGAACCTGCGCCTCGCCCAGACGGTCGCCCCAAGGGGGCATGACGCCAAAGCGGGAGTACTCGATCGTGTATTTGACCGCGTCTTCGGTGCCACCATAGAGCCAGATGGCATCCGTCAGATTGGGCGCACCCATTTCGCGATTGCCCATGCCGTCATCGCCATGGCAGGCCGCGCAATTGTCGAGAAAGAGCTCGGCCCCCATCTCGCTACCCTCGGCAAGACCCGACAGGCTGCGCACGTGATCGACCAGCGCCGCGATCTCATCACGTTCCAACAGGTCACCGTAGGCGGGCATCTCGGACCAGCGCGCATCGGGATCGTCCTCGTTGCGGATGCCGTGGCGCACGGTCGTCGCGATATCGGTGATCTGCCCGCCCCAGAGCCAGTCATCGTCCAGCAGGTTGGGATAGCCCGCCGCCTGCACACCGGCCGCGCCCGCGCCGTGGCACTGCGAGCAGTTGTTGGCAAAGACCGACGCGCCCGCCGAGACGGCAAAGCGGTGCAACTCCTCGTTTCGGGTCAGCGCCGCCAGGTCGATATTGACCAAGCTTTCGGTCATTTCCGCGTTGGACAGGTTCACCGCCTCGATCTCGGCGGCGACGAGGCCACGTGTCGACCAATCCAGCACACCGCGCGTCGTCCCCGAGACCAGCGGCCATGCGGGATAGAGGATGGTATAGATGATCCCCCAGAGGATCGTGGCATAAAAGGTCCAGAGCCACCAGCGCGGCAGCGGCGTGTTCAACTCTTCGATGCCGTCCCAGCTGTGGCCGGTCGTTTCGGTTCCGGTCTCTTTGTCTATGCGCTTGTCACTAGACATCACCGCGTCCTTTCTCGGTATGCGCCGCTGCGCGAGCGCGTGTGGTTTTCGGCCCACGTGGCTTTTCGTCGTCATTGCGGAACGGCACATCGGCCGCATCGTCGTGCAAAGGCCGGGAGCCGGGGCGAAAGGCCCACGCGATGACGAACAGGAAGATCAGCGTCAGAACCAGCAAGGCCCAGCTGTCGGCGAGGTAGCGAAGAAGCGTGTAGGTTTCCATCTGGTGCTCCCTCAGCGATCCGGATCGGGCGTGAAGGTCGAGAAATCGACCAGCGTGCCCAGCATTTGCAGGTAGGCGATCAGCGCATCCATCTCCGAGACGCCGGGCTGGCCGTCGAAATTGCGGATCTGCGCGCCGGGGTATCGCTCCAGCATGTCATCCCAGTCGCCGTCGGGATCGGCCTGCACACGGAAATCCGCAAAGGACGCCTCGACCATCTCGTCGGTGTAGGGCACCCCGACCATCCGGTGCGTCGCCACCAGATCCTCGATATACTCGCCCGACATGAGCGTATCGGCCAGAAAGGCGTATTTCGGCATGACGCTTTCGGGAACGACGGACTGGGGATCCTTGAGGTGATCCACGTGCCATTCGTCACTGTAGCGCCCGCCGACCCGCGCCAGATCGGGCCCGGTCCGCTTGGACCCCCACTGGAAGGGGTGGTCATACATCGATTCCGCCGCAAGGCTGTAGTGGCCATAGCGCTCGACCTCGTCGCGCATCGGGCGGATCATCTGGCTGTGGCAGACATAGCAGCCCTCGCGCACATAGATCTCGCGCCCGGCCAGCTCCAGCGGGGAGTAAGGGCGCATGCCCTCGACTTCCTCGATGGTATTCTCCAGCCAGAACAAGGGCGCGATCTCGACGATGCCGCCCACGGTCACCACGGCAAAGCTGGCCACCAGCAGAAGGGTCGCGTTCCGCTCGATCCGCTGGTGAAACGTGATCGTCTGCGTCTCGGGCGGAAGCTCATTCGGGATGTCGCCCGGAAGGTCGCCCAAGGTTGCGACATTGGGGTCGTCCTTGGGGTCGTAGTCGGGGCTTTTGGGATCTTTTGTCATGCTCTTACTCCGCAGGCGTTGCGACAGCGGCGGTGCGCGGTTCGCGAATTGTCATCCACATGTTCCACACCATCAGCACACCGCCCGCGACATAGAGGACGCCGCCCAGGGCGCGAACCACATACATCGGGAACTTGGCGTCCACGGTGTCGGCAAAGGAATTGACGAGGAACCCGTTGGCATCGACTTCGCGCCACATCAGGCCTTCCATGATACCCGACACCCACATCGACGACGCGTAGAGAACGATACCGACCGTCGCGAGCCAGAAGTGCGCGTTGATGGCTGACATCGAATACATCTGCTTTCGTCCCCAGAGTTTGGGCGTCAGGAAGTAGAGCGCGCCGAAGGTGATCAGGCCGTTCCAGCCAAGCGCGCCGGAGTGGACGTGACCGATGGTCCAGTCGGTGTAATGCGACAGCGAATTGACCGCGCGGATCGACATCATCGGGCCCTCGAAAGTGGACATGCCGTAGAAGGCAAGCGAGGCCACGAACATACGGATGATCGGATCGGTGCGGATCTTGTCCCAGGCGCCTTGCAGCGTCATCAGGCCGTTGATCATGCCACCCCAGCTGGGCATCCACAGGATGATCGAGAACACCATGCCCAGCGTCGCAGCCCAATCGGGAAGCGCGGTGTAGTGCAAGTGGTGCGGACCGGCCCAGATATAGAGAAAGATCAGCGCCCAGAAGTGGATGATGCTGAGCTTGTAGGAATAGACCGGACGGCCCGCCTGCTTGGGCACGAAGTAATACATCATGCCAAGGAAGCCTGCAGTCAGGAAAAATCCGACGGCGTTATGGCCATACCACCACTGCGTCATCGCATCCTGCACGCCCGAGAAGACCTGAACCGACTTGGAGCCCCAGATCGACACCGGCACGGCGAGGTTGTTGACGACATGCAGCATGGCCACCGTCACGATGAAGGCCATGTAGAACCAGTTGGCGACATAGATGTGCCGCTCCTGCCGCCTGATGATCGTGCCCATGAAGACGGCCAGATAGGCAAGCCAGACGATGGTCAGCCAGATGTCGATATACCACTCGGGCTCGGCGTATTCCTTGGACTGGGTCGCGCCCAGCAGATAGCCCGTCGCCGCCAATACGATGAACAGGTTATAGCCCCAGAAGACAAACCACGCGGTATTGCCGCCCCATAGCCGGGCCGAGCATGTGCGCTGAACGACATAAAAGGACGTGGCGATCAGGGCGTTGCCACCAAAGGCAAAGATCACCGCAGAGGTATGCAGCGGGCGCAGGCGGCCAAAGTTTGCGTAAGGTTGCGCCCAATCGATGTTGAGCGCCGGAAATGCCAGCTGAAACGCGATATAGGTTCCCGCAAGGAACCCCACGACGCCCCAGAAGGCCGTGGCAATGACGCCGTAGCGTATCGGCCCATCCATATAGGCCAGTTCTCTTTCGGCCAGCGCCTTTGCGCTGAGCGGCTCGTCGATATTGCGCAGTTGCCATACGAACATGCCGCCCGCGACGCCCATTATGATGAACGCGTGGACCATATAGGCCAGATCACGCGCAAAATTGGCAGCGATTGCAGCGAATAGCGCAATGACGCCGAATGCAATCAACTTGATATAGTCAGACATCGCCCGTCCCTTTTCCGGTCGTTTCAAGTCTGGGGCATGCCCCACGCAGTGCCGCCGCTCTTTGATTCAGGTCAAGTAAGTCCGGATGAGCGGCGATAATTAAACATTTTTTGACGCGCGCCGGACTTGCAGACGGCGCGCATTCCCCTCAGCTGCCAAAAGGGCAGCGGGGGTGTAAAATCAGGCCAGCGGCAGACCGTCTTCGTCGTCGCCCGCCGCGGTCAAAAGCGCAGGAAGATCGGCACAGGAAATCCCGCGATGGCCCTGCATCTCGATCAGGCCCTCCTTGCGCAGGCTGGTCATCTGTCGGCTGACGGTCTCGATCGTCAGCCCGAGGTATGAGGCCATCGCATCGCGCGTCAGCGGCAATTCGGCCCGCAAGGGGTGCCCCGCAGAGGCGGCACGGCGCAGAATATTGGCCAAAAGCGTCGCCACCTTCTCGCGCGCAGTCTTGCGCCCGAGCAAAATCATCCAGTCGCGCGCGGCGTCCAACTCGTCCAGCGACATTTGCAGCATCCGCTCCATCACATGCGGCGTCTCGGCCAGCATCGTGCGGAAATCGCCACGTTTGAAAAGGCAGAAGGTCACATCCGTCGCCGCGACCACCTCGTAGGCGGCGGTGTCGCGGTCATGGCGACCCACGAAGTCGGACGGCATCAGGAGGCCGACCATCTGCACGCGCCCATCCTCCATCGAACGGGTCAGCGTCGCGCAGCCGCGCACGATCGAGCCGACGAAAGGCAGGTCCGCCCCCTCCAGCAGGATCGTCTCGCCCGCGCGCCACGAGCGGTAGGATTTCATATCGGAAAGACGCGCCAATTCTTCGGGCTCGCAAGTGGCACATACCGCGCGATGCCGAATCGGGCATTCGGAACAGGCCGATTTGGCAATTTGGAGGTCTACACGCGTCATTGGTTATCTTTGTCACTTCATTTGACCTCGATCAAGGCACTGTGCGTATTTCACGCATCATTTGGAGTCTATGACACAACTTGATCCACAGCTGACCGAACGGGCTCTGGCTGCACGCGCACCGCGATATACCAGCTACCCACCCGCCACACAGTTCGGGCCAACCGTCGGGCCCGATACCATGTTGGACTGGTTGTCGCAGATCGCGCCGGGCAGCAGCGTATCGCTTTATGTACATATTCCGTTTTGCCGGCGCCTTTGCTGGTTCTGTGCCTGCCGCACCCAAGGCACGCTCAGCGAGGCCCCCCTCGCGCCCTACGTAGATGCGCTGGTGGCCGAGGCGGGCATCATCGCGGCGGCCCTGCCCCAAGGCGTGCGCGTGTCGCATCTGCATCTGGGGGGCGGCACACCGACATTTTTGCCGCCCGATTTGCTACGCCGCCTCTTTGGCATGCTGGACGCACATTTCCCGCGCGCACCGGGCGCCGAGATCTCGGTCGAAGTGGATCCGACCGAACTGGACGATGCCCGCCTCGATGCGCTGGCAGAGGCCGGTGTGACCCGCGCCAGCCTTGGCGTGCAGGATTTTGAGCCTGCCGTGCAAAAGGCCATTGGCCGCCCGCAAAGTTTCGAGCAGACCCGCGACGCCACCCTCGGGCTGCGCCAGCGCGGCATCGACGCGATCAATCTCGACCTGCTCTATGGTTTGCCGAACCAGACGCAGGCCAGCCTTCAGCGCACCTTGGACATGGCCCTGTCGCTCGAGCCTGATCGCATCGCCCTTTACGGCTATGCGCATGTGCCTTGGGCCTCCAAGCGGCAGGTCATGATCCGCGAGGACGATCTGCCGGATGGGCGCGAGCGGCTGGAGATGTCGCAGCGCGCCGCGACGCGCATCAAGGCCGCCGGATTTAGCGCCATCGGCATCGATCATTTTGCCAAACCGGACGATACCATGGCCATTGCCGCCCATGCAGGTGTGCTGCACCGCAATTTTCAAGGCTACACGACCGATAGCGCAAAAACGCTGATCGGCCTAGGCGCCTCGTCCATCTCGCGCTTGCCGCAGGGCTATGCCCAGAACGCGCCCGCAACCGCCGCATGGAAGGCACGCATCGAGACCGGGCGCCCCGCAACTGTGCGCGGGCACGCCGACAGCGGCGAGGACCGGCTGCGCAGCGCGGTGATCGAGCGCCTGCTTTGTGATTTTCGAGTGATCCCGGCCCTCTTTGCCGATCGCGAGGCGGTCGCGGAGTGGACGGCACGCGCCGCGGCCGCGTGGGAGGGCGCGGTGACGCTGAGCGCGGAGGGCGCGCTGGAAATCAAGCCCGAGGCGCGCCACCTTGCGCGCATGATCGCGATGGAGTTCGACGCCTACGCCATCTCGGCCCAGCGCCACAGCGCCGCGATCTGACTGAATTTGGCCGAATCTGGCCAGCCTTTTTCCCAGACAGCATGAAACCGGAGGCATTTCCGCCTTCGGTTTTTCATTTTTGCAGGTATAAGAGGCCAGACGACTGAAAAATCGGCGGGTGGGCGGATCTTTGCTGGGAAGCTGGCCGTTATTCGTTCAATAACTACAAACCGCCGCAATTCGAGGATCTCTTAGACCTATGTTGACCAGACGCCATTTCGTGATTTCGGGCGCGGCCCTCTTTTCGGCCCCGCTGCTACCTGCCACGCTGCCCGGTGCAGCCAGTGCGGCCCCCAAATCGAACCCCTCGAACTGGGCGCGCTGGGATGCACAGGTGACGCCGGCCAACTACGATCCGGCGACGTCGAACCCTTGGAACCTTGACCCGCGGTTCCTGCCGCAACGTGTCGAGGCGAATGAGGGGCTGCGTCCAGGCGATATCCATGTCGATGCCATCGCGCGCTATATCTACCATATCCGCGATGACGGGACAGCGATGCGCTACGGTGTCGCCATTGCCCGAGGCAACCTATATGAGCCGGGCACTTACACCATTCGGCGCAAGGCCAAATGGCCCACATGGATACCCACAGACGCGATGATCGAGCGCGACCCCGAGATCTACGAACAGCACGCCGATGGCATGGATGCGGGTCCGAACAATCCGCTCGGATCGCGCGCGTTCTATCTATTCGTAGGCAATCGCGACACCTACCTGCGCATTCACGGCTCGCCAGAGCCGCGCTCCATCGGGGGGCGCGCCAGCTCGGGCTGCGTGCGCATGGTGATGGCGCATATCATCGATCTTTACGAGCATGTCGAGACAGGCGCGACCGCCTATCTCTACCCGGCCGAAGACCGGATCACCGCGCAAAGCTGAAGATCCTCTGAAGATCCTCTGTGAAGCGGACGCCGCCCGGCGCCCGCATCTCTTGGGCGCGCGTCAGGTCGCGGGCGCCTCATCCTTGGCCGTGCAGATCGCGCGACCGTCCTCGGTGCGCAGCGGCAGCATCGTCGTCTCTACCGGGCCCCGGTGGCGGTAGACAAAGCAGCCGGTCGACGGCTCGAGGCGCACGGCGGTCATGTCCTGATAGGGTGCGGCCATCTGTGCCACTGCCTCCGGTACGGGAGACAGGAAGCCTTCCTGACCGTTTTGGCCCGTGGTGCCCATCTCGTCGCAACCTGCCAGAAACAAGGCCGCACAGGCGGCGGGCATCCAGACAATTTTCTTCATGAATCGCATCTCCTTTGGTTGGCCGCAGAATGGTCTATTCCGCGCCCCGGAACCAGCGCTTTCCGGCCGCGTGCCATACGCGGCGCCCTCTAAGTGTCCAGATATGCCAGCACTTCGCGCGTGAGGGCCGCCACCTCGGCGGCAGCAGGCCCCTTGGGGGCAGCGTCCTGCACGCCCTGGCCGCGCCCCAGCGTCTCGGCGTATATGATCCGGTTGGCCAGCACGCCTTCGGCCAGCGCGGCATCGACCTTGGCCGCCTCCTCGGCGATCTCGGCGCCCAGCCGAGTGCCGGCGCGGGTGCGATTGAGAACCAGCATCGACGGCGTATCCGCCCGGCGCGCAAGGTCCAGAACACTTTCCGTGGCCCATAGATCGACGTGACTGGTCGCAACGGGCACCAGCACCAGCGCGGCCTTGCGCAGCGCCGGGCGCAGATCGCTATCGGCCTTGGGGGGCGTGTCGACCAGCACAAAGTCATGGGACGAGGCAAGCTTGCCCGCCTCGTAGTCCACGCCCCAGGCGGAGGATGTGGAAAACTCCATCCCAGGATCGGAGAGCAGCTCACGGCGGGCCATGAACCAGCGCCCCAGACTGCCTTGGGGGTCGGTGTCGATCAGCGCCACCTTATGGCCAAGCGCCGCCAGACCGACGGCCAGATTGACCGTCAAGGTGGTCTTGCCGCTGCCACCCTTTTGTTGGGCAATTGTGATTACCGTCCCGGTCATGCCTGTCTCCGCCAGCCCGCGCTGCGCCGCAGCATGGCACAGGCCACAGGAAATTGCACCAACCTAATTGGCGGACAGATCTTGCGCTCCGCAGGCGATCATCATGCCGCTTGCGCCCAGTCCTTGGCCAGAGCTACCGCAAAGTGCGATGCCTTCGAGGTGGCAACCAGATCACGAGCTGGACGCGCTATCCGGGCGCGCCGCCGATTGACCATAGAGGAAGCCTTGGATCAATCTGCAGCCGTTCAGTCGCAACCAACTGGCCTGGCAAGCCTGTTCCACACCCTCTGCGATCACGCGCAGACCAAGCTCGGATGCAAGGTCGATGGTGGCGCGCATGATCGCCGCGTCCCGAAGCCGATGGGGAAGCTCACGGACGAAACTGCGGTCCAGCTTAACCTCCTGGATGGGCAAGCTTCTGAGGTAGAAAAGCGACGAATAGCCCGTGCCGAAATCATCGAGCGACAGTGATACACCCAGCTCGCGAAGGGCATAGATGTTTTCCAGCGTTATTTCACTGTCCTCGAGTATGGCTCTTTCGGTGATTTCCAGCGTCAACCAACTCGGGTCAATCCCCGCCCGACTCACGATATCGGCAACGGATTGCGCGAAATAACGCCTTCCGAACTGCTGTGCGCTGACATTGGCGGCCATACCGATGATGCGCGGTGCGCCGCTCGTGTTTATCCGTGCGAGCTCCTTGCAGACGGCTTCAATCACCCAGATGTCCAGCGACAGGACCAGACCGCTTTGTTCAGCGGCGTGGATGAAAAGGTCTGGCGGCACAAAGCGCCCGTCCATGAGCGGCCAACGCAAAAGCGCCTCATATCCAATGATCTGCGGCCAGAGCTGCGAAATATCCACCTGCGGCTGATAGTGCAAAAGCAACTCACCGTTTTCGAAGGACCGTGCGAGGTCCCCGACCTCAATCGCCCGGCTTGGCATCACAGTCACTGCGTTCGACCCATCAGAATTGGCCGTGCTGTAAATCGCGCACGGAAGATAGCTTTTGGACAGGTCATAAGGTCCATCCATGATCAAGCTGCGACCACGCAGTTTCGGCCCTGGCGTTTCGCCTCGTAAAGCGCGTTGTCGGCCAGTTTCGTGATCGTCTCCGATCCTGTCTGAGTGTCGTCGACCAGAGCCAGCCCGACGCTTACCGTCAGGCTTATCTCGTTGTCGCCGTCGAACCGGGTGTTTGCGACCTGCCAGCCCATCCTCTTTGCCCAGACATGCGCCGCGTCCAGATCGGTATCCGGCAACAGCACCGCGAATTCTTCGCCCCCAAGGCGTGCGACCAGATCATTTTCACGGCAGTGGCTCGTGACGATGACTGCGAACTGCTTCAAGACACGGTCCCCGGCCGGATGACCAAAAGTGTCATTCACGTGCTTGAAGTGATCGAGATCCAAGAAGGCGATAGTCGCCGTCCCCTTGCTTCGACGGAGTCGCGCCAGCTCGGAATCCAGCGCGGCCACAAAGCTGCGCCGATTGTAGAGCTCGGTCAGGAAATCACGGTTGGCTTGACTGCGCAATTCCAGCTGGTCCATCACCAGTTCAGCACATTTTTCGACCATTGCGATCTCGCGTGCCGTGAATTCCCTTGGCTGCGTTCCAAAGGCGCAGATCGTACCCAGATTGTATCCCTCCGCCGTCGTCAGGGGCGCGCCGACGTAGCAGCGCAAATGGGGCGGGCCCGTAACGAAGGGATTGTCGCGCAAACGTGCGTCCTCAAGCGTGTCCTCTATCACGAGCGGTACGTACTTGCGGATCGCGATATTGCAGAACGCCACATCTCGGGGGCATTCCTTTTCGTCAAGCCCCTGCCGCGCCTTTGATATCTGCTTGTTCGCGGTGATAAAATTGATGGCGACCATCTCCATATCGAGAATGAGTTGAAGCAACCCTGTGATATGGTCAAAACTTGCCTCCGAGCTGTGGGCTTGCGCATCCAGACGAACAAGCGCGTCACGGCGGCCTGACTCGTCATCAAGTTTGCTAGGTTGAAAGTTCATGGTGTGATCAAGCTCCTGTGTCGGGAGTAAGGCAGAAAGGCGCGAGCGGGTGTCTGGAGCTGTTCACCAGTCGTTTGCGTTCAGGTAATCGATATTCACTTCGGGCAAAACATCCCGCAGTTCCGATATTTCGGACATTTCCAGCAGGTCGATTTGCACCAGCCGGGACTTGTTCAGCAAAATGGTGCGGTCGCGCAACTTGAACGGAATAAACGGCCGGTCGTCGCAAAGCACGTCCAGAACCCGCTGGTTCTGACTGACATGCAACCCACCGAAGTGCTGGGTGCCGTTATCGAGGGTCGCTTTGACCGGGACGCAGTATTTTGGATATTTCATGGTACTATCTTTCATGCTCTATGTTTCAAGGTAAGCAAAGCCGGAGCACACGCTATGGATGAGCAAGATCCGGCGCACCAAGATGAGCGGAATTCTGCGCATCGGGATGCAAATCGCATCCGCGATCTGGACGCTTTTGCAGATGCGTCTGATGTTTTCGGGCCCGAGGCCGCGATGGCGCACCTGCGCCTGTTTGGCACCGAACTCGAGCAGCATCTGTCCTGGATCGAGCGCGGCACGCCGGACCTTCAGGCGCTGCAAGACATGGCGCATCGAACCGCAGGCCGGGCCGGCGTATTGGGTTTTCCATCCCTTGCCAATGCCTCGGCAAACCTTGATGAGGCATCGGGCTTGAACGCAGGGGTGACGGCCGCGCTGGACCATTGGACATGGCAGGCACGGCGTGCAGCAGAGATCGCAGCGCGCGAGACGGATCAGGCCGCTCTGGATGCCAATACCAGCCGTTCAGATGGCCCTGACAACTGATCGCCGCTCGGCCTGGGCTGACATGGCGCGCGCGTGTGCGCGTGCCGATACCGGCAGTCAGATTTGGGTGTGTCCTGCTCATCATTGGCCCCCGATGGCCTGAATGACAGCCGGCGTTGCGATCACGGCAAAGAGAACCGGCAGAAAGAAGACGATCATCGGCACCGTCAGCTTGGGCGGCAGCGCGGCTGCTTTTTTCTCGGCGGCGGACATGCGGAAATCGCGGCTTTCCTTGGCCAGCACCCGAAGCGTCTGGCCCAGCGAGGTGCCGTATTTCTCAGATTGGATCAGGCCGATGACGGTGGCCTTGATACTGTCGAGTCCCGTCCTTGTGCCAAGGTTTTCATAGGCTTTGCGCCGGTCTGACAGGTACGCCAGCTCTGCCGTGGTCAACGACATCTCTTCGGCCAGTTCCCTGGACTGGGCACCAATCTCCTCTGCCACCTTGCGAAACGCGGCTTCGCTGCTCATCCCGGACTCGACGCAGATCAGCAGCAGATCGAGCGCATCAGGCCAGCTGCGACGCAGGCTGTTGTGCCGCTTGGAAATGAGGTTGCGCACATAAAGCTTGGGCAGTGCAAATCCGATGATCGACGCGGCGGATGCCATCGCGAGGATGACCGGCAGGGGCAGATCCGGCTGCAGGATGAACTTGATGTAGGCAAATGCAAAGGCGGGCATCGCTGTGGCGGCGATCAGCCGCGAGGCCAGATAGGCGATGAGCGGGGCCCGTCCGCGCAGACCCGCCATGCGCAACAGCTGCGACGCCCCGCTTTCATCGGCCAGACGCACCAAGCTCAGCCTTTCCACGATTTCGGAGAAAATCCGATTCGGCTCTTTCGCAAAGAGCAGCGAACGTTTAGCGCCATTCGCCTCGTTGCGGGACCGCCCCGCGCGGCCCGACTGGCGGGCGCCGTTTTCGATCACATCGATCCGCTCGGCCAGCCGGTCACGAAAGACCCATGGCCATGCCAGCACCAAGGTGGCGCCGAACGCCGCCACGGCGGCAAGCGCAATGAGCAACTGCTGCATCTCAGAGGCTGTCAGGTCGATTGGCATTCTGCGCCTCCTTTACATGTCAAAGTTGATCATCTGGCGCATCACGAAGACGCCAATGGACATCCAGGCCGCGCAGGCGACCAGCACCATGATGCCCAGATTCGTTTGGTAGAGAACCGCGAGATACTCGGGGCTTGTCAGTTGAACGAGGGCCGCCACGACCACGGGAAGCGAGCCGATGATCCCTGCCGAGGTCTTGGCCTCCGCACTCATCGCCTTGACCTTGGCTTGCAACTGCCGGCGCCCCCGCAGCACCGTCGACAGATTGCCAAGGGCCTCGGTCAGGCTGCCGCCCGCGCGGCTCTGGATTGCAACGACGATCGCCAGAAAGCCTACCTCCTGGATCGGCACGCGCAGGGCAAGCCGGTCGACCGCCTCCTGAATGGGCAGTCCAACGGATTGATCCTCGACAACCTGCCGGAATTCACCGCGGATCGGATCCTCGCTGTCGGCGGCGACCACGGCCATGCAGTCGGCCAGCGGGCGCCCCGCCCGAACGCCGCGGACGATCACATCGATCACGTCGGGAAATCCGGCTGAAAACTTGGCAAAGCGGCGGCGGCGCAGCAACGACACATACATGTGCGGCAGCGCGAGCCCGGCCAGCAGCCCGACAAGGGCCGCAATCAGCACACCAAATCCCAGGGACGCGGCGAAGGCGCCCGCCGCGATGGCAGCACTAAGCAGCCAATACCTACGCGGGCGCCAGTCAAGGCCCGCCTCTCGCAGGCGCGGCTCAAGGCCCTTGCGTTGGCGCCGGTTCTTGCGGGCCTCCTGGCGATCCTCCAGCTCCCGCAGGGTCTTTTCGATCGCTTTGCGGCGCGAGGAAAGATTGCCGCTCGAGGACGCCTGCGCGCCGTCGCCGCCATCACCGCCAAGGGCCAGCGCCATGCGCCGCTGCCTGCGTTCATGCGCCTCCACCCAAGGCAGAAAAAGCGCGATCAGCAGCCCCGCCACGGCAAGCGCGATCAGGGGCAGCACCAACATCGAGATGTCAAATTGCATCAGTTCATTTCCAAGGCTTGGGTCAATTTGAGGCTGTCGCGGCTTCGAGGGCGCGAGACAGGCGTTCCTCTTCGCCGAAATAGCGGGCGCGATCCCAGAACGCTGGTCGCCCGATGCCCGTCGACTGATGCTGACCCAGAATCCGCCCGTTTTCGTCCTCGCCCAGCATCTTGAAGACAAAGATGTCCTGAAGGATCGGCACATCGCCCTCCATGCCGAGCACTTCTGTAATATGAGTGATGCGCCGGGATCCGTCCCTCAGGCGCACCGCCTGAATGATGACGTCAATCGACGAGACCGCCATTTCCTGAATCGTCTGCGACGGCAGATCATAGCCGCCCATCGTGATCATCGCGCCAAGCCGCGAAAGCGCCTCGCGCGGGGTGTTGGCGTGCAGGGTTCCCATCGAGCCGTCGTGGCCTGTATTCATCGCCTGAAGCAAATCGAATGCCTCGGGGCCACGGACCTCGCCGACGATGATCCGCTCGGGGCGCATCCGCAGGCAGTTCTTGACCAGATCGCGCATCGTCACTTCGCCCGTGCCCTCGACGTTCGGAGGCCGGGTTTCCAGCCGCACGACGTGCGGCTGTTGCAGCTGGAGCTCGGCACTGTCCTCACACGTCACGATACGCTCTTCGGACCCGACATATTTGGTGAGGCAATTCAAGAGCGTCGTCTTGCCCGAGCCGGTGCCGCCCGAGATCAGGACATTGCATCGCACCCGGCCGATGATCTTGAGGATCTCGGCGCCTTCCGGCGTGATCGAGCCGAATCCGACCAGTTGGTCCAGCGTCAGCTTATCCTTCTTGAATCGCCGGATCGTCAGGCTGGGCCCGTCGATCGCCAGCGGCGGCGCGATCACGTTGACGCGGCTGCCGTCCGGCAAACGCGCGTCACAGATCGGACTGGATTCGTCGAGGCGGCGACCAACCTGGCTGACGATGCGCTGGCAGATGTTCAAAAGCTGTTCATTGTCGCGAAAGCGGATGTTCGTCTGCTCGACCCTGCCGCCAACCTCAATGTAGATCAAGTTGGTGCCGTTCACCATGATATCCGAGATGTCGTCGCGCGCCAGCAAAGGCTCCAAGGGGCCATAGCCCAGCACGTCGTTGCAGATCTCTTCGGTCAGTTCGGCCTGTTCGCGGCTGGACAGCACGGCACGCTTGGCCGCAAGGATATCGCTGACAATGTCGCCCACCTCGCTGCGCGCAGCCTGAAGGTCCAGTCGCCCCAGCTCGGTGATGTTGATCGCTTCGATCAACGCGCCAAAGATTTCCTTCTTGAGGTCAATATATTCGGCGGCGGTTTCCGGCGCCGCGACCTTGGGTGTGATCCGCTCTGGCACTGGGGCCTCTTGCGGGCGCGGCGCGCGCAGGGGCGCGTCAACGGGCTTGCGCTCCGGCGTGCTAGGCGGGCTGGCGGGCCGTTTCTCGGCGGGAACGGGCGAGACACCTTGCGAAGAGTTGCCAAGCGCGGTTCGTTTTCCAAAGGTCGGTGACATGACGGTTCTCTCCATTTCCGGCAAGGCGTGACGCGGAGCTCCGCGTTCAGCCAAGACCCAGAAGCCTGCTCAGCCCGAGACGTTTGGCCAGCCCGCCGCGCGCCCGCGGCTTGCCTTGATCCGTCAGGGCCCGCGCCACGTCCCGCATGCATCCTTGCGCCTTGCTGCGCGGCGCCTGCTCGCGGATCGTGCGACCCTCGGCCGAGGCGTTGCCAAAGATCTTAGGATCGAACGCCACTGCCGCGCAGGTTTGGACGCCCACACTTTTGGCGAACTTGCTGGCGGCAATCTCTCGGCGTTTCGGCATGTGGCAGGAGTTGAGAATGACGCGCGGCGACGCATCGTTGGGTCGCAAGGCGCGCAGTTTCACCATCAGCGCCCGTGCATTGCGCAGGTTCGGCAGGTCGGGCGATGCGACCACGATCACCTCATCGGCCAGCGTCAACGCATTGCGGCAGGCCGCCGACCAGTCATTCGGCAGGTCCAGAACCACGACGGGGAAAGAGGCGCGCGCAATATCTATCAGCCGCTCGATCGCGTCCGGGGCGGGATCGATGTCGCCCAAGGGGTCATCAAAACCTGGCAGAACGCTCAGGTAATTCCCGCGCTGCACCGTCAGCCGGTCAAGAAGCGCGGCGTCGAGCTTGCTTGGATCCTCGATATATTTTTCAAGCTTCGTCACCATCTTCAGATCGAGGTTCACAGCAACCGTTCCGAACCGGAAATCAAGATCCAGCAAGAGCGTGGGGGTGGCGCGCTCCTCGGCGATGGTCCAGGCAACATTCTGCGCGAGGGTGGACGCACCGACGCCGCCCTTGGCACCGATGAAGGCATAGACCTTACCAAGCGTCGCCTCGGCCTCTTGCGCAAAGAGCTTCTGGACCATCGCGACATAGGCAAAGGGTGTGACCGGGCCAACAAGGTAGTCAGCTATTCCGCGTGTCATTAGCGTTCTGTAGAGGGCGATGTCATTCTCGGCCCCAAGCACGACCACCTTGGTGTCGGGGTCGCAGACCTCGGCCAGCGCGTCCAGTTCGGCCAACAGCGCCTCGCCCGCCGAAGAGACCTCGACAACCAGGAGGGATGGCGTCCGTGCATTCTGAAAACTCTGGCGTGCCTGCGCGATGCCGCCGTCCTTCACCTCTGTCTTGACGCGGGTCAGGCGGCGATCCTGGCGCGCACGTTCGATCATTGCGCGCGTTGCATCGTTCAGACAGAAGACGGCCGCCGTCAGATGCGGCACGCGCGCGCTTGAAGGCAGCAGGCCGGTAGGCTGGGCGGCGTCCTCTTTGATGACTGCGGAATGTTTCATCTTGGTATCCTTTGCCTCACGCGGGGTACGGTGAGGGATCGACGTCAGTTAATCTCGACGTCCTCTATGACAGTCCCGCGGCGGACGCGGATTGTTCGGACGGGCGCCTCGATCTCCATCGACGCCTCCGCCGGTGTTGCATCCAATGGCCGAAGCGAGAGCGAGAGCGTGCCTGTCGTTTCGGCGGCGGTGACGACTTCGACCTGCCGTTCGGTCAATTCGAGGGTCGCCGTCTTGCCAAGGACGGTGCCCGACTCGGTGTCCTCGGTCGTCTGATCTATGGCCAGAACCCGGACGCCCTTGAGAAGGGTACGGCTGCTGGCCGTGCGGCCCTCACTCTCGCGCGATGCCTTTACCGTGTGCAGGACATCGACGCGATCATTCGGCAGGATGAACCCGCCAGCGGTGCTCTGCGCATTCACATTGATCGCGACCGCACGTTTTCCGGGCGCCAGCGTCGCCGCGAGGAACCCGTTGGGGTGCATCGACAGGGCCGCCTCCGAAATCGGCTCACCCGCCGCAAGCGGGCGGGCGGCATACCGACCTGAAAGCTGGTTGAGCGCCTCGGGCCGCGCCGTGCGCTCGATGAAGGTGGCCGGCACCGCATCGGCGGGCCAGTCCAGCCATTTCATGGCCCCGGCGGCCACTTGATCGCCCCGCGGCACGTCTTGCGCAGCGACCAGCACCGCAGTGCGCTCCGTGGCGGCAGGTGCCGGTGTCTCGGCGACCGGATCGGATGCAGGGCCGGTATTCTGCGCCGCGATCCACGCGGCACCGCCCCCCGCCACCAAGGCGACAATCAAGATGAGAGGTCTAAGCATTTATGTCCTCCAAGCAGCGGCGAGTGAGAGCGTTCAGCCCGTCACGAGAGCCCCAGGGCGTAGGAAAACGGTGGCGAGCGCCGCCGCCGCAATGGCGATTCCGTAGGGCACGCGAGGCGGCAAACGGTCTGCCGGGGTGTGCGCATCGCCCATCCGCTGGGCACGGGCGTGATGCGCAACGACAGCCAAGGTCAGCACCCCGCCAGCCATGGCCGTCAGCAAGAGAAATCCGGACGTCGCCGCAGGTCCGAGCCAGAGCGCGGTTACGGCAAGCAGCTTGACGTCGCCGCCCCCCATCCACCCGCGTGCAAAGAGGATCATCCCGCCTGCAAGGATCGCCGCGCAGACAGCACTGCGGCCTGCAATCTCAGCCAAGTCAGGGGGCGACAGGGCGGCAGTTACCGCAAAGCCAGCCAGCAGATAGAGGACGAGCGCATTCGGAATGCGCATCTGCACCGCATCGCTTGTGGCGGCCCAGATATGCGCACTGATGAACCAGACCGACGCCAGGATCAGGATACCGTCATGCATGATGGTGCGCCGTACTGAGGTCGTTTATTGCCGGATCGGGCCGCACCGCCTTGCCGTCATAGTGACGGAAATGGCGGTGCGGATCGAGAAAAACGACGGGAAGTTAACCGCCGGTGCCGTCATCTCACTGAAGCTCGGTGGAAACTTCGCCGAAAATACCGGCTAGGTCAGTGCCGAGGGTCGTAAGCGCTGTGATGAGGCCCACGGCCACGAGAGCGGCGATCAAGCCATACTCGATGGCAGTCGCGCCGGAGTCGTTCCGCTTGAGGTTCTTGATGAGGTACAACATGTAAAAAAAGCCCTTCATTACTGGGTTATCCGGCCAAACCGGCACGTCGATCGACGCTGCGGTCCCGATGCGACGAGCGCCGTGGACGAGGCGTCGTCTACACCCGAACATGAGGCGCACTGGCGCCAATCACCAGCTAGCGTGGTGGACTGGCCATTTGGGCAGGTATGTTCAGGAGTTGACATGGCCGGAGTCCGGCCCTGCGTTTGCGACGTTCAGCCCGGCCTTACGCCTCGGGGTTGGCCTCGCCGGCAAGCGCATCCTCGACCTTCGCGATCAGCTCGTTCGTGCGGAAGGGCTTGAAAAGCATCGGTATATTGCTGGGCACATGCCTTTCCTTGGGCAGAGCATCCCGCGCATATCCGGATGTGAAAAGCACCTTGAGATCTGGGTGCAGCTCTTGTGCTTTTCGGGCGAGTTGAACGCCATTCACGCCGCCGGGCATGACGATGTCGGTAAAGAGCAGGTCAAAATCTCCATCCTGCTCCAATAGCTCCAGCGCTTTCGCCCCGTTCACAGCCTCCACGATGCGGTATCCCGACCGACTCAGCGCAGTGTGCACGAATGCCAGCAGATCGGCATCGTCCTCGACGAGCAGGATACGCTGCCCGGTTTCCCGGCTTGGCACCGTGGGGGGCTTTGGCGGAGTGGCTGCCGCTGGCTCTCTGGACTCTGGAAAGCTGAGGATGACGGTCGTGCCCTCGCCCGGTTCGGACTTGATACGGGCATGGCCGCCAGATTGCTTCACGAAGCCATAGACCGAACTCAGGCCCATGCCCGTGCCGACCCCCGGCTCCTTTGTGGTAAAGAACGGCTCGAAGGCACGTTCCACGACTTCCGGTGCCATACCGCAGCCGTTGTCCGAGACGTCGATCCGGATGTAGTTTCCGGGGCCGGGATGGTTTTCATGGTTGCTGTCCTCAACCGTCTTGTACCGCGTCCTCAAGGTGATCTGCCCTCCTTGCTCGATCGCCGCGACGGCGTTGACGACAAGATTGAGCAGCGCCGCCTCCAGCTTGTCAGGATCCACATGGGCAATCATCGGCGCGTCAGTCAGATCGTAAAGCAGTTCGATACTGGCATCCGCGGCGCGTTCAAAAAGGCTGGCCGACCGGCGAATCAGCGCGTTTACGTCCGTAGGCCGCATTTCCAGTGTCTGGCGCCGGGAGAAGGCCAGAAGATCGCTCGAGACACGCGCGCCGCGCTCGGCCGCATCCTCGATTGACTGAAGCAACGGGCGCAGCGACGACCCCTCCCCCATATCATCGAGCAAAATGTCGCAGTTGCCCAGGATGATCGTAAGCAAGTTATTGAAATCATGCGCAATACCGCCCGTCAAATGACCGACTGTTTCCAGCTTTTGTGCCTGATGCAACCGCGCATCAAGGGCCCGCAGGTCGGTGACATCCGTCATGGCACCCACCATCCGGCGCGGTGTGCCGTCCTCGTCCCGGACGATGAATGCCTTGTCGGCCAAGGTGCGCCACGAGCCGTCCTGTGCCTTGATCCTGTATTCTGATCGCCACGCCTCGGCATCCCCGGTCAATGCGGCATCAAGGCTTTCGGTGATTTTCAATCGGTCGTCGGGATGGATCCGCTCGAGCACGTTCTCGATACGGCCCTCCATGATGTGTTCGACGTGCCATTCGGAGATCTTGCCAAAGATCGTCCCGGAGTTGTCGCTGTTCCAGATCACACCCGTCTGCATGTCCCAATCCCAGATGATGTCCTGGCTTGCCAGGCTGGCAAGTCGGAACTGCTCTTCGCGGGCGCGCAGACAACTTTCGGTCGCGCGCCGCCGGGTCGTGTTTCTCTGGATCGAGACGAAATGGGTGCACTCGCCTGCCGAGTTGAACAGCGGGGTGATGTCCATCTCTGTCGTGAAAGGGGTGCCGTCCTTGCGATAATTCGTCACTTCCGTGCGTATGGGCCTCTGGGCCACGATGGCGCTGCGAATTTCGTCCAAGCGTTCCCGTTCGGTCTCCGGCCCTTGCAGCAGGCGCGGTGTTGCGCTGAGGATCTCGTCCAGTGAATAGCCGGACATCGTGGTAAAAGCGTCGTTTGCAAAGACCACACGCGGGCCGGGCAGATCGACGTTTTTCGCCTCGGTGATCAGCACCACGTCGCTGACTTGCGCGACGGCGGCGTCCAGCAGGCGCAAGCGCGCGTTGGTGTCGCGCTCCTCGGTCACGTCGTATAGGTAGATGGCGACACCTGCCGAGGTGGGATGCACCGTGACCTTGACGCAGTGTCTGGGCGTGGGAATCGCTGCCTCAAAGCTCTGGCACTGGCCCGTTGCCACCGCCTCGGTGACCATCTGCTCCAGCCTGGATTCGGCGGCCAACGGGATATCGCGCCAGATATTCTCGCCCACCAGTTCGAGTTCAGCCACACCCAGAATGCTGTGCGCCCTGCGGTTCATGTAATGGATCGTGCCGTCGCGATCATGAATGACAAAGCCACCCGACAGCCCGTCCAGTATCGTCTGCAAAAGCCCGCGCACCTCTTCGGCGGCGATGGTGGCGGTGACCAGTTCGTCAACATCCTGAGTGGCGCCGTGAACGGCGACGATGGTGCCAGACGCATCGCGCTCTGCCTCGCCTGTCACGCGCAGCCAGGTCTCCTTGCCATCATACCTGCGGTATTTCGCAACCTCGTCAAAGGCAGCGCCAGTTCCCACGCATGTCCAGAAACTGCGCTCCATCCGCGCGCGGTCCTTGCCGGCCAGAAGGCGGTCCATTGCCTCCTCTACGGGGAAATTCCAGTCACCCTCGATACCGACCAGTTTGGCCGTCTCGCGCGTCCCGGTAAACATGCGGGTCTCGACTTCATAGCGCCAAGCGCCGACATTCGCCAACTTCCCGGCAAGCCGTTCGAGCTTTTGCGACCTTGCCAGCGCCGTCTCCTTGTTGCGAAGGTCGGTTATATCCTGAAGGATGCCAGATATCGCGCCTTCGGTGTCGCCTGCTACCGCCCCGTCCGGCCCCGTCCGGGCATAAAAAACGCGGACATCTCCGGCTGCGTCGGTGGCGCGGAACTCCACATCCGTCATCCGGGCCTCTTCTACGGCGCGCTCCAAGGCGGCATCGAAAACCTCACGGTCGTCCGACACGATCCGTTCGCGCAGGTCGTCGAGTTGCACTACTCCGCCCTCTTCGGGAAGGCCCAGAAGCACCTGGATTTGGCGGGACGCGCGCACGGATTTGCGATCCGGAAGGATTGTCCACACGCCCAGACCGGCAAGCTCGCACGCCTGATCCAGCGTGACGCCCTGGGCATTTAGGCGCACGGCCATGTCATCGAATGCGTTTTCGAGGTGCCCAAGAGCACCCGGCAGATCGTTCTCTAGCGCGGCGCCACCAGATTCGGGGGATGCGGCACCAAGCATGCGGCGAATCGGTGCCCCCATCCGGCGTTGCTGGCGCCGCATGGCAAAAAGGGACGCACCCAGTCCGATCACGAGCCCCGCCAGCGCCGCCATCACTGACGTCCACGGCAGACCCGATATCAGACCGGCCTGCGGCACGGCCGCGATGGCAGGAAAACTGCGGTGCCCATAAGACGCCTCGCGGACCAGCCCTGCCCGGCCTGCTTCAGCCAGATCGGTGCGGGTAAAATCAACGGAGGCCAACTCCAGTCCCACCGCCCCTGGGGACACCACATCCCCAAAGCCCGAAAGCTGCGGAAACTGCCTCGTCGCAGGTGGGGCGCGATCATGGAGGCGCTTTGACTGCTCATTATCATTTCGGCTTTTTCCGAAGCCTTCGGCGACGCCACCAACGAGAACCACACATGAAAGCATTAAAACAGATATGTGTTTCAATGGTTTATCAAACGCCATGACGTCCCGATCGTTATCTAATTCATCGCATTCGGCGCAACGTGCCTTTTGCGTCATTGCGCGAAAAAACGGCAATCCAACAGAAATTGGGAGCGCGTTTTCATCGCCATTGGCCCTCAAAAAGTCCTAGGGCCACAACGATCAAGGAAAATCATGATTGGTTGAGGTGGCGCTTTGGGGGTCGGCTATAACCTTGCCAAATTCTAACCTCAAAAAGTGTTCAGGCCAATGGGAATTTCCGCCATACCACCCCATAATTCCCCAGTTGTATAAAATTTATCCGACCAGAAATAAGCGCTGTGTCTTCTATAAATTATCACAGCCTCTTGCCTAGACGGCCGTTTGCTTCAGCTATATGGTAGTCTCCCAAAGAGTAGCGCTGTTTACTCTTACTCAAAAAAACACGAGTTGCACCCGTTATTGTTGTATTTCGCTCGTTTATTTCGTGCTATGGTTGTGACAATTTGGCGCATCGCAGGAACGTCCAAAACACCTTTCGTCCGAGCCCATTCTTTCTGTCAGAATGCGGCCCAGTTCAGCTAAAGGCTGACCCAACGCCAGATCGGTCCAGCCAAGGAAAAATCTTAGGGAGCTTCAGTCTCATCGAAAAAANCGCTGCGATGGCTGAGGTCTCCGCGTCGGACGCGCCTACCGAAGGCACGAAATATGGGAGCGGCTCAAGCACCGGTGCGCCCGACTACCCACACGGAACGAGAAGGGACCAAAAAATCATGTCGCCCCAGATTGCACTGTCAGCGCTCTCGCCGATCATCGTCATTGACGATGACGAATTCTTTCGTGTCGCCATAGAAACCGTCCTGTGCGAGCGTTTTGGAGTTGAGACCGTCGTCATTTGCGCGGCGGCACAGGAGGCCATCGAGCAGCTTTCGGGCAACACGGTTTTCGGCCTTTGCCTCGTCGATCTGAACATGCCCGGCATCGAAAACCGTCACCTGCTGGAGACCTGCAAAACCGCGCAACCCGACAGCCGCCTTGTGGTGCTGTCGGCCTCCCGATCGCGCGAGGACATCCTCATGGCGCTCTCAGCAGGGGCGCAAGGCTTCATCAACAAGGGTCTGGGCATTCGCGAAACGGAAAGCGCGCTTCAGCAGATTGCCGATGGGGCCGTCTATGTGCCCCCCTTCACCCCGCAGGAGGGCAAGGCCGCAGCAGATCGCCATACCGATCGCCGCCCCCCTTCGGTCCCTCTGTCCGCACTGACGCCTCGTCAGTTGGAGGTGCTTAAGCTTCTCGTTGCAGGACATCCGAACAAGGCGATTGCGCGCGAGCTGGGCATCAATCCCAGCACCGTAAAGTTTCACCTTTCTTTCATCTTCCAAATTCTGGGCGCCTCGAACCGCGTCGAGGCTGCCATGCTCGGCACAAAGCTTCTTAAGGAAAACGGTCAGTAAAAGATCAAACCCACCGTCACCCTGCCAGCGCGTGTGATCCAGCCCTTACAGCCAAACGGACAGGCGCGCCGCCAGATCACGGCGACGGTATGGTTTTGGCAAGACTTCCACGTTCTGCTTGATTTTCATTTTGGCAGTTTGCAAAGCGTCGGGATCACCCGAGGTCAGGATTATCCCCAGATCCGGTTTGATCGCGAGGACATCCTTTGCCAGCTGCGCACCGCCCGGCCCGCACCCCAAGCGGATGTCTATGATAAGAACCCGAATATCGGCATCATCTTGCAACCGCAGCAAAGCGGACGCAGCATCCCCGGCGGTAACACATTCATGCCCTAGGGAGATCAACACGCGTTCGGTAAACTCGCGCATCATGTGATCGTCGTCAACGACGAGCAATTTCTTGTCTGACTTTACCATTTACCGCCCACTTAAAAAAGTCACAGATACCAAACACAGATATCGAAGGGCGGCAAATTTGAATAATAGCCACCGAATTCATGCTTCGACAAAATGGGCCATATCAGATCATTTCATTCTCGCCCACGATTTTTTGCCAATCGCCAACCCGGCGCACATGACATCAATCCGACGGCATGACCGGAAAACATGCCTCAACCTCGATCCAGATGTCGGGCAACACGACGAGGACGCTGGCAAAGCGGCTTCGGATGCCGACTCTGGCAAAATCATCGACCCCGTGACAATCCGAAACCGCATCGGGCGTGACCGTGTCCTCGGCAATCGTGATGAGCCAGCTTGCGGCCTGCTGCCGGACAAAGCCCAAGGTCGCGGGCCGGTCCATTGTCTCGCCCGAAAAACAAGGCTCGACTTGCAGACCCAGGCACCGCGCGCCAGTCGATGCCGAATCCTGCAAAGCATGGCGCGTCCACATGTATCGACTGAGTTCGATAGACCCGCCAAGAAGCAGCATCAGCGGCAGCGCGATCGCCGCAAATTCGATCGCCACGGCGCCGCGACGATCCAGAAGAAATCTGCGCAGCTTGCCGCAGCCGGTCACTGCAACCTCAGGACAGCACGCGCTGAAACCGTATCGTCCTGAATGAAGGCATATCCGGGAAAGATCGCGACGTGGCGGGCGGTCGCGGAAATCTGCACGAATTGTCCGGCGGTGTCGCCAGCACCACAAGGCGTGCCGCAACTCGTTGCG
Source organism: Roseovarius sp. D0-M9 (assembly GCF_037083805.1). NCBI lineage: Bacteria > Pseudomonadati > Pseudomonadota > Alphaproteobacteria > Rhodobacterales > Roseobacteraceae > Roseovarius > Roseovarius sp. D0-M9. The sequence continues at coordinate 127,919 of NZ_JBAPKZ010000001.1, read as the reverse complement.
GCGCCCCAGACGATGCCCTCTTGCGACGGGACCGCGCAGTAGCATGCTGCGGCGTCGCCGGACAGAGGAGTCACGGTCGTCGAAGTGCCGTCCAAATTCGCCCTCGCCCCGTTGTTTACCACAACCTCGGCCGTATCCATCGCGCCGCTCTGCATCAGTGTGACAAGCCTCTCGGCCATCTGCTCGGCGGCCTCGTTATCGCCGGGCGCGGGTTGCAGCAGCGCGTATTCGGCGGCGGCGGTCAGGCGTGCATCCAGCTCCAGCTTGCCGAAGGTCGCGCTGCCGATGTCGATGATGCCAGCGAGAATGAACAGCAAGATGGGTGCGATAAGTGCAAATTCGACCGCGACGCTGCCGCTTTCGCCTCGCACCAATCGCCGTGTCCCCAGGACATGGAACCATTTCATTTCAGTATCGCCACCTGAGCGATGGCACCCGCGCCCAAGAAGTTGCAATCGGACGCCAAGGACGCCCCCCCCGTCATCGTGATCTCGGCCGCGATGATCTGAAGGCAGCCTCCGTCGCCGCCACTGGCACTCGCGCCGCCCGCGAGCGTGATCGGCCCGTTGGGAAAATAGGCCGAGCCAGTGACGATGCCATCCCGCGCCCCTGCCCGGAACGTGGCGCCTGCACTATTCATCGGGTCAAGCGGGCCAACGAGGGCAATATCGGCAAAGGGTCCGGTGTCGGGAGACGAAACCTTGACATCGCTATAGCCCGAGCTGACGCAAAACGCCTGATCGTCACATCCCCAATTCCCCGGCTCCGGGCCCTCGGCCGAAATCAGGAATGTCGTATCAATGGCCTCGACGCTGATGGTCTCGCCTTTGCACGCTGAATTACCGCCGCCATCCCCACCGAGATGCACGTATCCGCTGACCGCGTAGGCCCCTGAACCAAAGCGGATCGCACCAGAGGCCTTGATCGAGCCGTTGATCTCGTGAAGGGCAGCTGCGGAAATATCGAGGCAACTGCCGCCATTACCGCCTGTAATCCATCCTGCGACCTCGAAAACGCCGTCGTCCACATCGCCCATGTAAATCTGCGAACCGCCCCCGATCGAAATCGCATCGTCCCGCGATGAGGGGCCTAGACGAAAGCTGTTGCCCGTTCCCGTGCCGAGGGTCATGACCGCGCCGCCCTCAGTGCGCACCCCATATGGCAGCACGAATTCACTGGGTCCGGCAAAGGAAATGCGGCTCGACGTACAGATGCTATAGTTGGCCCCACTGCAATTGGTGCTGGATCTTCCGATCCGGTAGGTGCCCGCGCCAAACTCGGTGTTCGTGCCTCCGCCCGTGAAAATGCCTTGGGCAACATTGTAGGTGCCGCCAGCAAAGCTCATGGAAGAGCCGCCATTCTGGATGCTTCCCGAGATATTGTAGACCACGTCTTGCGAGGCACCGGGGTTGAAACGCAGCCTCAGGCCGCCCCCAAGCGTCACATTGCCGATGTTCACCGTGGTCTGGCCCGGCGGGCAGGAGAACGTCCACTCGCTGTTCGCATCGGCGAATGAGGCAGTGCAGCCGACGGCCTCGGCCTGGGCGATGGTTGTGCCCTGGTTCCAGCCAAACTCGATATTCGGACCCGGCGCAACAACCACATCCTCGGGCGGCTCAAGCGCCAAGGTTCTGGCCATCTGCGCGCTGGCCAGCTGTATGGCGTCAGAGCCCGCCAATGGATCAGGCGACGGCCGGCGGACGATTTGCGGCGGCGAACCATCGGGCGATGTGATGGTTTTGCATTTTCCCTTGTCCGGGCTGTCTGCCGAGTCGTAGCTGACCGCCTTGGTTATGATGCTTGCGCCGCAGGAGGCCTCTACCCCGGCGTTCGATGCAACGCCGCATTCGGCCGTGTGCAGCGACGTTCCTCCCGAAAGAGTGATGCCGCTACCGCTGGGATCAAGCGCCTGGATGCAGGCCGGTGCGCCGCTCAATGCCCCGGCAACTGCAGAGGCCACCACATCGACCTTGGCATCCCCGCCCACGAGGCGCGGCAGGAAGAGCGGGCGCGGCGCAGTGATGGTGGCGCGCACGGCCCCGCCCGAAGCGGTCGAGAAGGAGGTATCGAATTCAACGGCGATCTCGCTGTCGGCAAAACCGTTCAGCCGGGCGATTGCCTTGGCCGCATCGACCATCGCATCCTCGCCGCTGTCGCGCGCGTACGCAACCGCGCCCGCATGGGATGCCAGGTCTGCGGTACGCTGCGCCTCGGAGCGCACGACGACCATCTGGCTGTATTCCAACGCGAGCCCGGTGAACCCCAAAACCACGGGGAGCGACAGCCCGGCAATCGTCGCAACACCGCCGTCGACGCGCGTGGCGAAATCCGCAAGATGATCTGCCAGCCTTTTCAGCCCCCCGAGGCGCGCGCGCGGCGCCAGACGCTGCGCGGGTGGCAGTGGCGTTTCGCTGCTTTCCTTGGGATCGCGGGGGTCGAGCTTCACGTTATTGGCCCTGCTCTGATTTGTAGCATGTGCTATGAAAACGGCGCGGAATCCGGCGGCAGGGGCTTCGCGCTCCGAGCCGACGCAAGCGGATGCGGATGGCGGTATGGCACGTCGTCGTCCCTGCCCCGCGCCACTGTTCGCGCGTCAGTCCCGTGCCGCGTCACTCCAGGGTGCCTGCCAGTCATCTGGGGCACGCAAGTTGTATCCGATGCCGTAATGCGTGGTGATCTCAATAGGGAAGTCCGTCTTTTCCAGAGCGCGCCGCAGGCGTTTGACAACGCTGTTGAGCGCCCGCTCATCGGATGCTTTTCCGTTAAGATGTTTCAACTGGTCACAGATATAGCCGTAGGTTCTGATGCGCGGCTTGGCGTCCCACAGAATTCCGAGAATCTGCACGCTCTGCCGGTCGGCGTGTGGCAGCGCGTCCTTGATCCTGCCGAACCCTTCCTTGGCCTCGGCCAGATCCCGTTCGAGCACTTCAAGCAGATACTCCTTGGCTTCCGTGTCGGTCAGTTCGGCGATGCATTCGCGGTGGTACGTGGCCTCCGCGCGGAGCGACACGTTTTTTCCACGCGAGAAGCTGGCGGGCGAGAAACTGGGGGAAACAACGATGCCCATGTAACATTCCTTTCGGCGTGCTTTTACCTAAAGTGACCTAGGGCCGAGGAAGTAGGCCAGAACATGAAGGTCACCGTATCAAGTTAGGGCCCCCATCACACTGATACTATTTAGTCTGATGGGCTGGCCAAATGGCCAGCCCTGGGGGCGGCGGCGGCCAGCGTGAGGGAGGACCATGGCTTGTTTCTGGACGGCGGGGGCGCGACATCCAGGCGGCACGGCAGCAGATGCGAATCGCCGAAACCGGCGTGAATTCTTGGGCCACGCACCTTTAAGGCGGGCTATCCCCCACTCAGGTCCAGAGCTTCCGCAGGATGCAGACAATTCCAGCGATGAGGGTCTTTGCACCCTGTGCAAGGCGAGGGTTGCGGCGCACGGGCCCTGCCATCTTGGGGCCGACCCGCCAGTAAAATGCGATAAAGGCGCGCCCCCACGCACGGTCCACCAGCCATTGATCGCGAAAAGCGCGCAGGAACACCACGTCCGAATGCCACGGATCGCCATAGGCAGCGGTTGCGACAAAGCATGTTCCCCCGCCACCCTCCGCGTCCTCCTCGTCGGGCTTCTCTTCTTCTTCCTCTTCTTCCTCTTCCTCGTCGATCTTCGGGATCTCAGGCAACGGATCTGCGTCCTCCTCCGCGGTGTCCTCGGAGAGGTCATCGCTCATCAGTTCATCGCTCGCTTCTTGTGCCGTCAGATAAGTGTATCCGCCCGACTCCGCCTCCTGAAACGCGGCGTCGCCGTAAAGGATGCCCTCAACCATCAAATCCGGCGGCGGCGCATCGCCGTAAAACCCGTTCTCAACCCGAAGCTCCCGAAGCATTTCCTCTTCAGGGTCCGGTGTGATCGAGATGATCGGATCATCCTCCTCGGCCCGGATCTGCGCCGCCTCCTGGAACGCGTCCAGTGCCACGCCGCGCATCTCGACCGAGCCGGTCTGTGCATAATTCAGGACGGTGTTGCCATCCTTGTTTTCATAAAGCTCGACGCTCAGCGGATCGATGTCATCCTGAAGCGTTATCCGGTCGAGTCCGACCTTGAAGTCGAGAATGACATCGGCGCCGCCCTCCTCATAGAAGTGAAAGCGGTTGACGGCCTCGTCCCCTCCACCGCCCTCTAGCGTGTCGTTGCCTTGGCCACTGAACAGCTTGTCATGACCTTCGCCGCCCCTGAGCAGGTCATCACCCCGCCCGCCGTGCAGATAATCGTCTCCATCACCGCCCTCGAGCGTATCGTCCCCATCGCCGCCCCAGATCATGTCATCACCAGCGCCACCATAGGCGACATCATTGTCGATGCCAGCCGCGATCAGGTCGTCTCCAAGCCCGCCAAAAACCGTGTCATTACCGTTATTTGCATCGATCACGTCATCCCCGGTGCTGCCCGTCATCGTCTGCTCGCCGTCCGAGCTGACGGCATCCGGATTGTTCTTGCTGCCGAACATATGGGACGCGGCCTTGTCGCCGGTGTCGGCGGCAACCTCCGCTCCGGCCTGGTTCCAGTTCAGGTTCAGATCGTCTTCCCGGTCTTCGTAGAACTCTCGCGGAACAAAGTTCTTGGGGTTTTCATACTCGACCGTCTCTGCCGCCCGGAGCGTCTCAAGGGCCTCCGACTTGAGGAAATGCCGCTCTTCGCCGATCAGGTCCGACGTGCCGTTCTGCAGATCACGCGCGCCCTCGAGCGCGTAGAAGGCATTGTCCCCGATGGCGAGGAAGTTCTGAACGCCGAGGTTTTCGGCGCTGAATTCCGGGTGCTCGATGCTGACCACCCGAACCTCGACTTCGTTCCCGCTTGGCAGTGTGAGGGTCTTGGGCAGATCACTCAGGTTGATCGCGGTGCCCTCGATCAGGAGGTTGTCCGAGGTGGGGTCATAATCATCAAGACGGCCAATGATTGGCGCGGCATTCTCGTCGATATTGGTAAAGTGAAACGTATCCTGGCCGTGCCCGCCATAGGCGTGGTGCCCCTGGTGCCCGACAGCATCGGGAATCTTGGTCAGATCGAGGATGAACCAGTCGTTGCCTGTCGCACCGAACATGTGGATCTGACCGTTTTTCGGCACTGACCCTTCGAGGATGTCATCACCATCATAGCCGGCCAGGCCAACGCTGGAATGCGCCTCGACACTCAGGTCGCGGTGGTGAATGAGGTGGTCGTTCTCACCGGTGCCTCTAAGCTTGTCGGTGGTGAATGAGGTGGTCGTTCTCACCGGTGCCTCTAAGCTTGTCGGTGGTGAAATCATCTTGAATGAGGGTGTCTGCGATCGGGCGAATGTATGTCATCAGGGATTTCCAACTGCGCCCGCTGGCTTTCGGGTTGGGTTTGAGGGACTTTGGCCCGCACCGTCGGCGCGCCCTGAGGCAAGTCAGGGACGCACGCCTCCGGCACCTCGCCTGCGCGGCGTCCGTTGGCGCCGTGTCAGCGGGATAGGTGCGAACGGGATGAAATCAGCAAACACTGCCGCCAGAGCGGTGAGCGGCGGGGCATGCCGCGCGGCGCTGCCTTGTTGGGCAAGCGGCAGAGCGCGTCTCGGAGTTTCAGAACGCGAAGCCCTTGGCGCAATGCGACGCGCCGCATCGCTGCTGCGGATCACCTCATCAGCCGGGCTTCACTGTCTGCTCAGTGTGTGTTCAGTCTCTGTTCAGTGTGTGACGGTTAAGTTCAGATTGGCCGCTTTCAAACCTTCGACGAGATGCGCGCGCAGCACGGGTTTGCGCAGGGTTGCCAGACCGGTCATGCAAGGGGTCTTCGTCTTCGCACAGGCGTTTCGCTGCGCTGTCCGCGAGAGCACCAAAACCGGCATGTCGGGGCAGCTTGCGCGGAAGTCCGTGAGGTCGTCTTGTCCGGTGCCAAGATCAGGCGCCGCGTCCATGTCGAAAACGAGCAGGTCCCAGTCACCCGGCCGGGCCTCGATGCTACCAAAGACCGCATCGCGGTCGGTGCAGTGATGAACCTCCAGACCAAGTTCGGCGAGGTTGTTGGCGATCGTGCGGCTTTGCGACAGATCAGGGGCAATCAGGGCGACCTTGGCAGCGTTCTCGGCTGCGCCATGGCTTGGGTATGTGCGCCAGATGTCCACCCTTGCAGGCGCCGCATCGGTGAAATCAGTGGCAGGGGGCGCAGGCACATCGGATGATCTGGCTGGCACAAGTCCCATGACCAGAAAGGCGCAGAACACGGCGATTTGCAGACCGAAGGCGGTCAGCATCGTCGCAAGCAGTGGCCAACCGGCGATGAGCAGCGCAATGAACGCGATCAGCGCAACAGGACCGCTCAGCAACACTCCGGCAAATACGATATTGGGCTGTGCGGGCGGGTCGATATGGTGGCGCCCGTCGCCCGCAGACATCATCGCCGCCGACCGTGTGTTTCTGGGATGCAGAGGGGCCGCGCGCTCCGGCGCGGATCCGCGCGGCGCTGTGCTGGGAGAATGGAATGGCGTCGGCATACTCAAATTTCCTATCTGGTTGGCAGTCAGACGGCTTGGAGAGGATTGCACGACACATAAGATGATGATGCGGTTGTGCGTCCGACTCCCGTGGACCCTTGCATTGGCCACGCAAGAAAGTTACGAGGACTGTATTCCCGATACTATTGGACCTCATGGGCTGGCCAAATGGCTAGTATTCCGCTCGCGCGGGGCCGGAGGTTTGCCCATTCTTTGGTGCAGTCTGCGCCGCACTTTGGGGCAGGCCATTGGCGAGAAGGAGCTGCTCGCCAGCCTCGGTGGCCCACGTCAGGCGCGCCCTTGGACAGGGACCGCAGTCGCGCGTCGCTCAAGTCAGGCACAACTCCAGCGCCCGTTCTGACCCCGCTGGCCCGCATTGCCATGCCGGTCTTGCGTGCTAGGACGTCTTCAGGGCGGAGCCGCGTTACGCCGTCTCGATCAAAGGACAGACAATGCCATCACCTTGCGCCGCCGCCTTCGCCGTTCCAGGCGATCTGACATCGCTCACGGGCGGCTATCATTATGACCGGCAACTTCTGGCGGCCCTGCGCGCGGCAGGTCGGGACGTGGCGCATGTCGCGCTGCCGGATGGCTTTCCCTTTCCGACACCCGCAGACATGGCGCGGGCAGAGGCGCAGTTGGCAGACAATCCGGCGTGCCGTGTGCTGATTGTCGACGGACTGGCCTTGGGCGCGCTCGGGACCGCGGCGCTGGACAGGCTGCGCACGCCACTTGTCGCGCTTGTCCATCACCCCTTGGCCCACGAAAGCGGCCTGCCCCCCGCCGAAGCGCGCCGTCTTCACAGGCTGGAGCAGGCCAATCTGGAGCGCGCCGCGCATATCCTCGTCCCCAGCCCGCATATCGCCGATCTGCTGGTCGCCGATTACGCCGTGGATGCCAGCCGGATCACGGTGATCCGTCCCGGCAAGCCGGAGGGTCCCGCCCTGCCGCCTGCGGCCACGCCCAGCATGGCCCCACCGTTGATCCTGTCGGTTGGCATTTTGCACCCGCGCAAGGGGCATGACGTCCTGATCGCGGCGCTGGCGCAGCTGGCCGATCTGGACTGGCGCGCCGTGATCGTCGGCAGCCCGTGGGAGCCGGGCCATGACGCCGCGCTCGCGCAGCAGATAGAGGCCGCCGATCTCGGCGCGCGGATCACGCTGGCGGGCCGGATCGAGCGGGACGCGCTGGACAGCCTCTACCGCGAGGCACATATCTTTGCCCTCGCCACGCGGTTCGAGGGGTATGGCATCGTCTTTGACGAGGCGCTGATATGTGGCCTGCCCATCGTGTCCACCACCGCGGGGGCTGTGCCCGGCACCGTGCCGGAGGCCGCAGGCAGCCTTGTGCCGCCAGAGGATGCAGGCGCCTTTGCAGACGCGCTGCGCGCCTTGCTGGAGGACGAGGGCAGACATGCCGAAATGGCCGCCGCCGCCGCCCGCGCGGGCGCAGCGCTGCCAAGCTGGGACGATGCCGCCGCCAAGGTGGGCCGCATCCTCGACCACGTTGCAGGGGTTTCGGCATGAGCGCGGCGGATCTGGAACTGGCCGTTGCCCTCGCCCATGAGGCGGGCGAGATCCTGCTGCGACACTGGCAGACCCGCGATGCGCTGAGCGTCACGCAAAAGCGCGCGGGCGACTTCATGTCCGAGGCCGATCTGAACGCCGAGCAGCACCTGCGCGCCCGCCTGCGCGCCGCCCGGCCCGATGATGCCTGGCTGGGCGAAGAGACCGGCACGGACGCTGGCGCAGAGGCGCTATCGGGCGGCCAGCGCCCCCGCCGCTGGATCGTCGATCCGCTGGACGGCACCACCAATTTCCTGCGCGGCATTCCCCATTGGGCGGTCTCCATCGCGCTGGAGGAGGCGGGGCAGCTCAGCGTCGGCGTGATCCATGATCCCGTCCGGCAAGAAACCTTCGCCGCCCGCACCGGCGGGGCGGCAACGCTCAACGGCAGGCTCATCGCACCTGCCCCGACGCAGACGCTGGAGCCTGCGCTTTTTGGCACCGGCATTCCCTTTGGGACGATGGCGCATATCGACGATCACGCCGCTGATATCGCGCGGCTCATGCCTCAGTGCGCTGGCGTGCGGCGGATGGGTGCGGCGGCGCTGGATCTGGCATTCGTCGCGGCCGGGCGGCTGGACGGTTTTTGGGAGCGGCGGCTGCAACCTTGGGACATCGCCGCCGGGCTGGTGATCCTGCGGCAGGCGGGCGCGCAGGTCGAGGGCTGGCACTCAGGCGAACGGCCCGAGGAGACGGGCACGGTCATCACCGCGCCGCCCGCGCTCTTTGACGCCTTCGCCCGGGTCATTCGCGGCTGAGGCGCGCAAAGATATCCCCGGAGTCGGCCTCCACCGGCAAGCTGTCCAGCCACGCCTTTGCCGCCTCGGCGCTGCGCCAGTCGTCCCACAGAAATCCCCCCGTCTCGCCACGAACCGGGTTGAACCGATAGTCCCCCAACTCGGCAAGACGGTCGATCACCGCGTGGGTCAGGCGGGGGAAGGCAGGCAGAAACTCAACCGATACGATCTCGATCGGCTGCGACAACCCCGACAGCACCTCGATCTCGAAGCCTTCGACGTCGATCTTGACGTAGCGCGGCGCGCCATGGCGGGCGATCAGCGCATCCAGGGTAACCATGCGCACCCGTTGCGTGCGGTCCCATTTCACATGGCCAAATCCATGCGCCGTCTCGGCGCCGTCCACGAACTCGGCCCGCATGGAGGAGACGGTGGGATGGCGCGACGATACGGCCATGTCGGCCTCGGCGTCGCTTCTGCCTGCCGCGGCTTCGATCAAAGTGATGTCGCGCGGCAGGGTGCGGCGCAGAAATCCGGCAAAGGGCTCTTGCGGCTCCAGCGCGATGACGCGCGCGCCCGCACGGCGCATGGCGCGGGCCCGTGTGCCCATGTGCGCGCCCACGTCAAAGGCCAGATCGCCCGGCGCCAGCAGATCCACGTAAAAGCGACGCCATGCCCGCATCGAGACTGGATTATGGTAGATTATCAGCGATCGGATAAATCCCAGCCAGATGCTCATGGGCCCGCCTCTATATTATGACTAGGTGCCTTTGAGATAGCGCATGACACCAATTGTCCAGCGCCGTGGAGCGCCAGAGGGACACCGATGGTGCACCGGCAAATTTTCGTCGGCAGACTTGCCTCTGGGCAGGGTGAGCTAAGTTACTTCGAGCACGTAGAACAAGTTGGACCCGTGACCTTGCGTTTATTTCAAACTGCCTCTGTCGGCACCGCCCCTGACGTTGACGCCTCCCCGGCAACCGCCCCGTCCCTGACGCCGCGCACGGTCGAACGGCTGATGCGTCTCAGGGGCGATCTCAAGCTGGGCCTGCCTGTCGCGCTGACGCAAGGGCCGGGCGCGGCGCTTGTGGCCTGGGCCGAGACGGTGTCGGCAGAGCGGTTGGCCGCCCTCAGCGCGATGGGCACGCCGCAGCTGGCCCTGACACGGCGCCGCGCCGAGGCGCTGGGTCTGGATGTGCCCGGTCTGGAAATTTCTGGCGGCGGCGACGTGCTCTGCGCTGACATTCCCGAAGGCGCGGATCTGGCGTGGCTGGCGACCCTTGCGGGCGATGATGGGCTGTGCAGCGCGCCAAGCGCTGCCAAGGCGGGACCCAAACCTGCCTTGAAGCCACACTTCAAGCCTGCCGGGCGGCTGCACATGGCCGCGCTGGCCCTCGCCAAATCGGCGCAGGTGCTGCCCGCAGCAGTCATCGTCCCCATGGACGATGCCGAAGCCGAGGCACGGCGTCTGGGCCTCAGCATGATGCGCGTTCCAGACATCATGGCCGAGCTGGAGCAGACAGCACCCCAAAGCCGCGTCAGTGCCGCCACTCTGCCCATGGCTGCCTCCAAGGCCGGGCGCGTGCATATCTTTCGCCCCGACGATGGCGGCGTCGAACATTATGCCATCGAGATAGGCACCCCCGATCTGCGCCAGCCCGTCACCGTCCGGCTGCATTCCGCCTGTTTCACCGGCGATGTCCTGGGCAGCCTCAAATGCGATTGCGGCCCGCAATTGCGCACCGCGATGAGCACAATGGCCGCAGGCGACGGCGGCATCATTCTCTATCTCAACCAAGAGGGGCGCGGCATCGGCCTTGCCAACAAGATGCGCGCCTATGCCTTGCAGGACACCGGCCTTGATACGGTCGAGGCCAATCACTGGCTGGGCTTTGACGACGACGAGCGCGATTTTCGGGCCGGGGGTAATCTGCTGCACTGGCTGGGTATCACCCGCGTGCGCCTGATGACCAACAATCCGGCCAAGATCGCCATTCTTGCCGCACAAGGCATCGACGTGGTCGAGCGTGTGCCTCTCAAGGTTGGCGGCAATGACGTCAATGCGCATTACCTTGCAACCAAGGCCCTGAAATCAGGGCATATCCTGACATGAGCGCGCGGGCCCTCTGGTGCATTGCACCCTCGCGCGCCGAGGTGCGCAGCGCTGTCGAAGGGGACGGCATCGCTGTCGACACCCTCTTTACCGGCATCAGCCGGGGGACCGAGCGCCTCGTCTTCGAGGGCCGCGTGCCCGGCAGCGAGACCCAGCGGATGCGCGCGCCCGCCCAAGAGGGCGATTTCCCCTTTCCGGTGAAATACGGCTACTGCGCGGTCGGTATCGCGCGCGAGGGCGCGCACGAAGGGCGCGAGGTCTTTGCCCTGCATCCGCACCAGACGCGCTTTCGCATGGACGCGGCCATGCTGACGCCCCTGCCGGACGGCCTGACGGCAAAGCGTGCTATACTGGGCGCCAACATGGAAACAGCGCTCAACATTCTTTGGGATGGCGGCGCGGCGCCCGGCGACCGGATCGCCGTGATCGGCGCTGGCGTCATCGGCGCGCTGACCGGGTATCTGGCGGCGCGCATCCCCGGCACCGACGTGACGCTCGTCGACAGCAATCCGGGCCGCGCGGGGCTGGCCCGCGCCTTGGGCTGCGGCTTTGCCGTGCCTGATGACGCGGAAGGGCGCGCGCCCCGCGAGTGCGATCTGGTCATCCACGCCACCGCCACAGCAGAGGGTCTAGCCCTTGCACTGGACTGCGCGGGGCAGGATGCGACCGTCGTCGAGGCCAGCTGGCACGGCACGGGCACGTCGCCCGTCCCGCTGGGCGGTGCGTTTCACTGCCGCCGCCTGCGCCTTGTCAGCAGCCAGGTGGGCCATATGCCGCCCGCCCGCGCCCCGCGTTGGAGCCTTGGGCGCCGCATGGCAAAGGCGCTCGAGCTCTTGCGCGATCCCGTGCTCGACGCGCTCATCTCGGGCGAGACGCAGTTCGACGATCTGCCCCAGACATATGGCGCGATCCTCGCCGATCCCGCCACCTTGTGCCACCGTATCCGATACGCCACCCAACCCTGAGGAAAGCCTATGTTCGCCGTCGAAGTCCGAGATCACATCATGATAGGCCACTCCCTGCCCTCGCCCGTCTTTGGCCCCGCGCAAGGGATGCATGGCGCCACCTTCACCGTCGATGCCGCCTTTTACACCGAGGATATCGACGATCACGGGCTGGTCGTGGATATCGGCCTCGCCACCGAAGCGCTGACCGAGGTGCTGGCGCCGCTGCGCTATCAGAACCTTGATGACGTGGCTGAATTCAAGGGCAAGTTCACGACGACCGAGTTCCTCTGCCGCCATATCTTTGACGGGATGGCCGGTTTTGCCCGCAGTGGCCGGCTCAACGACGGGGGCCGCGTCAAGAAGCTGCGGATCATGCTGCACGAGAGCCACGTGGCCCGCGCTTGGTATGAGGGGGCGATCTGACGTGGGATTTTCCGCTGACTGGCTGGCCTTGCGCGAACCTGCCGACCATGCGGCACGGGACGCGGGCCTCTTGCGGCAGGCCGCTGCGGCGGCGGGGCCTGCGCCGGTGATCCTCGATCTTGGCTGCGGCACCGGCTCGACCGTGCGCGCGCTGTCGCCACACCTGCCCGAGGGGGCACGCTGGCGGCTGGTGGACAATGATCCCGAGCTGCTGGAGCGCGCCGCCTCTGCGGCTGGCGCGCATGCGCAGACCTATCGTCTTGACCTTGCAGACCTTGAGGCCCTGCCGCTGGAGGGGGTGACGCTGGTCACCGCCTCTGCCCTGCTCGACCTCATGCCCGAGGCGTGGGTGCGCAAACTGGCGGCGCGGCTGGGCGTGCCGTTCTATGCGGCGCTATCCTATGATGGCCGGATGAGCTGGCGGCCCGCCGATCCCCGCGACGAGGCGATCACCCACGCCTTCAACCGTCATCAGCGCAGCGACAAGGGCATGGGCGCCGCGCTCGGCCCCGATGCCGCGCCGGTGGCGGCGACGATCTTTGCCGATGCGGGCTTTGATGTGCTGCGCGCGCCCAGCGACTGGCAGCTTGGCACAGGCAGTGCCCCCTTGCAGGCCGAACTGCTCGCCGGGATCGCGGCAGCCGCTGCAGAGGTAGGCGACGCCCAAGCCGAAGCATGGGGCGCAGCGCGCATAAAGGCCGCGCCCGACACACTTTGCCAGATCGGCCATGGCGACATGCTCGCCCTGCCCGGCAACGCCGCGAGGGAGGCCGCAGATGCAGGCGCTTGACGTCACACCAAAGGTCTGGGAGCGACTGCTGGCGGTGCGGCGCGGTCAGTCCTGCGCCTGCTGCGGCCAGTGGAGCGCGGCCGAGCGCACTGCGCTCGCCCTCTACGGTCCGCTCGCGCGGCGCGATCTGGGGCCGGTCACGGTGGCACAGATCGGCCAGTCGCTCGACGGGCGGATTGCAACGGTGACGGGGGACGCGCGCGACGTGTCGGGGCCCGGCGGTCTGGCGCATCTGCACCGGATGCGGGCGCTGGTCGACGGCGTGGTGATCGGGGTGCGCACCGCCTTGCACGACACCCCCCGCCTGACCGTACGCATGTGCGAAGGCGCCGATCCGGCGCGTATCGTGATCGACCCGCGCGGGCGCCTGCCAAACGACGCGCCGGTTCTGCGCGCGAATGGTGCGCGCCGGATCGTGGTGCAGGCAGTGGACATGGCGCGCCCCGAGGGGGTGGAGGTGATCCGGCTGGCCCCCGTGGAGGGTATGCTTGCCCCTGCGGATATCATCGACGCGCTGCATCGCGCGGGCCTTGGCACCCTTCTGATCGAGGGCGGCGGCATCACCATCGCGCGCTTTCTGGAGGCCGGGTTGCTGACGCAGCTTCATGTGGCGATCGCGCCGCTATTGATCGGCGGCGGGCCGCAGGGCCTGACCATGCCCTCCCCCAGCGCGCGGCTGGCCGATGCGATCCGGCCCGACACGCAGGTCTATTCGCTGGGCTCGGATGTGGTCTTCGACTGCGCGCTCAGCGCTGGGGCCGTCGCGGCGCGCCAGCCGCTGCACACCGCACCGGCGCGCGCGTTACGGTCTTAGACCGCGCGGCCCGCGCCCCAGCACGAAATAGAGCCCCGGCAGCGTGGCCACGATCATCACCAGCCCGAAGGCGACGCTGGCCGCAAGACCGCCACTTGCCACCCCGCCCGCCAGCGGGAAGAGAGCCGCCGCTGCCCCCTCGCGCAGTCCCCAGCCGCTGACCGTCAGCGGGATGAGCATGGCCATCAGGATCAGCGGCACAAAGGCGAGCACGGCAGCCAGCGGCAGGCCGTGGCCCACGGCCATGGCGCAAAATGCAAAAGCCGCGAGATTGCAAAGCGTCGTGGCAAGGCTCAGCCCGATCTGCCGCAGCAGCACCTCGCGAGCCAAGAGCGCGCGGTGCATGTCACGCCAGAATGTCGCCGCCGCCGCCCCGAGCCGCCCCGGCGCGCGCGCCAGTCCATAAAGGCAGACCGGCAGGGCCAGCCCCGCAAGAAGAAAAAGCGCAAGCGGCGGGATCAGCCATCGGGGCCACTCGACCCCGCCCGGCACCGCAAGGGTCAGAACGAAGGCCCCCGCAGTCACCAGATAGAGGCCCCCTTGCCCTGCCAGCCGCTCGAACACCACCGCCTGTCCCGAGGCCATCAGGCCGGCCTGCCCGCGTGCGCGCAGCGCGCGCCCCGCATCCCCGATCATCCCGCCCGGAAGCGACAGGTTCAGCGCCTGCCCGAGATAGTATTCGCGCAGCGCCTCCCCCCTGCTCAGCCCGATGCCCAGCTGCGCCGCCGTCATCCGCCAGCGCAGCGCTGAAAGCCCCGTTTGCAGCGTCAGCGCGCCAAGCGCCGCCGCGAGCCAGGCCGGCTCCGCAGAGGCAAGGCTGCGCGCGGCCTCTTGCCCATCAAGCGTGCGCCACAGTAGCGCCAGCAGCAGCGCCGCGAGGGCGAATTGCGCCGCGCGGATCACCCCCGGCGTCACCCAATTCGGCAGCCAGCGCCCCATCATTTGGCACGCTCAGAAAGTGGCGAGGGCAGCGCGGCGGGCTTCGAAAACGTCTCGATCAACACGTCTCGCATGCGGTCCATGGGCAGCGCGGACGCGTCCTTCTCCGGGATGAGCCCGTCCTGCCACCCCCATCCCGCGACCTGAGCAATCAGGTCTGGCGGCCCGATGATGTGGATCGGCACATCCGCGCGATCATCCAAGGCTATAAAATCGGCCGCCTGATGGTCGCCCAGAACGATCATCAACGGCGGATCCTCGGCATGCAGCGCCGCATAGCTGAATACGGTCGACAGCGCGTAATCGATGGCCTTGCGGTATTGCTCGCGCACGCGCTCTCGGTCGCGCCAGACGACATCGGGCGGATCACCCGTCGCCGCCATTTCGTTGAAGATGCGGCCATCGCCCACGCGCTCCCACTCCACCAGTTCGGGCACCGGCGTCCACGGCGCGTGGGACGACCCCAGCGCCAGCTGGGCAAAGATAGGCGCGTCGCCCGCAGGCGCGCGCACAAGGCGGTCTAGGGCGGCAAAGGTGAACTGATCGGGCATCGTCACCCAGTTGAACGCCGCGCCCTCATATCCCAGATCTTTGGCCGCGAGGACCGTATCAAAGCCCATGACATCGGATTCCGGCCAGTCGAGCGTGATCTGCGGCATCACCGTCGCCGTGCGAAAGCCCGAGCGCGCCGCGATGTGAAAAAGCGTCTCGCGCCCCGAGGCCAGCATCGCGCCATAGCGCGTCTGGTCGTTGACCCAAAGCCCATTGGCAAAGGTCGCATGCGACAGCCAGCTTTGCCCGCCGCGCGTTGGCGCGCTCAGCACGCCGGAGGCCATTGCATAACCCAGCTCGCGCAATTCCGCCTCGCTCCGGCGCAGCGTTTGGCGGTGCAGGTCCGCATAAAAGGGCGTGTCGAGGCTGGTCCTGCCATAGCTTTCGACGAAAACCACCAGCACATCGCGGTCGATCCGGTTCAACAGACCGGCGCGATCCGCATAAGGATCCTCGCGCGCGGCGATGCGAAAGGCACGCAGGTCGATGACGGTCTGGCGCGCCAGCAACGCACGCTCGTAGCCCACGCGCGCAGTAAACGCCGCGCCGGGAGGCGTGAAAGGCAGGCTCCAACGGCCAAGGGCGAGGCCGATTTCCGCCACGGCGAGCATGGCAAAGACAGCCGCGCCCAGCCCGGCGGTGCCCGCGGCCCAGCGCGGCCGCGGCACTGCGGCCCAGACGCCCGTCGCCCACCAGACGGCCCAGCCGATCAGCGCCGTGGCGGCAATGGCGCCCAGCGCGGCAAGAATGGCAGGCAGGACGCCGATGGCCCCTGTCAAAAGACGCAGCCCCGCGTCGATCAGAACCAGATCAGCCACCGGGTTGAAGCCCCGCGCGAATGCGGTGAACATGGCGAAATCGGCGGACTTCAACACCGCAATCACCGTCAGTGACACGCTCAGCACAACCCGCAGAGCAGTGGCAAACCGCCCGCGCGCAGCGATGAGCAGGAGCAAGATCACCGGAAGCTCCAGCGCAAACAGCCGGAGCGCCTGCCATGTAAAGGCGCCAGGATGATTGGGCTGGATCAACAGCACATGCAGGATCAAGGCTGCCACCAGCAGCCGCACCGCCGTGGGACGGATCGAAAAGGTCAAGCGCGCTGCCGCCAGAGCCAGAGGGTATCGCGCCCGAACGACCAGATGAGGGCCAGTGTCGCGATCGTGATCGCGGTGGCTGCAACGGCGCCCGGAACAATTGGCGGCTGCACGCCGATCAGTACACCGATCTGTATCACGCAGACCAGTTTGCGGCCAAGGCTGTCAGGCAGCGGACGCGCCAGCCACGGCAGGACCAGACCAAGCGCCACAAAGACATACCGCGGCGCGCCAAGCAGAAAAACCGCAGGCCCCGCCGTTCCTGCCGCAAAGGCATTCAGCGCCAGCAACAGACCCAGACCTGCATCGACCTCCATATCAAAGCGTGCGCCGAAGGCTGATGTCAGCCGCTGCTTGCGCGCCAGCCATCCATCGACCCCATCGAGGCTGAGCGCGACAGCCGCCAGCGCGAACACCTGCCACTGCATGGCGCCCCCAGTCAGCAAGGGCACAACCAGCGGCGCCGTCAAGACGAGGCGCAGCAGCGTCACAAGGTTGCCCATCCCCAGCGCATCATGCGGATAACTTCGCACGATGCCTGCACCCGCAAGCGCGGCGGCGCAGAGATAGACCAACACCGCAGCGATGCCCTGCGCCATGTCGGCGCTAAAGACTGCCATCGACACCAAGGCGACACCCGCCGCGCCGATGAAGGCGGCCAAGGTAAATCGCAACACAGGCGTGGCAGCGCCGCGCGGGACGGCAAGGCTGCGCACTGCGCGCGGCGCATCTGAATGTAAAACTGTCATGAACGTTAGATTTAGCGCAAAGCGGCCGCCGTCAAGCCTGTAAGCGGCCAGCTTGAATGACGCTTCCGCGAGCCTAGGTTTACGCAGAGTAATCAGGAGACCGAAGATGCCGACGACGGGATACAGCTTTGCCGCGCGAACGATCCACTGGACCATGGCCATCCTTATCCTGTCGACGATTCCGGTCGGCTTCCTGATGGTGCAGTCCGGCCTTGAGCGAACCTTGCAAAACGCTCTTTTCATCTATCACAAGAATCTCGGCGTTTTGCTCCTTCTGCTGGTCGTCTTGCGCATTGGCTATCGCCTCTGGAACCCGCCGCCACCCCTGCCCACGGATCTGCCCCGATGGCAGGCGCGGGCTGCGGGCTTTAGTCATCTGGGGCTATACGTCTTGATGGTCGTGATGCCGGTGGCGGGCTACGTGCGGGTGAGGGCAGGCGATTTTCCGATCGAGACGCTGGATGCCATGGGGGTCCCCGCGCTCGTGCCGCCCTCGGATGCGGTCGCGGATGTTGCCAAACTGGTGCACGAATATGCCGCCTATGCCCTCACGGCTTTGGTGATCGTGCACATCAGCGCCGCGTTGTATCACGCGGCCATCCGCCGAGACGGCGTATTTTCGCGCATGTGGCCCGCTGGCAGAAGGCAGAGCCGCTGACCGTCTTGTCGCCGCCCAGATGCGAGATAAATGAACAGCTTAACGTTACGGCGGCCGGTCACTGGCCGCTTGTGCAACGCGTGCAACACAAGGATCAGGCCCAGCGCCATGTCACTTTCGGATACATTCTCACGCGCCGCCGGCTCGGCCGCTTTTCATTGGCTGCGCCTGCCGGGGCCGCGTACCGCGTTCTTTGCGCTGACAGCGCTCTTTGCCGCGGCCCTCACTTCGGCCTTTGCCATGGCGATTACCGAATGGACGCCGCTGGCTATGGCCGCCCTGCCCCTGATGGCACTGAACGCCGCGTGGATTTCAGGCGGCGCGGTGACAGCGCTCATCGGGCTTTTGCGCCCGGCGCGGGCGGCGCTGATGCCGCCGCCCAATTGGATGCCAGAGGGGCGGACGGCCATTCTCGTCACGCTCTGCAAGGAAGACCCGCAGCCGGTTGCACGGTATCTGGCCGATCTGCGCGCAAGCCTCGATCGGGCGGGTCTGTCAGAGCACACGGTGATCTTTGCCCTGTCCGATACGCCCAGCGGCGCGGCTGCGGAGCGCGAACAAGGCGCGCTGCATCCGCTTGTCGAGGCGAGCAAAATTCACTATCGCCGCCGCGCCGAGAATACCGGACGCAAGCCCGGCAATATCGCGGACTGGCTGCACCATCACGGCGACCGCTTCGAATACATGCTGGTTCTGGATGCCGACAGCCGCATGTCGGCGGGCCGAATGCAGCGCATGATCCGCCAGATCGAAAGCCGACCCCGCACCGGTCTTTTGCAGGCCGGAATGGCGCTTGTTCCGGGCCAAAGCCGGTTTGGTCGGCATCAGCGGGTCGCAGTGCGTTTGATGTCGCCGAACTTCGGTCGCGGCATGGCGGCATGGGCGGGCCAGACCGGCAACTACTGGGGCCATAATGCCATCCTGCGCGTTGCGGCGTTTCGCGGTGCATCCAACTTGCCCAAGATACCCGGCCGCGCGCCCTTTGGCGGCCCGCTGCTCAGCCATGACTTCATCGAGGCCGCGTGGATCCGGCGCGCGGGCTGGGCGGTCGAACTGGACCCGGACATGGCGGGCAGCGCCGAGGATGGACCCCAGACGCTTGAGGAGTTTCACAAGCGCGACCGCCGTTGGTGCCAGGGAAATCTTCAGCATATGTGCGTGATCGGCGCGCCGGGACTGAAGCCGATCAGCCGCTTTCACCTTGCCTCAGGGGTGCTCAGCTACCTTGCGGCGCCGATCTGGCTGCTTCTTGTCATGCTCATCGCTTCGGGCGCGGTTCCGGTGACCGGCGCGCTGCCCTTCGCGCTGATCGCTGGCGTTCTGCTCTTGCCGAAAATCTGCGCACTGGCCGGATGGTTGGCGCGCGCGCGAACGCTGCGGCGCAGGTGGGTGGCCTTGCGCGCATGGGTCAGCGAACTGGTGCTGTCGACGCTGATCGCGCCGATCATGATGATCCGGCAGACCGCTTCGGTCGCCTCTGTCCTCATGGGCCGTGACTGCGGGTGGAAATCAGGGCGCACCCCACGCTGGCGGATGCCGCGCGGCCTGCCGGAGGCGGCGGCGGGCGCCGCGATCTTGCTGCTGGCAATACAGGCCGAGGGCGGTGCCACGATTTGGCTGGCCCCGCTGATCGTGCCGCTGCTGGGCGCGCCGCTGGTGGTGCGCGCACTCGACAGGCGGCCCGCATGAGGCGCCGCGCATTTGTCATCGGAAGCGCCGCATTGATGGCCGCGCCTGCGCTGAAGTTATCGGCTGGAACCGGAAGCATGACAGGCGGCACCCCACTGCTGGACGCCGCGCGCGAGATCGCCGCGCAGCCCTACCAGCCAAACAAGGTGCCCCTGCCCGCGCCCTTCGCAGACCTCGATTATGACGCCTATCGCGGCATCCGGCCCATCGCGGGCAAGGCCGGAAAACTGCCGCTTGGCCCTGATTACTTGGCCGATCTTCTGCCGCCCGGCCTTTTCTTTGACGATCCGGTCCGGGTCGAGATCGCGGGCGAAGACGGCTTTCGCGAGGTGCCTTTTTCGCCGGATATGTTCACCTACGAGCCACGCTATTTTGGCGACATTCCCGCCACATCGCCCGGCGCAGGCTTTTCCGGGGTGCGTCTGCGCCACCCATTGAACAGCGCGGACGTGATGGACGAGGTGATGGTCATTCAGGGCGCGAGCTATTTTCGCGCCATCGGGCGCGCGATGATTTACGGCCTTTCGGCGCGCGCCGTGGCGCTTGGAACGGGCGGCGCGGGCGTGGAGGAGTTTCCCCGCTTTACCCGCTTGCGCCTGCACGCGCCCCAAGATGGCGCGGTCCGGATGGAGGCGGTGATCGACAGCCCCTCGCTGGCCGGCCATATCAACATGAGGGTGCATCCCGGCGATGTCACGCGGACGCAGGTATCGCTTACCCTGCTGCCGCGCCGAGAGATTGCCGATGTGGGTATTGCGCCGCTGACCTCGATGTATCTCAAGGGGCCGATCCGCGCGGCGGTGTCGGATGATTTTCGCCCCCGCGTGCATGACAGCGACCTGCTGTTTATCCGCAACGGCGCAGGCGAACATCTGTGGCGACCGATCTCGAACCCCGCCCAGATCCAGACCTCGGCCTTTGGCGGCGATGGCCCGGCGTCATTCGGGCTTTACCAGACGCCGCGCCACTATGAGGATTTCGAGGATGCCGAGGCGCGCTATCACGACAGGCCCTCGGCGTTTGTGCGCCCCGAGGGCGATTGGGGCCCCGGCGCGGTCATTCTGGTCGAGATTCCCACGGACACCGAGTTCATGGACAACATCGTGGCCTTCTGGCGGCCCGAGGCGCCTCTGGAGGCGGGTAGCGAGCATCGCTTTGACTATGGGCTCGACTGGACGCTCGCCCCCCCGGATGCAAGCGCAGAGCTGCGCATCATCCAAAGTCGCAGCGGGCAGGAGCATGATCGCCCGCGCACCCGGCGCTATGTCATCGACCTTGCCGGACCGGCCGAGGGGCTGGCCCCCGATGTTACCGCACTGGGCAACGCCGAGATCACCGGCCCCAGCATCTTTGCGCTGCCGGGCGAGCGCGGTACGCGCGTGACCTTCCTGATGACGCCCGCAGGAAGCGAGCCGGTCGAGCTGCGGATGGTGCTGCGCGATGACAGCGGCGGGGCGGTCGGGCCGGTCTGGCTGCACCGCTGGACACCGACCGAGGAGGACGAGGTTTGAGCGGGTGCACCCAGCACGCACTTTGTCGCGCGGAAAATCGCCCCCAAGGCCCGCTTGCGGCCGCCGCAGATCACCTTTCGCGCATTTGGCATTGGCCGCAGCCTGTCACCAGCTTATATCGTCTCTCATGATAGCTGATTTTTTCAAACGCCTCACCGCGGCCGAGGACCAGCCGCTGACCGAAACCGACGCGCGGCTCGCGCTGGCGGCGCTCTTGGTGCGCGCCGCGCGCACCGATGGCCACTATGCCCCCAGCGAGATCGAGCGCATCGACCGCATTCTGACCACGCGCTATGCCCTGAGCCCGGAGGCGGCAAAGGCCCTGCGCAAGGAAGCGGAAGAGGCCGAGGCGGCCGCGCCCGATACCGTGCGCTTCACCCGCGACATCAAGGAGGCCGTCCCCTACGAGGAGCGCACCGCCGTGATCGAGGCGCTGTGGCAGGTCGTGCTGATCGACGGCGAACGCGCCGATCAGGAAAACGCGCTGCTGCGCGTGACCGCAAGCCTGCTGGGCGTCAGCGACATCGACAGCAATGCCGCGCGCAAGCGCGTGGAGGCGTCGCTCTGAACTCTCTGTGCCGGGAGGGATCCTTTCGATGATCGCCAGCTTGCCCATGTACGACCGCCCCGAAACGGCGCCGATCATCGACCAGCTCTGGTCAGAGATCCGCACGCGCCTTGGCGGCGACGCGCCTGCGCATCTTACGCGCGGTGCAAGCCTTTGGGATCAATGGGGGTCGCCGGATCTGGTGCTCTCGCAGACCTGCGGATACCCCTACCGCGCGCGTCTGAGGGATCGGGTGCAACTGGTGGCCACGCCGGACAATCGCCTGCCCGGCTGCCCGCCCGGACATTACAACAGCGTGTTTGTCTGCCGCGCCGATGATCCGCGCATGACATTGGCCGAATTCGCCGAAGCGCCATTTGCCTTCAGTGAGCCACTGTCGCAATCGGGCTGGGGCGCGCCGCAAAACCACGCAGCGGACCTTGGTTTCGCCTTCTCGAACGACATCTATACCAGCGCGCATGTCCAGTCGGCGCGCGCCGTCACCGAGGGGCGTGCCGATATCGCCTGCATCGACGCGCTCAGCTTGCGGCTGATCCTGCGCCACGATCCCCATGCAAGCGCGCTGCGCGAGATCGCCCGAACGCGGCCAACACCGGCACCGCCCTTCATCACCGGGCCGAGCCAGGACGCGGGCGTGATCCGCGCCGCCCTTTCGGGCGCGATTGACGCGCTGACGCCCGAGGCACAGGACACCATCGGCCTTTTCGGTCTGGCCGACGTGCCCGAGGCCGATTACCTAGGCGTGCCGAACCCCGCCCCGCCCAGCGACCCGCTCAGCCGGGTCTGAGGGAGTTTGCCGCGCCGCGCGGCGGCGTGGCGGGCCACAGAATGAGGTTGCGCCCAAAGCTGATCCGGTGAATCTATCCCCGCAAAGGGAAGGAACACCCAATGAGCCTCGATAACTTCACCACATTCCGCGTTGCGGCCTGTGACCTGAACGGACAGATGCGCGGCAAGCGTATGCCGGCCAGCTATTTTACCAATCTCGACAATGACGGCGTGCGCATGCCGCTTTCGGTGCTGAACGTCGACATCAAGGGCGCCGATATCGAAGACAGCCCCCTCTTGTTCGAGACCGGCGATGCGGATGGCATCATGCGCCCCACCTCGCGCGGGCCCATCCCGCTGCCGTGGCTGGACAGCGCGCAGCCCCTGGTGCCGATGCAGATGTATTGGGAAGACGGCACGCCCTTTTACGGCGATGCGCGCCACGCCCTCGCCCGCGTGCTGGAGGGATACGAGGCGCGCGGCTGGCAGGTGATGGCCGCGACAGAGCTGGAATTTACCCTCGTCGATGATAGTGGCAAGGAGCTGCGCCATGTGCGCGATCCGCGCAACCGGCGCCGCATCGACGCCTCGGAAATCCTCTCGCTCAGCCAGATGGACGCGTTCGACCCCTTTCTGTCGGCCCTTTACGATGCCTGCGACGCGATGGGGATCGAGGCGCAGACCACCACGTCCGAGGCCGGTGTCGGCCAGTTCGAAATCACGCTGAACCATCAGGACGCGATGCGCGCCGCCGATGACACATGGCTTTTCAAATCGCTGATCCGGGGACTTGCCTATCGCTTTGATTGCGCCGCGACCTTCATGGCCAAACCCTTTGCACAAGATAGCGGCAACGGGATGCACATGCATTTCTCGGTTCTGGACGAGGAGGGCAACAACGTCTTTGACGATGGCGGACCCAAGGGCACCAAAACCTTGCTTCATGCCATTGGCGGCTGCCTTGCAGGGATGCAAGGCTCGACGCTTATTTTTGCGCCTCATGCCAACAGCTATGCAAGAATGACACCCGGCGCCCATGCGCCGACCGCCATCTGCTGGGCTTACGAGAATCGCACGGCGGCGATCCGTGTGCCGGGTGGATCGCCAAAGGCGCGCCGGATTGAGCACCGCGTTGCAGGCGGCGACATCAATCCCTATCTCAGCTTTGCCGCCATCCTCGGCGCGGCCCTTGTCGGGATCGAGGACCAGATGGACCCGGGCGCGCCCCTGACGGGCAGCGCCTATGGTCAGGACCTGCCGCAACTGGCCACCGATTGGACCAAGGCGGTCGATCTGTTTGAGGCCGATCCGATGATGCCGCGCATATTCGAGCCGCGCCTGATCCGCAATTTCGTCCAGACCAAGCGGCAGGAGATCACCGTGATGGGCGAGATCGACGAGGCGCAGCATTGGAAAACCTATCTCGACAAGGTGTGACGTGACCCGCCGAAAAACCATTGGACCCCAGAAAACCATTGGACCCCAGACTGCTCGCCCGCGCGAGACTCCTTGCCAGCACCCCCTTGCCCAAGGCAAATCGCTGCGCTACCCTGAATTTGATCAAATTATGAGGCATCCGTGACTGTCCCCCACCCTTCGCTGACCCCAAAGGACGGCGCACCGACCGTCGGCATCCTTTTGTGCGGCCACGCGCCCGAGGATATCAAGGCCGACATGGGCGATTACGATCGCATGTTCGAAGACCTGTTCGAGGGCCACGGCCTAAGCTTTCGCAGCTATGCCGTCGTCGATGAGGAATTCCCTGCAAGCATCGAGGATTGCGACGGCTGGCTCATCACCGGCTCCAAGCATGGCGCCTACGAGCCGCACGCGTGGATCCCGCCGCTGGAGCAGTTCATCCGCGATGTCTATGCGGATGGGCGGCCCATGGTCGGCATCTGCTTTGGCCATCAGATCATCGCGCAGGCCCTTGGCGGCAGGGTTGAAAAATACTCTAAGGGCTGGGCGGTGGGCCGGCACGACTACATCATCGACGGACAGACCATCGCCCTGAATGCATGGCACCAGGATCAGGTCACGCGCCTACCTGAGGGCGCCACCGTGATCGGTCAGAACGAGTTTTGCGACAATGCCGCGCTCATTTATGATAACCGTATCCTGACGGTGCAGCCGCATCCCGAACATACCGCCGAATTCGTCGGGCGCCTCGCCGAGAGCCGGGGGCGCGGCCTTGTTCCTGACGAGCTGCTGGATGCAGCCATCGCGCAGCTGGACCAGCCGACCCAAGAGCAAACCATAGCGGGCCGCATGGCGGCCTTTCTCAAAAGAGGTGCCTAATGGCCGACTGGACCGACGAGCTGCCGCAAGCGGCGCGCGAATACCTTGAGGGCAAACGCCTCGACGAGGTCGAATGCATCATCTCGGACCTGCCCGGCATTGCACGCGGCAAGGCGCTGCCTGCCTCGAAATTCGCCAAGCAAAAGCATTTCCACCTGCCGGACTCGATCTTTTACCAGACGATAACCGGCGATTGGGGCGAGGCCGCAGGCGAGAAGGGCTTTATCGAGCAGGACATGATCCTGACCCCCGACATGAGCACCGCCAGCGCCGCGCCCTGGACGGGCGACTGGACCTTGCAGGTAATCCACGACGCCTACGACCGCGAGATGAAGCCGATCCCGTTTTCACCGCGCAACGTGCTCAAGCGTGTGGTCGCCGCCTATGAGGCGCGCGGACTGACGCCGGTGGTCGCGCCCGAGATGGAATTCTTCCTCGTTGCGCGCAACACTGATCCCGGGCAGGCGATCCAGCCGATGATGGGCCGCTCCGGGCGCCCTGCCGCCGCGCGGCAGGCCTATTCGATGACCGCCGTGGATGAATTCGGCCCGGTGATCGACGACATCTACGACTTTGCCGAGGCGCAGGGCTTCGAGATCGACGGCATCACGCAGGAGGGCGGCGCGGGCCAACTCGAGATCAACCTGGCGCATGGCGATCCGGTCAAGCTGGCCGACGAGGTGTTCTATTTCAAGCGTCTCATCCGTGAGGCCGCGATGCGGCACAACTGCTTTGCCACCTTCATGGCCAAGCCGATCGCCGAAGAGCCCGGCTCGGCCATGCATATCCACCACTCGGTGCTGGACATCGAGACCGGCAAGAATGTCTTTACCGACGAAGACGGCAACGAGACGGATGCCTTTTACCACTTCATCGGCGGTATGCAGCGCCATTTGCCCAGCGCCATCGCCGTGCTGGCTCCTTACGTCAATTCCTATCGCCGCTACGTCAAGGACCACGCGGCGCCGATCAACCTCGACTGGGGGCGCGACAACCGCACCACCGGCATCCGCGTGCCGCTGGCCAGCCCCGAGGCGCGCCGCGTCGAAAACCGGCTGGCCGGTATGGACTGCAACCCCTACCTCGGGATCGCCGCCAGCCTTGCCTGCGGCCTGCTGGGCCTCGAGGAAAAGCAGATGCCCGAACCCGAGTGCAAGACCGACAGCTATGAGGGCGAAGGCGAGGTGCCGCAGGTTCTGGGCGATGCGCTCGACCTCTTCGAGGAAGCGCCCAAGCTGCACGAGGTGCTCGGCCCCGAGTTCGCGCGCGTCTATGCCATCGTCAAGCGCGCCGAGTACGAGGAATTCCTGCAAGTGATTTCCCCGTGGGAGCGTGAACACCTGCTGCTGAACGTCTGATCCCATGGCACTGAACCTTCTGCATGCCAACGACGCGCCCGGCGCCTATCCTGCCAGCTGGTATGCCGCCACATCAGACGCCCTGCCCGCCTTCGATCCGCTCCGCGGCGAGGCGCGTGCGGATGTGGTCGTTGTTGGCGCGGGCTACACCGGGCTTTCCGCGGCGCTGCATCTGGCCGAGGCCGGCATGGACGTCGCCCTGATCGAGGCGCAGCGCGTCGGATTTGGCGCCTCAGGCCGCAATGGCGGCCAGCTGGGCAGCGGACAGCGCATGGATCAGCAGGGCCTTGAGCGGCTGATGGGCACGGGCGATGCAGCCAAGCTGTGGGATCTGGCCGAGGATGCCAAGGCGCTCGTCAAGTCCCTGATCACAAAGCATGATATCGACTGCCACCTGCAACCCGGCGTTGCACATGCCACCATGTCGGCCAAGGAAATGGCGCAGGAGCATGCCTATGCCGATCATCTGGCCCAGCGCTATGGCTATACCCAGATCGAAAAACTGGACCGGGATGCGATGCAGGCGCTCTGTCCGTCGCCCGCCTATCATGGCGGCACGCTCGACATGGGGGCCGCGCATCTGCATCCGCTGCGCTATGCGCTTGGCCTCGCCCGCGCGGCCAAGGCGGCGGGCGTGCGCATCTACGAGCAAAGCGAAGTCACCGGCATTGACGAGGGCGCGCGCGCGAAGGTGCGCACCGCCCAAGGCAGCATCAGCGCCGATCACGTCATTCTGGCCTGCAACGGCTATCTGGGCGGGCTGAACGGCAAGGTGGCCAAGCGGGTCATGCCCATCAATAACTTCATCGCCGCGACCAAGCCCTTGGGCGATGAGGCGGCGCGCGTCCTGACGCGCGATGTGGCGGTGGCCGATACCAAATTCGTCGTCAACTATTTCCGCCTCAGCCACGACAAGCGTCTCCTCTTTGGTGGCGGCGAGAGCTATGGCTACCGCTTTCCCGCCGATATCGAGGCGCTGGTGCGCAAGCCGATGACCGAGATTTTCCCGCATCTGCACGATGTTCAGATCGACCATGCATGGGGCGGCACGCTGGCCATCACGATCAAGCGGATGCCCTATCTTGCGCGCATCGCGCCCAACATGCTGAGCGCGTCGGGCTATTCCGGGCACGGCGTCGGCAGCGCGACCCATGCGGGTAAGCTGATGGCCGATGCTGTCGCGGGCGAGGCGCATGGCTTTGACACCATGGCGCGCGTGCCAGCCACCCCCTTTCCAGGCGGACCGGCGCTGCGCACACCGCTGCTGATCCTGGCGATGACGTGGTATTCGATGCGCGATCGGCTGGGACTGTAGCCACAAACGCGCCGATCAATGGAATTGCGCCAGATATTTGCGCGTCTTTCCGCATCTTAACGGATTGTTTACCAAGTTTAACCAAAGCTGGCGCATGAGATATGCCCTCGCCCTCTTGGCTGCCCTGACACTTGCCCCTGCCCCAGCAGCGGCGGGCCCTTGGCTGCGCGGCGCCGGTGAAGGATTCCTGTCGTGGACGGTCAAGGTTCAGGACGACGACGACGCGAAATGGTATGGCACCCTTTACACTGAATATGGCATCAACCCGGACCTGACCGTTGGCCTCGATCTGGGCAGCGACGAGGACGGCGGGCACAAGGCACTGGCCTTTGTCCTCATGCCAGTGTCGCGCGAGGGGCTGCATGTGGCGTTCGAGCTGGGTGCAGGCACGCTGGATGACGGTGCGGCGCTAAGGCCGGGCCTTTCGGTGGGGCGCGGGCTGGACTGGGGGCAGTTTGGCGGCTGGTGGGCGCTCGACACGCGCCTTCAGATCACCGGCGGCGCAACGGATCTGGCGATAGACGCGACCTTAGGCGTCACGCTGTGGGAAGGCACGATGGTGATCGGACAGCTTCAGGAAGGCGGGCCGCTGACCGACCCCGATTTCCTGCGCGGCACTGCCTCGGTCGTTTGGCAGAGCGCACCGGGCCATCATATCGAGGTGGGCCTGAGCACGGCTCTCAAGGATGCCGAGGATTTCGGGCTCAAGATCGGCATGTGGCACAGCTTTTAGACGATTTGACGCGGGCAATCGCGAGATAAGGCTTTTGCCACGGCCCCCGAAGCTTTATGTTTTCCGAAACTACATTTCGGAAAAGGCGAAACAATGTCCGTCACCACCCTGCCCCCCAACACCTATGATGCCGAACCGATCCCCGAGGCTGCACGCGCCGCAATCGACGCGATGCTGCAATCGGGTGATCTTTTTCGCTACACATCGCCGCAAGATTCGCCCGTGGCGCTGCTGGAGACGGAATTCGCCGCTGCCATGGGATCGCGCTATGCGTTGGCGGTGTCCAGCTGTTCAGCCGCGCTTTTCTTGTCGCTGAAGGCGCTGGACCTGCCCAAGGGCGCGCGCGTGCTGATCCCGGCCTTTACCTTCGCCGCTGTGCCCTCTTCGGTGATCCATGCAGATTGTGTGCCGATCCTCTGCGAAGTGGGCGACAATTACCGCATCGACATGGCCGATTTCGAGGCGCGGCTGGACACAGGGATCAGCGCTGTCATCATCAGCCACATGCGCGGGCACACGTCGGACATGGACGCCATCATGGCGCTCTGCGACGCCCGCGACATCCCCGTGGTCGAGGATGCGGCCCATTCGCTGGGCACCACATGGCACGGCCGGAATATCGGCACGATCGGGCGCATCGGCTGTTTTTCGTTCCAGTCCTACAAACTGCTGAACGCAGGCGAAGGCGGCATCATGATTACCGATGACGCCGATCTGGTCGCCCGCGCGGTCATCATGTCAGGCGCGTACGAGCACAATTGGGCCAAGCATATCGCCCACGGCGACAACGCGCTTAAAGATGCCTTTGGCCGCTGGCAGAACAAGCTGCCGCTCTACAACCTGCGCCTCAACAACCTCAGCGCCGCGCTGATCCGCCCGCAGCTGGACGAGATCCCGCGCCGGGTGCGCGACGGGCGCGCCGGGCACGATTATGTCGCCAGCCTGCTGGAGCGCAGCCCATGGCTGACCGTGCCCGCCGCCCTCGCCCCCGAGGAGCGTGCCCCCGATTCCATCCAGTTCAACCTTGTCGGGATGGACGACGCAAGCGCGCGCGCCTTTGCCGAGGCGGCCGCGGCGCGCGGCGTAAAGGTGCAGATCTTTGGCCATAGCAAGGACAATGCGCGCGCCTTCTGGAACTGGCAGTTCATCGAGGGCCCCACCCCCGAGCTGCCACGGACGCGCGCGATGCTCTCACGGGCGTGCGATACGCGCCTGCCCGCGCGGCTGACCCGCGATCAGCATGATGCCATTGCCGCTGCCATTCTCGGCGCCGTCGATGACGTGATGGGCGAGGCCCGCGCCTACGGCACCTGAGCCGCGTCGTATGAGCCGCAGGATCTGGGTATTTTGCCAAGAAAAAGCAGGGCGGCGCGCGCTTGTCCGCCATCAGAGAATTGTCAGAGCGTCGCCCATGAAGGGATAGCGCGCGAGGGCCGGGCCGACGATTGCATCCTGCAAGATCGGCTTGAGCGTGGCCGCCACATCCGCTGGCATGTCGCCAAGGACGCCGTGGCGCGCGGTCAGGGCAATGGTGCGCGTCAAGGGTGCCAGCGGCAGGGGCAGCACGTCGATAAGCTCGGAAAAACGGCGCGCGCGCATCAGGGCGAGTGGCGGCAGGATGGTCCAACCGCTGCCTTGGGCCACAAGGGCGAGGATGGCGTGATAGCTGTCGAGCTCGAACCGGTGCGGGATGGGCGCCGCGCCGCGCGCCAGATGGGCCGCGATAAGGCGCCCCATGTAATGGCGCGTCGTGTATTGGACCAGAGGCTGGCGCTGGAGCTGGCCAAGGATGTCTGCGCCGGTGTCGATCCGTCCCTTGGGGGCGGCAACGACAAAGCCCTCGCGCATCAGCAGGTGCTGCTCGGCCCAATCGGCCGCCTCGCCCAGTTGTGCCGCGACCACGATATCCAGATGCCGCGCATCCAGCTGATCGTGGAGCATGTGGCTGGCCCCGGTTTCGAGCAGGAACTGGCAGTCTTGCAGCTCGCCAGCCATATGCGTCAGCAGGCGGGGCGTCACATCCGCCTCGAAATCCTCGATCATGCCAAGGCGCACGGACGTGAGGCGGGCAAGGTCGGCCATGGCCAGCTCGGCGCGGGCCTGGGCTGCCTCGGCAAGGATCGTTTGCGCCCGGCGGTGCATGATCTCGCCCGCGCGGGTGAGGCGCAGGGGCCGCGCGCTACGCTCAAGAAGGGGCGCGCCGACGGCAGTTTCAAGATTGCTGAGCTGCTGGCTCACGGTCGAGGCGCTGGTCCCGAGGCGTCGCGCGGCCGCCGAAATCGACCGCTCGTCCGCCGCAGCCATGAACACCTCGATCCCCCAGAGCGTGATGCGGCCGGGGCTGGATGGCATGGCCGCCTACTTGCTCATCTTGGAGAGCTGGCGCTGCAACTCGGCCAGCTGCGCCTTGATGTCTTCAAGGTCGCCGTCCTTGCGCGGGGCACCGCCCTCCGCCTCGTCGGGCCGGGGCCCGGACATGCCGCTAAGCCCGCCGATGCCGCCGGTCATGGCCTTCATGAACGCCTCCTGCTGGGCGCGCATCGCCTCCATCCCCGGCATGCGGGCCATGGGATTGGACTGGGTCATGTTGGCCAGCACCTTGGACTGACCATCGCGCAACATCTCGAAGCTGGCGGCCAGAAATTCGGGCACGACACTGGTGGCCTGCGTGGTGTAGCTGCGCACCAGATCATTCAGCACATTGATCGGCAGGACGTTCTCGCCCCGGCTTTCGTGATCGGCGATGATCTGAAGCAGGTATTGGCGGGTGAGGTCATCGCCCGACTTCAGGTCTATGATCTGGACGTCGCGCCCGTCGCGGATGAACTGACTGATATCCTCGAGCGTGACGTAATCGGACGTCTCGGTGTTATAGAGGCGACGGCTTGCGTAGCGTTTGATCAAAAGCGGTTTTACAGTGTCGGCCACAGTGCGAGCCTCCCGGAAAAATGCAGCAGTGCAGCAGAGCCTAGGCGCTGCGTGCGCAAAAAGAAAGGGCGAGCCGCATGGCGGCCCGCCCTATTGTTACCGACATCCCCAAATCGGGAGGAGATGGGATGTCTGGCAAGAAGTCTTACGACTTGGTGCCGGCTTTCTTGGCAGCAGCGGACATGTCGTCGGTTGCCTTCTTGACAGCCTTGGATGCGTCTTCCTGCATGTCGCGACCTGCGCTCATCATCAGCTCGACGGTGTCCATCTGGACCTTCTTGGCGACTTCCGCGAAGGCGGCCATGTGCTCGGCTGTGACTTCGGCGTTGGACGAAGCAAATTCGCTCATCGCCTTGGCGTAGTCAGCGGGCTCGGACTTGGCTTTGGCCATGTCCTGCATCTTCTCGAGCGTGGACTTGGTCCAGGCGCTGGAAATCTCTGCCGACTTCTCGGCGGCGCTCAGGGCAACGCCCGACAGCTTCTCGCTGAGGGCTGCCTGGTTCTTGAACGCGTCTTCCATCGATTTGGTATCGACGGGGAATGCGCCCATCATGTCTTTCATCATCGTGTTCATGTCTTGTGTCTTGGCCATGGTGTAGCTCCTTGGGTCAGGGGCGATACCGTTTCGCCCGTTTTCGCTTCTGACCACAATATGAATGCTGCGCTGCGGCATTTCAAGACTTTTTCTGCGATGCAGCATGAAAAATCACAACACGTTGACGTAGCGTGATTTTCAGCGCGACGCGCGGCGCCGGACGTATTCTCCGGGGGCGTCGGCCAGTGCCGGATGGTCCGAATCGCCCGGTTCGCGCGCCGGGACCATGTCGCCAGAGCGGGGGCGCAGCCATGCCTCCCAGCGGGGCCACCAACTGCCCTCATGGAAGGTGGCAGCCTCCTTCCAGTCATCGGCGCCGCCCGACCAGTCGCCATTGGTGTAATGGCCATATTTCTTCTTGGAGGGCGGATTGACGATGCCGGCGATATGGCCCGATTGCGAGACGATGAAGGTCCGGTCCTTGGATTTGGTCTGGCTCATCCCGCGAAAGCAGTCCTTCCACGGCGCGATGTGATCGGTCTCGCAGGTGATGGCCATCAGCGGCACATCAACGTCGCTCAGCTTCAAGGTCTGGCCAAGCAAGTCGAACCCCTCGGCAGCGAATGCATTCTTCTGGCACAGGCCCCGCAGATATTGGCGCGTCATGCGCCCCGGCAGGTTGGCCCCGTCGCCGTTCCAGTACAGCAGATCAAAGGCAGGCGGCGCCTCGCCCATCATGTAACTGCGGATCGCGGGCGAATAGATCAGATCGTTCGAGCGCAGAAAGCTCATCGTGCGACCCAGGATGAACGAGCGCAAAATGCCTTGGGCGTCGATCTCGGCCTCGATGCCGTTGACGAAGTCGTCTTGCAGAAAAGGCGTGAATTCACCCTGATTGCTGAAATCCGTAAGCGCGGTAAAGAACGTGGCGGAATTGATCGAGCTGTCGCCGCGCGACTTCATCAACGCCAACGTCAGCGCCAGCGTGGTGCCGGCGATGCAGTACCCGACCGCGTTGACCTTGGCAGCGCCAGTGATCGCCTTGGCCTCGCGGATGGCGGTCATATAGCCGTCTTCGACGTATTGCTCGAGGCCGATATCGGCATGGCTGGTGTCGGGATTGACCCAGCTGACCACGAAAAGGGTATAGCCCTGCTCGGTGATCCACTTGATCATGCTGTTCTGCGCCTTCAGGTCGAGAATGTAGAACTTGTTGATCCAGGGCGGAAAGATGACGATCGGGATCTCATGCACCTCGTCCGTCGCGGGCGCATATTGGATCAACTCCATAAGCTCGTTGCGAAAGACGACTTTGCCGGGGGTGGTCGCGATGTTCTCGCCCAGCGAAAAGGCGTTTTCGTCCGCAAGGCGCACGACCATCTCGCCGTCATTCGCCTCAAGGTCCGCCACAAGGTTTTCCAGCCCCTTGACCAGGCTTTCTCCGTCGGTCTCGACCGCCTTTTCCAGCGCATCGGGGTTGGTGCCGAGAAAATTGGTCGGCGCCAGCATATCGACAATCTGGCGCGAAAAGTAATCGAGGCGCTTCTTTTCGACCGGGTCGAGATCGTCGATTTCGCCGATCGCATCGGTAACGGCCTTGGCGTTCAGCTCGTATTGCTCGCGGATGTAGCGAAAATAGGGATGCGTGGACCACAGCGGATTGGCAAACCGCTTGTCCTTTGGGGCGTCGTCCTGCGACGCGGCCTCGCCCGTCAGCATCAGGCGCTGCGCCTCGACAAAGTGGCGGACCGACTCGCTCCAGTAGGAAACCTGATGCTCATAGAGCTTGGCAGGATTCTCGATCGCCTCGGACCAATAAGAGGCAGCCGCCTTTGCGAACAGATCCTGCCCCGGACTATTGAGAACCGCATTTGGTGGATTGCGCCGCGCCAATGCAGCGATAAAGCGCTGCGACAGCTCCTCGACCCGCGCCAGATTGGCGGTCATGCGGTCGCGGATTTCGCCCGGATCACTGGTATTTTCGCCATCTTTTCCGGCACTGCCGCTCTGATCCGTTGCCATATCGCTTATAACACCCTAAGTTTCTGCCTTGCAGCATTTCAAGTTGCGAGCTGCGGGCGCATGCTGCGCCACATTATCTAAGGGCCCCGGCCCTGAAGGAGTTTCAATGCGGTACATGGCCACCTATGACATGATGGAAACCTTACGCAACGCCAATCAATGGCTTGGGGCGACAGCACTTTCCTTTGCATCTTATCCGATATTCAGCATGACGCCAAACCCTGCATTTCAATGGATGGCAGCTTGGGGCCAGGTCACCGAGCGGACGTTCGAGCGTATGCTCGCCAAGCCCGATTGGGGCATCCACGCCTTTACCTGCGAGGATGGCAAGGATCATCTGGTCAGCATCGACACCGTGGTCGAGAAGCCATTTGGCAACCTGCTGCACTTCTCGGTGCCGGGCCGCCGCAAGATGGCGCGCAAAATCTTGCTGGTCGCGCCCATGTCGGGCCATTATGCCACCTTGCTGCGTTCGACGGTCAAGAGCCTGCTCGTCGACTGCGAGGTTTATGTCACCGACTGGCACAATTCGCGCGACATCCCCGTGAGCGAAGGCAAATTCGACGTCGAGGATTACGCCCTCTACCTTGCGGAATTCATGCGCGAGATGGGGCCTGACACCCACGTCGTTGCCGTCTGCCAGCCGGTGCCTCTGGCACTGGCCGCGACCGCCTATCTTGCCGAGCAGGAGCCGAAGGCACAGCCACGCTCGCTGATCCTGATCGGCGGGCCGGTCGATCCCGATGCCAATCCCACGGAGGTCACCGATTTTGGCCGCCGCGTGACGATGGGCCAGCTCGAGCAGACCATGATCCAGCGCGTCGGATTCAAATATCCGGGCGTGGGCCGCAAGGTCTATCCGGGCATGTTGCAGTTGGCCTCCTTCATCTCGATGAACGGCGAAACCCACGCCAAGGCATTCAGCGATCAGATCGGCGCAGTTGCGCGCGGCGAGGCCAGCGATCATGACCGCCACAACCGGTTCTATGACGAATACCTCGCCGTCATGGACATGCCTGCAGAGTTCTACCTTTCGACAGTCGAGCGGATCTTCAAGGGTCTCGAGATCGCCAAGAATGAGTTCACCATCGAGGGACGCCACGTCGACATCGGCAAGATCGACAGCGTTGCGGTCATGACCGTTGAAGGCGGCAAGGACGACATCTCGGCCCCTGGCCAATGCATCGCGGCGCTGGACCTTTTGACCGGCTTGTCCGACGACAAGAAGAACAGCCATCTGGAGCCGGAGGCGGGCCACTACGGCATTTTCGCGGGCAGCAGCTGGCGCAACAATATCCGCCCACTGGTGCTCAAGTTCATTGACGCCAACAACAAGAAGCCATCGAAGGCCGCGAATAAAAACGAAGCGGCCTGAATGTCTTGGCCGCTGGTCTTAATGCGTCACCTTAACGCAAGACCAGCGGCTGGCGCATCCATTCCGACAAGGCGTCGGTCGTCGCATCGGGCTGCTCCAGCGTCGGCAGGCGGCCCGCGCCCTCTATCACGGACAGTTCGGCATAGGGGATCAGATCGGCCAGAAAGCTGTGCCGCTTGATCGGTGTCGCGCTATCGTTTGCCCCGCACAGGACCAACGTCGGCATCTTGATCTTGCGCAGAACCGCCTGATAATCGCGGCGGCGCTGGATCGCGCGCGCCTGCCTGATCAATGCGTCCTTCCCCAGATGGTCGGCCATATCATACACCAGCGCCATGACTTCGGCCCGCATCGGGCCGGGCGCCAAGGTCTCGGGCGGCATGATCCCATCGGCGAAGCCACGCAGATTACCCGCCCGCGCCTTGGTGATGATCGGCTCGAAATCGGCGGCTGACTGGGGCGTTTCGGCAAGGGCGCTGGCATTCATCAGGGCGACGCGCGTCACGCGGTCGGGCGCGCGCCGCACAATCTCCATCGCGACGCTCGCGCCCAGCGCCAGCCCGCTCAGCGCAAAGCGGCGCGGCAAAACATCCAGCAGGTTCGACGCAATCTCTTCGATCCGGTCCCCGCCGGTGATGGGTGCGACCGTGATCGCATGTGTCTTGCTGAACGCGGCCAATTGCGGGCCGAACACGCGGGCATCGCACATGATGTCCGGCAAGAGGACGAGAGCCTCGTTCATGCGGGGGATGTCCTTTCTGGTGGCGCCCCTCTGCGGCGGGCGCTGCGCCGCACATTGGCAGAGCCTGCGGAGAGGTCAACTGGCCAGTGCAGATCAGGGATAGGCAATGCCGCGAAAGGGCGGAAAATCGGCGTAGCGCGCGCGCCGCTGCGCAGCGTCCTCAGCCGCCGCAGCGCCCGCGCGCAACAGCAGGCCCTTTGGCGCGATGTAGCTGGAAATGGTGCGCAGCTGGACGGTGCGATAGCTGAGGTTAAGCGCGCAAATCTTTGGAAAGAAATACATTTCCGAGTAGTCCAGATGATCATGCAACCACCACGCCAGATCGCGCCAATCACGCCCCTTGGCATATCGATCCGCGAACCATGGGATGACCAGAGAGGTGCAGGCGCCGCGCGCGTCCCCCTCGCCCAGATCCCAGATATGCGAGCCGATGTTGGCATCATTTCGCGCACAGTTCAGCCCATTCTCGCTGCCAAAGCGATTGAGGTCCGGACTGCGATAGCCAGACCGGATGGCGATGCGCCCAAAGGTCTCTTGCAGCGGATCAAGAAGGCTCTCGCACAGCGCGCGCCCCATCTCGATTGCCCGCTCCGGATGCTCGGGGATATTGGGAATGCCGTGGAGACTGCCGATCTCGGAGTGCAGAAAATCGCGCATGTAGAAATGCGGGCTGAGGCGCACGCGGCCCAGATCCTCGAGCCCGCGCATCGAACGTGGCCTGCGCATCAGGCTTGGGCGCGCGCTGCGATGTCGCGCAGGGTCTCACCAATGAGGGCAAGACACGCCGCGTCAGAGAAGCGGTGATCGGCCCCGTCGACTAAAGTAAGCCGCATATCAGGCCCGCGCGCATGGTCCAAAAGGGATAATGCAACCGATTTGTCCACGTCATTATCGGCAGTTCCTTGCAAGAAGCGCACAGGAAAGGGCAAATCCAACGGATCCCGCAAAACGAGGTTTTGCCGCCCGTCCTCAATCAGGCGCCGCGTGATCGTATAGGGCGCGTCATAGTCGCTGGGTAGTGCGATCTGGCCATCCTCCATGATTTCGGCCCGCTGCGCGTCGGTAAATCCAGCCCACATGCTGTCTTCGGTAAAATCCGGGGCGGCGGCGATGGTCACGAGGCCAGCGATCCTTTGCGGCATCGCGCGCGCGAGGAGTAGCGCGATCCAACCGCCCATGGACGAGCCGATCAGGATCTGCGGCCCGGTCGTCAGCGCGCCGATCACCGCCGCCGCATCGGCGGCCCAGTCAGCGATGCACCCATCGGTGAAGGCCCCCGAGGATGCACCGTGGCCCGAATAGTCAAGCCGCAGAAACGCTCGCCCCTCGGCGCGGGCCACCTCTTCGAGGTAGACCGCCTTGGTGCCCTCCATGTCCGACATGAAGCCGCCGAGGAACACGGCACCCGGCCCGAAGCCCTCATGAAAGTGATAGGCGATGCGCCGCCCCTGCGGCGTTTCCAGATAACTTGGTGCAACGCTCATGCATCAGCCGCCGACATAGGGCATCTTGCGCGGGCGATAGAACACCTTTTGATTGTGCAGACGCCCCAGAAGGTCGTCGATCTCGCGCACCGTGCGGCCCGCGATGGGTCCGTCGGCATCGGCGCCGCCGGGCATGGAAAGGCGCCGCTTGGCATGGCGCAGGGCATCCTCGATCAATTCCATATCCTCGATGCCGATCTCGATATTGGGATTATAGCCGGGCATTGCACGCTCCTATGGGATGAATGTCAGTCCAGTCTATCCGGCGCTAGCCCCACGCGCCAAGCGTTATCCATGTCGCACCCCCGCTTGACACCCCGTGAGGGCGGCGGCACAAGGGCATTTCACCCGCAACCGGGCGCACGTGTAGGCGCCAAACCGACGAGGAGCGCCCCAGATGGCCCAAATCTCCCTGACATTTCCCGATGGCAACGCGCGGCAATATGACCCCGGCATCACCCCCGGCGAGGTCGCTGCCGATATTTCCAAATCCTTGGGAAAAAAAGCGATTTCGGCCACTGTCGATGGCCGGCACTATGATCTGCAATGGCCGATCGAGACGGATGCCAGCATCGCCATTCACACCATGCAGGACGAGGCACAGTCGAATGAGCTGATCCGTCACGACCTCGCGCATGTCATGGCCCGCGCCGTGCAGGAAATCTGGCCCGACGTGAAGGTCACCATCGGCCCAGTGATCGAAAACGGCTGGTATTACGATTTCGACCGCGCCGAGCCCTTTACGCCCGAGGATCTGGGCCGGATCGAAAAGAAGATGCGCGACATCATCAATGCGCGCGATCCCGTCCGCACCGAGGTCTGGGACCGCCCCCGCGCGATCCAGCACTACAAGGACGCGGGCGAGCCCTTCAAGGTCGAGCTGATCGAGGCGATCCCCGGTGACGAGCCCTTGCGCATGTATTGGCATGGGGACTGGCAGGATCTGTGCCGCGGCCCGCATCTACAGCACACGGGTCAGTTGCCCGCAGACGCCTTCAAGCTGATGAGCGTCGCGGGCGCCTATTGGCGTGGCGATTCCAAGCGCGAGATGCTGCAACGCATCTATGGCGTGGCGTTCTCGTCCAAGGAAAAGCTCAAGGCGCATCTGCACATGCTGGAGGAGGCCGCCAAGCGCGACCACCGCAAGCTGGGCCGCGAGATGAACCTTTTTCACATGCAGGAAGAGGCGCCGGGACAGGTGTTCTGGCACCCCAACGGCTGGACCATCTACACCACGCTGCAAGACTACATGCGCCGCAAGCAGCGCGCGGGCGGATATCAGGAGATCAACACGCCCCAAGTCGTCGACCGCAAGCTGTGGGAAGCGTCAGGCCACTGGGACAAGTATCAGGACCACATGTTCATCGTCGAGGTCGAAGAGGATCACGCCCGCGAAAAGGCCGTGAACGCGCTGAAACCGATGAACTGCCCCTGCCACGTGCAGGTTTTCAACCAGGGCCTGAAATCCTACCGTGATCTGCCGCTGCGCCTGGCCGAATTCGGCTCGTGCAGCCGGTATGAGCCTTCGGGCGCGCTGCACGGCATCATGCGTGTGCGCGGATTTACCCAGGATGACGCCCATATCTTCTGCACCGAGGACCAGATCGAGGCGGAATGCGCCAAGTTCATCAACTTCCTCGCCGCGATCTATGCCGATCTCGGCTTTGCCGAGTTCGAGATCAAGTTCGCCACGCGCCCCGAAAAGCGCGTCGGATCGGACGAGAGCTGGGACCATGTCGAGGGCGCGCTGGAGGGCGCGATCAAGGCAACCGGGCGCGATTTCACGCTGGAGCCGGGCGATGGCGCGTTCTACGGGCCCAAGCTGGACTTCTACCTGACTGACGCGATTGGGCGGACATGGCAGTGCGGCACATTCCAGGTTGACCCCAACCTGCCCGAGCGTCTGGGCGCCACCTACATCGCCGCCGATGGCAGCAAACAGCGCCCCTATATGCTGCACCGCGCCTGCCTCGGCAGCTTTGAGCGCTTCATCGGCATCCTGATCGAGGAACACGCGGGCAAGCTGCCCTTCTGGCTGGCGCCGCGCCAGGTGGTCGTGGCCTCCATCGTGTCGGAAGCCGACGACTATGTGAATGAGGTCGTGGCCGCGTTGCAGGCCCGAGGCGTGCGCGCCGAGGCCGATACCCGCAACGAGAAGATCAACTACAAGGTCCGCGAACATTCCGTCGGCAAGGTGCCAGTGATCCTCGCCTGCGGACACCGCGAGGTCGAGGATCGCACCGTTTCCCTGCGCCGCCTTGGCGAAAAGGAAACGCGCGTCGAGACGCTGGAGACCGTGCTGGAGGCGCTTGGGCGCGATGCGCTGGCGCCCGATCTGCTGTAACAAAGCCTGCGAAACACCGGCGCGGCAATGAAATATTTTGCCGCGCCGGTGCACGGCACGGACAAATTTCCTTTGGAATCAAGTGCGGCGTTCTGACGCAGCCTTAACATATCTGTGCTTGACGCCTCCGTGATTGGCGCGCGTCGCACGGCCTTCCCTATGGTAACCTCACCGCAGGCAGCTGCGGTGCCTCAAAACCCAAAGGGAGAAGAAACAATGTCCAACACGATGAAAATTGCCGCCATCGCAGGCGCCTTTACCGCAGCCCTCACCGCGCAGAGCGCGACCGTGGCGGCGCAAGAACAGGTCAAGTGCTATGGCGTGTCGCTGGCGGGCGAGAACGATTGCAAGGCGGGCGCCGGGACCACCTGCGCCGGCACTTCCACGGTCGACTACCAAGGCAATGCCTGGACATTGGTCGACGAGGGTACCTGCACCACGATGGAACTGCCCGCCATGGCAGATGGCACGCCGCGCACCGGATCGACCGAAGAATTGTCGCGCGACCTGCCGTCCTGAGCCAGACAGACCCAAGGGCGCGGGCAGGCCGATTCTGGCCCTGACCGCGCCTTTGACAGGCCCAAAGGGCGACACCGCCCCTGCCGAGGAGGACCGTCATGCCAGAAGACATCATGCTGGACGACATATCGCGGCCAAGGCCCTGCCGATGCGCGCTGCCTAACGGGGCCGGCGTCGGCTACAAGGCGCAGCATTACAGGGATCTTATCGAAGATCCCGCGCCGGTCGAGTGGCTGGAAATTCACGCCGAGAATTACATGGGCGGCGGCGGACGCCCGCTGGCACAGCTACGCCATCTGTCCGAACGCTTTGCTATATCTGTCCATGGTGTCGGCCTGAGCATCGGGGGCGAGGGCCCTCTGGACGCCGATCACCTCGCACGGCTCGCCCATCTGGTGGATTGGCTCGATCCCGCCAGTTTTTCCGAGCATCTGGCATGGTCCACACATGAGGGCGCCTATCTGAACGATCTGCTGCCCCTGCCCTACACGGCGGCGACGTTGACGCGCGTGTGCGATCATATCGACCAGCTGCAAGAGGCCATCGCCCGCCCAATGCTGCTGGAAAACCCGTCGAGCTACCTTAGTTTTGACGCCAGCACGATGCACGAAACCGAATTTTTAGCGCAGGTCGCGGCGCGCACCGGCTGCGGGCTGCTGCTGGACGTCAACAACGTCTTTGTTTCTGCCCATAACCTTGGAATGGACGCGCGCGCCTATATCGACGCCTTCCCGGTGGAGCATATCGGCGAGCTTCACTTGGGTGGCCATGACGAGGACAGCCGCAACCAGAACGGGGGCACCGAGGACGCCCCCCTGCTGATCGACAGTCACGGCTGCGCGGTAGCAGATCCGGTCTGGGCGCTTTTGGATCACACGCTGGCCCGCTCTGGCCCGCGCCCCCTCTTGATCGAGTGGGACGCCGATGTGCCGGGCTGGCCGGTTCTGCGCGCCGAAGCCGCGCGCGCAGCCGCCGCTTTGACGAGGGCGCAGGCCCGCGTGCCCGCATGAGCACCGCACAAACCCATTTTCGCATGGCTCTGCTCGATCCGAACCTGCCAGCGCCGGCGGGCCTGGGTGATGGGCGCGGCGGGCCAGTGGGCCGCCGGTTTGACGTGTATCGCAACAATGTCGCCTCCAGCCTGATCGA
The DNA here is from genome assembly GCF_037083805.1 of Roseovarius sp. D0-M9. Lineage (NCBI taxonomy): Bacteria > Pseudomonadati > Pseudomonadota > Alphaproteobacteria > Rhodobacterales > Roseobacteraceae > Roseovarius > Roseovarius sp. D0-M9. Next base: position 86,682 of record NZ_JBAPKZ010000001.1, on the reverse strand, counting down.
CGCGCTCGAGGTCGGCTTTCCCGCCGTGCAAAAACTGGTCGGTCCGCGCAATTTCCGCGCCATCGCGGGCGAATTTGTGCGCGCGCATCCGCCGCAAGCCCCGATGATCGCCCTCTACGGCGCAGCCCTGCCCGGCTTCCTCGCCGGTTTCCCGCCGCTTGCCCATCTGGGGTATCTGCCCGATGTCGCGCGGCTGGAGCAGGCTTTGCGAGAATCCTACCATGCTGAGGATATGAGCGTGGTAGACCCTGCAATACTGCAAGACATAGCCCCCACCGCCCTTATCTCCGCGCGTATCAGTCTGGCCCCGGCCCTGCGCCTCATCCGCTCGCCCTGGCCCGTCCACGGCATATGGGCCTACAACATGCAGGAAGGCGCGCCGCAACCTTCTGCGGCGGCAGAGGACGTGATCGTGACACGGCCCGCCTTCGATCCGGTCATGTCGGTCGCAGGCCCCGGCGGCGGTGCATTTGTCGCCGGTTTGGCGGGCGGCCAGACAGTGGGCGCCGCACATGACGCCGCCCTCGCGGAGGCGCCTGAGTTCGACCTGCCAGCCCTGCTGCGCCTTCTTATCGGCGGGTCAGCGATCCGGCGCATCGTCCCCGGAGGCAGCCAATGACCTCTCTGATTTCACGCTACACCACCTTCGCGCGTGCGCTTGACCGCGCCGATGGTGCGCTCAGCCTCATGGCCAGACTGCTCTTTGCAGCGATCCTGATGGTCTATTTCTGGGCCTCGGGCCTGACCAAGCTGGGCGATGGCCTCTTTTCGCCATCAGCGGGCGCCTATGCCCAGATTTTCCCCAAGGCGATGGAGGCCGCAGGCTATGATGTCAGCCAGCTCAGCCTCTTCCACACAGCCGTCGTGCTGGCGGGCACATGGGCCGAGTTCATCCTACCCACGCTGATCGCGGTGGGCATTGCCACGCGGGTCGCCGCGCTGGGAATGATCGGGTTCATCATCATCCAGTCGCTGACCGATCTCTTCGGCCACGGCCTGAGGTCCGAACCTGCGGCCGTTGGCGCATGGTTCGACCGGGCGCCCGATTCGATCATCATGGATCAACGGGCGCTCTGGGTCTTCTTGCTGCTGGTTCTGGTGCTGAAGGGCGCGGGACCCCTGTCGGTCGACCGGCTGCTTACGCGCCGCCTGGACACTAACGACGGCCCCGCACGCTAGAGCAGTGCCGCCTGCACCTGCGGCCCCCACCCCAGATGAAGCGTGCCATCTGCATCGATCAGCGGGCGTTTCATCAATGCCGGGTGCGCGCGGATCAGGTCGAGCGGCTCGCCCTGACGATCCGTCTCCGGCAGACCCCGCCATGTGGTCGAGCGCGTGTTCAGAAGCGCGTCGCCGAACTGCCTGTGCGCCGCCAGCAGCACACTCTCGGGCAGCGGGGTCGCGCGAATGTCGATCAGGTCCGCCTGTGGCAGCGCCTTGGCTGCCTTACGGCATGTATCGCAATTCTTGAGCCCGTAAATCTGCATCTCTGCGCCTCTCGCCCTTGCCTAAACACTACGCGACTGATCATCGCTTTGGTCGATACTGCCGCCGAATCGAGGATGTCGCATCCTCTTTTGCTTGATTTTTACAAAACCCGTGCAAAAATTATAATCGGGCTTGGCGTCATTTGGCTGCACTTACGCGGTCACGTCGCGCCCGGCTTTACCGGCCCGGCACCTGCTCGGGCAGACAGACTAAAAGGAGAAGGCGGCATGCCGACAGGCACCGTGAAATGGTTTAACACAACCAAAGGGTACGGGTTTATTGCGCCCGATACTGGCGGAAAGGACGTTTTTGTCCATATTTCCGCTGTCGAACGCTCGGGACTCACCGGGCTGGCGGATGAACAAAAGGTCAGTTTCGAGCTTCAGGAGGGGCGCGACGGCCGCGAGATGGCAACCGATATCTCGCTGCTGTAACAAGGCGAGGCGCCTTCGTTCAGGCCATATGCACGGCGCGGGGTATCGCCGCTGCGCCAGATCTTTCGAACCACCAGACGCCTTGAACCACCAGACGCGCTAAGCCACCAGATGCAAAGGCGGCCCTTTTGATCGGGGCCACCTTGACCGCAAACTCTTCGCCCGGATCACTCGGCATATGTCTTGTGATCCGTCTCATGTTATTTGCCTTCGCCGGGCATGCGCTCAAGGTCGACCCTGACGTTAAACGTCAGATCGCGCGCCTCTTCGAATGTGAGCGTTACAGGCACGGTCGCATCCTGCACCAGCGGCGCGGTGAGACCCATGAGCATGACATGGTTGCTGCCACGCTCCAGGCTCAGCGTGTCATTGGCAGGCAAATCAAAGCTTTCCGAGGCATGTTTCATCTGCATGACGCCATCACCGCTCGCCAGGTGGGCGTGCAGTTGAACGAGCTCCGCAGCAGGTGAGGCGGCGCCGATCAACCGGTCATCCGCGCCCTCGTTGGTGATCTGCATGAAGATGGCGCCGGTCCTGGCCGTGGGCGACGCGCTGCGCGCATAGGCGTCCTCGACCACGATATCATCCGCAAGGGCCGGCACGGCAGCAATGAGCACCGCGCTGGCAGCGATGGATCTAATTGCAAGACCCATGATGATTTCCCTTTTTGGAATCCGCGTAACTCACGCCCATCACTACAATCTTCTTAGTGTCGGTCATCCCCTTCACGAACCAGGATCAGAAATCTTTGACGTCGCGCGACACCTCCTTATTCGCTGCGCGACGCACCATGGCGATGCCATGCACGCCAGCCCCCGCCCCCCCCAAAAAAAAGTCCCGCTCAGAGGGGTTACCACGTTCACGCACCGGCCATTGCATGACCTTGATATGGGCTGCGCACCGCGCCAGACAAAAGCCGGAGCGAATTGCTGCCCAACCAACGGACTAAGACCGCGCCTGCAAAAAAGAAAAGGCCCCGTTGGATTTACCAACCGGGCCTTTTCAATACATGCGGTACCTTGGTGCGTCGATCAGGCCGAAGCGGACAGTGCCTTGGCGATCTCTTTCTTGACCTTCAGAACCGAGGGCGACAGCTCGACATCCTTGGCCTTGGCCAGATATGCGTCCAGACCGCCACGGTGGTCGACGCTGCGCAGGGCATGCGCGCTGATGCGCATCTTGATGCCGCGGTTCAGCGCTTCGGACTGAAGCGTCACATCGTTCAGGTTCGGCAGATACCGGCGCTTGGTCTTGTTGTTGGCGTGGCTGGAGTTGTTGCCAACCATCGGGCCTTTTCCGGTCAATTCGCAGCGGCGCGACATGGTGTCATCCTCGTCTTGCTAGGTGAAGGCCAGTCGGCCCGTGTTGAAATGGCCTCAAAGGCCAAAGGACGCCGCCGAGGCCACGCCCAAAAATCCGTTGGCGGTGGATAGGCGGAATCGCCCGGCCCGTCAAGGGGCGCTCCTGCCATAATGATGCCCACCCCAAGAGATTTCGAGCCCCCACCCAGACTTTCCGGCCCAAATGGCCCCGCTGCCTTTCTTTTTGCCAGAAATATCCCGGGGAGGAGCCGCATCGCGGCGGAGGGGCAGCGCCCCTCAGGCCTCCGCCGCTACCGCGCGCCGATCCTGTCCAGCAGCGCGCGTGCCGCGATGGCGGGCGTCGTGCGCCCCTTGGCCACGTCACTGCCCAGCTCGTTCATCGCGGCGCGTGCCTCGGGGGTTGCCAACTGCGCCAGCAGGCCCTGGCGCACCTCCTCGCCGAACCAGTAGCGCGCCTGCTCGGCGCGCCGCGCGTCCCAATGGCCGTTCTCGCGGCGCCAAGCGGTCAGCGCCTGCATTTCGGCCCATGCCTCGCGCAATCCGGTATCCTCGAGCGCCGAGACCATCATCGCCTTTGGAAATCCCTCCGGATCCTGCGGGCGCTTGCGCAAGAGGCGCAATGCCCCCGAGTAATCGGCGCAGGTGCGGCTGGCGGCGGATTTCAGATCGCCATCCGCCTTGTTGATCAGGATGATATCGGCGATTTCCATGATCCCGCGCTTGACCCCCTGAAGCTCGTCGCCGCCCGCCGGCGCCAGAAGCAGCACAAAGAGGTCCGACATTTCGGCCACCACCGTCTCGGACTGCCCCACGCCGACCGTCTCGATCAGCACGATATCGAACCCCGCAGCCTCGCAGAGCGCGACCGCCTCGCGCGAGCGGCGCCCGACACCGCCCAGATGCGCCCCGCTCGGCGACGGTCGAATGAAGGCATTGGGATCGCGGCTCAGCACGTCCATGCGCGTCTTGTCGCCCAGGATCGAGCCGCCCGAGCGCGCCGAACTGGGATCGACCGCAAGAACCGCAACGCGCATCCCCTGCGCCGTCAGCATCCCGCCAAAGCCTTCGATGAAGGTGGATTTTCCGACCCCCGGCGTGCCCGAAAGGCCGATGCGCACGGCTTGGCGGTCCAGACCATCGGCGCCCTTCAGCGCCTCGACCAACTCGGCCGCGAGGGCGCGGTGGTCGGGCCGCGTGCTTTCGACCAGCGTGATCGCGCGCGACAGGGCCCGCCGATCCCCTTTGACAATCCCGCGTTCAAGCTGTGCAATGTCGATGGTCATGGTCGCCCGTGGTCCTTTCGCTTACATGACTATCTGCCGTGCCGTGCGGGGATTTGTCCAGTGCAGCCGCGCCCGTCACAACGCCGGAGAGCCCCCAATGCGCCTTGCCGCAGCCATCGTCATCCTTGCCGCGCTCGCCAGCCCGGCCAAGGCGCAGGATATCCGCGCCTCCTACGACGTGCGCCTGCTGGGCCTGCCGGTGGGCAAGATGCAATTCGCCGCGCGCGAGACCTCCGCCGCCTATGCCGTCAGCGCGGTGTTCAACAGCACCGGCATCGGGCGCATCGTTGATTCGGGGTTCGACCTGACCGCGCGGGGGCGCATCGGGCAGCGCGGCCTCGCGCCGCAAAGCTACGACGAGCAGATCGACACCGGCAGCCGCAGCTCGACAGTGTCGCTACGCTATTACGGCGGTGTGCCGCGCATCACCGGCGGCAGCGTGGCCGCAGAAGTCGAGGCGGACCCGAACGCACTCGATCCCGCGGCGCAGGGCGGCACGCTCGATCCGCTGACCGCGCTCTGGGGCGTGCTGCGTGACCGGCCCGCAGATGGCCTGTGCCGCTATGACGTGTCCATCTTCGACGGGCAGCGCCGCTCGCGACTGGCCATGACGGGCCGCAGCGAGGCCGAGGGCCGCACCACCTGTCGCGGCGCCTATACCCGTGTTGCAGGCTTCTCGGCCTCCGAAATGGCGCGCCAGAGCAGCTTTCCCTTCACCGTGACCTATGTCCCGTCGGGCGGGGTGATGCGGGCCGAGGCGCTGACGGTCAGGTCAAGCTATGGCACCGCCGCGATGACGCGCGACTAGATGCCTCAGGCTGCCTCCCCCGACGATCTGCCGATTACCGAGGCGCTGCCGCGCCTTCTGGAGGCGATGCGCACGCATGGCCGTGCCGTGCTGCAGGCGCCGCCCGGCGCAGGCAAGACGACGCGCGTGCCGCTGGCCCTCATGGAGGCGGCGCTGAGCAAGGGCCGCATCGTCATGCTCGAGCCGCGCCGTCTTGCCGCGCGCGCCGCTGCCGAGCGGATGGCGCAGAGCCTCGGCGAAGATGTGGGGGCCACGGTCGGCTACCGCGTGCGCGGCGAGGCGCGGGTGTCCGGCGCCACACGCATCGAGGTGGTCACGACCGGCATCCTGACCCGTCGCATCCAGTCCGATCCCGAACTCGGCGGCATCGGCACCGTGATCTTCGACGAGTTTCACGAACGCAGCCTCGATGGCGATCTCGGCCTCGCGCTCTGCCTCGAGATCGCAGGTGCGCTGCGCCCCGATCTGCACCTGCTCGCCATGTCCGCCACGCTTGATGCCGGGCCCGTCGCCGCGCTGATGGGGGACGCGCCGCTCATCACCAGCGAAGGGCGGAGCCATCCGGTCGAGACGCGCTGGCTGGACCGCCCGCGCCCCAAGGCGCAGCGGCTCGAACCGGCACTGGCCGATCTCACCTGCGCGGCGCTGGCCGAAACCGAAGGCGGCGTTTTGATCTTTCTGCCCGGTGAGGGCGAGATTCGCAGGCTCGAATCGCTGCTGGCGCCGCGCGTCGGTGCCGATTGCACTCTGCGACCCCTCTTTGGCGCAATGGATTTTGCGGCCCAGCGCGCCGCGATCGCGCCGCAGCGTGAGGGGCGCAAGATCGTCCTCGCGACCTCCATCGCCGAGACGTCGCTGACCATAGAGGACGTGCGCGTCGTGATCGATGGCGGGCGCGCCCGGCGCATGCGTTTCGATCCGGGCGCAGGCATGGCGCGCCTCGTGACCGAGCCGGTCAGCCGCGCCGAGGCGACCCAGCGGCAGGGCCGCGCGGGGCGCGTCGCGCCCGGCGTCTGCTATCGCCTCTGGACGCGCGGCGAAGAGGGTGCCCTGCCCGCCTTTCCCCCGGCCGAGATCGAGGCGGCTGACCTCGCGCCCCTCGCGCTGGAGCTGGCGCTCTGGGGCGCCGCGCCCGAAGTGCTGCCCCTGCTGACGCAGCCCAATCCCGGCAGCTATGCCGAGGCGCAGGCGCTCTTGGGGATGCTGGGCGCGCTCGACGCAGCGGGGCATATCACCGACCACGGCCGCGCGCTGGCCGCGCTGCCGCTGCATCCGCGGCTTGCCCATATGCTGGCGCTGGCAGGGCCCGAGGCGGCGACGCTGGCCGCGCTCTTGTCCGAGCGCGATCCCCTGCCCCGCAGCGCGCCCGCCGATCTGGCGCTGCGCCTCGCCGCGATCCGCAGGCCCAAGGGGCCGCACCCGCATGCCCCCAGCCGCGCGGTGCTTCAGCGCATCGCCCAGGAGGCGCGCCGCCTTGCCCGCGGCGCCAAGGCACGCCAGCCCGGCCTCGACGATGCGGAAATGGCTGCCCTCGCCTATCCCGACCGCATCGGCCTGCGCCGCGCCGGGGATGCGCCCCGCTACCTGCTGTCGGGCGGCAAGGGCGCGATCTTCGCCGCCGAAGATCCGCTGGCCAGCCAGCGCCTCATCGTCGTCACGGATACCGATGGCAACCCGCGCGAGGCGCGCATACGGCAGGCCATCCCGATCAGCGAGGCGCAGCTGCGCGGCCTTTATGGCGACCAGATCGCGTGGCACGACATCTGCGCATGGTCCCGCCGCGACGGACGCGTCAGCGCCCGCCAGCAGGAGCGATACGGCGCGCTGATCCTCGATGATCGTCAATGGAAGGACGCGCCGCAAGGCGCCGTCGCCGCCGCGATGCTCGACGGTATCCGCGACATGGGCCTGGTGTGGTCGAACGGCGCGCGCCGCTTCGCTGCCCGCGTGGCGCTAGGGCGCGGCGCGGGCATGGACCTGCCCGACATGTCGGACGCCGCCCTGATGGAGACCCTCGATGCGTGGCTGCTGCCCTTTCTACAGGGCCTCCGCAACGCACAGGAGTGGCGCCGCTTCGACATTCTGAACGCGCTGCGGGCGCAGCTGGATTATACCCAGATGCAGGCGCTCGACCGGCTCGCGCCGGCCCATTTCACCACACCGCTTGGCCGCCAGATTCCCATCGACTACGACACCGATCCCCCCGAAATCCAACTGCGCCTTCAGGAGATGTTCGGCCAGACCACGCATCCCATGGTGGGCAAGACGCCCCTGCGGGTCACGCTGCTGTCGCCCGCGCACCGGCCCGTGCAGACCACACTCGATATCCCGGGCTTCTGGGCCAGCTCCTACGCGGACGTGCGCCGCGACATGCGCGGGCGCTACCCGCGCCACCCTTGGCCCGAAGATCCCAGCCAGGCCGACCCGACCTTGCGCGCCAAACCGCGAAAATAGGCTGTTCGCCCGTCTTTCATTGTTCTGAAAATACTCAAATCCCGGCGTCTGCACCCCAAAGCAACGCGCGTTTAACCTCAGACATCAGTCATGTTGCGTGCTGCGCTCTGCCAAAAGCCGTGACCCCGGTCTTTTGGCAAAACGTCTCAGTCCCACCAGGGCCCGTGATGCACGCCCGCCATGCCCAGCCGCGCGTATCCGTGATGGCCAAAGAAATCTCGCTGCGCCTGAATGATATCGGTGGTGCCGCGCCCTTGCCGCATCGTGTCGAACCAGGCGATGGCCGCGCCCAGTGCCGGCGCCGCATGCCCCCCCGCGACGGCCGCGGCCACGACCCAGCGCAACGCCGGAATGCAGCGCCCCAGCTCTGCCGCCATGGCGGGCGCAAGGATCAGCTGCCCACCCGGCAAATTATCGCGCAGTGCGGCGCCGATGTCGTCCAGCAGCGCCGACCGGATGATGCAGCCCGCGCGCCAGATCTCGGCAATGCGCGCAAGGTCGAGCGCCCAGTCATACTCCTCGCTGGCCGCCTTCAGGATGCGAAAACCCTGCGCATGGCAAATGATACGGGCCGCCAGAAAGGCCCGCTCAAGCGCATCATCGTCCAGATCCAGCAGACTGCGATCCCCGCCGAGGACCGCTTCGGCGGCGACGCGGGTGCTTTTCTCTGACGACCAGCTGCGCGCAGCGACAGCGGCGTCGATCATGCTGGCCGATTGACCCAGAGCCACCGCCTCGATCACGGTCCAGCGCCCGGTGCCCTTCTGGCCTGCGGCATCCTTGATGACATCGACCGCTGGATGGCCCGTGACCGGATCGACATATCCCAGCGCCTTACCGGTGATCTCGACCAGGTAGGAGCGCAGCGGGCCCTCGTTCCATCGCTCGAAGCGCGCGCCGATCTCGACGGGGCTGCGCACGAGGCCATAGCGCATGAGCCCGTAGATTTCGGCGATGACCTGCATATCGGCGTATTCGATTCCGTTATGAACCGTCTTGACGAAATGGCCCGCGCCATCGGGGCCCAAGTGAGCGACACATGGGTCGCCCTCATGGCGGGCGGCGATCGCGGTCAGGATCGGCTCCAGCTGGATCCAGCTATGGGCCGAGCCGCCGACCATCATCGAGGGGCCATGACGCGCGCCCGCCTCGCCGCCCGAGATGCCCATGCCGACAAAGTGGATATCCCTTGCCGCCAGATCGGCGCTGCGGCGGCGGGTGGCGTGAAAATCGGCGTTGCCACCATCGATGATGGTGTCGCCGGGCGCCAGCAGCGGCAACACGGCCTCGATCATCGCATCCATTGGCGCGTCCGAGGGTATCATGAAGAGGATGACGCGCGGCAAGGCAAGCCCGCCAACAAAGGCCTCCAGCGTCTCGTGCGGCTGCAGCTGGGCTGCCAGATCGCCCGCCTCATTCATGAAGGCGGGCAGCCAATCGGCCTCGCGGTTGGCGACGGCGACGGGGATGCCCAGCTCGGCCATGTTGAGCGCCAGAGCGCTGCCCATCGTGCCCAGCCCGTAAATGCCGATCCGTGCCTGCTGCGCCATGATCCCTCCCGCCTCAGGCATTCAGATTAGGCCGCGGGGCCAAGTCTTTGCAAGGCTGCGCCTAAACTCCGAGGCACCAGCGCATGACGGCCTTCTGCGCATGCAGGCGGTTTTCGGCCTCGTCGAAGACAACCGAATTCTGGCCATCCATGACGGCGCTGGTCGCCTCCTCCTCCCGGTGGGCGGGCAGGCAGTGCATGAAGAGCGCGTCCGGCTTGGCCGAGGCCATCAGCGCCTCGTTGACCTGATAGGGGCGCAGCATGTTGTGACGCCGCTCCTTGGTGGATTGGCTGTCGTGCATGCTGACCCAGGTATCGGTGACAACCAGATCGGCCCCCGTCACGGCCTTGTGCGGGTCGCGTTCGATCTGGACGGAGACGCCCGCCTTGCGCGCGAGGCCGATGAACTCTTCTTCGGGATCGAGCTGGGCGGGGCCGGTGAAGGTCATGTCGAAGCCGAACTGCCCGGCTGCGTGCAGGAAGGACGCGCAGACATTGTTGCCGTCCCCCGACCAGACGACTTTCTTGCCCCGGATCGGGCCGCGATGCTCTTCATAGGTGAGGACGTCGGCCATAATCTGGCAGGGATGGGTGCGGTCGGTGAGGCCGTTGATGACGGGCACATCGGCGTATTCGGCCATCTCGATCAGGACCGATTCGTCGAATGTGCGGATCATGATGAGATCGACATAGCGGCTCAGCACGCGGGCGGTATCGGCGATCGTCTCGCCATGGCCCAGCTGCATTTCCGAGCCCGAGAGCAGCATGGTCTGCCCGCCCATCTGCCGCACGCCCACATCGAAGCTGACCCGCGTGCGCGTCGATGGCTTCTCGAAGATGAGCGCGACCATCTGGCCTGCGAGCGGCTGCTCATCATCGGCGGCGCCGCGCGCGCGGCCGGCGCGGGCGGATTTCATCTGCGCGGCGCTGTCGATGATGGCGCGAAGGGCGGCGGGGTCGGTTTTATGGATGTCGAGAAAATGATTCATGATCTGTCCCTGTGGCGGGCGGCGACGGGGGCTGTCTGCCCCCGGACCCCCGAGGATATTTTCAGCAAGAAGAAAGGGAGGCGGCGGCCGCATCGAGGCGGGCGGCCGCCTCGGCAATCTCGGCCTCGGTGATGTTGAGGGGCGGCAGAAGGCGCAGCACGTTGTCCGCCGCCGGCACCGTGCAGAGCAATTGCGCGTAGCAGGCGTTCAGCACGTCGGTATTGGGCGCCTTGCATTTGAAGCCCAGCATGAGGCCCGCGCCGCGCACCCCCTCGAAGACGTCCGGGTGCGCCGCCACGAGCGCCTCGAGCCGCTGGCGCATGTATCCCGACCGGGCACGCACGCCTTGCAGGAAGTCTTCGGTCGCGATTTCCTGCATCACGGCGTTGCCGACTGCGCAGGCCAGTGGATTGCCGCCATAGGTGGACCCATGGGTGCCTGCGATCATGGCGCTGGCCGCATGCTCTGTCGCCAGCACCGCACCAAGGGGGAAGCCGCCGCCGATGCCCTTGGCGACCATCATGATATCCGGCTCCACCCCGGCCCATTCATGGGCAAAGAGGCGCCCGGTGCGGCCCATGCCGCATTGCACCTCGTCGAGGATCAAAAGGATGCCATGCGTGTCGCAAAGGTCGCGCAGCCCCTTGAGGCATTGATCGGGCAGCGGGCGGATGCCCCCCTCGCCCTGCACCGGCTCGATCAGGATGGCCCCGGTGCTGTCGGTAATGGCCGCAGTCAGCGCGTCGTGATCGCCCCAAGGCAGGTGCGTGAACCCCGGCAGGAGCGGGCCGAAGCCATGCGTCATCTTGTCGGAGCCGGCGGCGGCAATGCCCGCCGAGGAGCGGCCATGGAACGAGCCGTTGAAGGCGATGATTTCGGTGCGCTCGGGCTGGCCCGCGTCATGGAAGTGGCGCCGCGCCATCTTGACCGCCAGTTCGCATGCCTCGGTGCCGGAGTTGGTAAAGAAGACCGTATCGGCGAAGGTCGCCGCCGTGAGGCGATCGGCCAGCTCTTGCTGGGCGGGGATCTGGTAGAGGTTGGACGTATGCCAGAGCTGGCCCGCCTGTGCGGTGAGCGCTGCCACCAGGGCCGGGTGGGCGTGGCCGAGCGCGTTTACCGCGATGCCCGCGCCCAGATCAAGAAAGCGCCGGCCATCAGCCTCGATCAGCCAGGCGCCTTCGCCCTTGACGAAGCTGAGCGGCGCGCGGTTGTAGGTGGGCAATACGGACGGGATCATGACGACGTTTCCTTTGGATCAGGCGCCTAGGAGTGCCGCAGCGCGCCGCGCCTGTCAACGCGGCGGTCTGACCTTGTCTGAATTGCCGTCCTCTCAGGCCTTGAGCCGGTAGCCGCGCGTGAACATCACCAGAGCCACGCCCGCCACCGCCAGCGTCGACAGGATGGCAACGACGGCGCCGAACGCAGGCGCGCTGTCGGAGACGCCGAGGACCGAGTAGCGCAGGCCGTCGATCAGGTAGAAGATCGGGTTGAAATGCGTGATCTCATTGAGAACCGGCGGCAATGCCTCGACCGAGTAGAAGGTGCCCGACAGAAACGCGAGAGGCGTGACGACGAAGTTGGTGATCGCGGCCATCTGATCGAACTTGTTGGCAAATATCCCGGCGACGATGCCGACCGCGCCCATGAACGCAGACCCGAGGATCACATAGCCGAGCATCATCAGCGGGTGTTGCGGCACGATGCCGAGAAAGACCGCAAGGCCCAGCGAAATCGCGACAGCCACCACGAGGCCCCGCCCGATGCTGCCAACGAGGTAGCCCGTCACCAACTCGGCCGGGCTGAGCGGCGGCATGAGCGTGTCGACGATATTGCCCTGCACCTTGCCGATGACGATGGACGAGGAGGAGTTGGCAAAGGCGTTTTGAATGACGGTCATCATCAGGATGCCCGGCGCGATGAAATGCGTGAAGGACACGCCCATCACGTCACCGCGTGCTGGCCCGATGGCGATGGTGAAGATCACGAGAAACAGCGCCGCCGTCGCCAGCGGCGCCAGAAGTGTCTGTGTCCAGACGGCGGTAAAGCGCATGACCTCGCGCCAGCACAGCGTCGAGAGCCCCAGCCAGTTGACCCGGCCAAAGCGGCGCGTGCCCATATCGGTGAAATCCTGCATGTCTCGCTCGCCTCCGGCTGATGTTGGGGGTGCGCTTGGCGCCATTCTGCGGCATGACGCTGCAAGGGGTCTCCCTGCGGGGGCCCGACCCGATTCGACGCCTTGTAACTCAGGCACGAGTGATTAGAATAGGGCACTCAGGAAATTTGCGGGTCTGCGCGTCTTTTGGCGGGTGTCCCAAACTATAGGAACGGGCCAACATGTCCTGGAGCGATGAACGCGTCGAGACGCTGAAGAAAATGTGGGGCGAGGGCCAGTCTGCCAGCCAGATCGCCAAGGAACTCGGCGGCGTCACCCGCAATGCCGTGATCGGCAAGGTGCACCGCCTTGGCCTGTCGAACCGCAATGGCGGCGCGGGCAGCGCAGGCGCGTCCGCCGGGGCGCAGGATGAGCCTGCGGCCCCCGCCGAGGCTGCCAAGACGGCCACCAAGCCACAGGCGAAGACGGCCAAGCCTTCGGGCAAACCTTCTGGCAAACCCTCGGAGAAACCGGCGCCCAAGCCTGCCGCCAAGGCCGAACCGGCCCCCGCGCCGGAGGAAGAGGAGGAAGTCGTCGCCGCCCCCGTGACCCGGATCAAGCCGATCATCCCGGCAGGCCAGCCGCTGCCGCCGCAGCCCTCGACCAATGAAATCGACCCCAAAGCGCTGGCAAAGGTCAGCGAGGTCGAGAAGAAGGCCAAGCGCCTGTCGCTGATGGAGCTGACCTCGCGCACCTGCAAATGGCCGGTGGGCGACCCGGCGACGGATGATTTCTGGTTCTGTGGCCTGCCGGTGCAGGCAGGCAAACCCTATTGCGAGGCCCATGTGGGCGTTGCGTTCCAGCCGATGAGTTCGCGCCGTGACCGCCGCCGCTGAAGCATTGACCGCGACCAGATATTGATTGCAAAGCCCCGTGGGATCATTTCCGCGGGGCTTTTTCTTGGCAACTGGCGGATGCCTGCGGCGCGAGTATTTCGGGAACAATGAAAGCCGGGCGGGCAGAATGGGATCGCGGGCTGATGTGGCCACCTCAAAGCGTTACGCCTTTGCTCTGTGATATCAACCGGGGCGCGGGCAACAGTCATGTCTGGCGCTGCGCCCCGTCAGCATGGCGTTCAACCAAAGGCAATGACGCGGGGGGATTTTTAGCGGCACGGCGCCTTAATCAAAGAGCTTGAAAAGCTCCCTGACCGCCTGATCCTTGACGTTGTCCTTCAACGCATCCTCGACCGATTGGCCCTCTTGCACGGTCACGCCCAGCTCCTTTTCCACGAAGCTTTCGATCTCGCGATCGACTTCCTCGCGCGCTTTCTTCTCGAGTTGCTTGCGCTCTTCGCGCAGGTTGAGGTCGATCGCCTTTTCCAGATCGGGGCGGATGCGCGGGCTGGACCACGGCCCCGTGATACTGACGGGGATGGCAAGGCCACGGCTGTTTTCGCCCTGCAAGAGGACGGGGGTAAAGAGGTAGTCGATGTCGCGGGCACCAAGGCCGATGCGCCCCTTGCCGGTTGCGGTGGCCAGCGGCATCGACATTTTCAGATCGTCCCCGCGCATGTTGCCGTCCTCGATGGCAAAGCTGGCGCCCATTTCGTCGAACACCGTCGTGCCGCCGCTGCCATCGCCCGTGCGCATCAGCCGATCGAGGTCAAAGCCCGAGATGACACCGCGCCCGGTGGCAAGGCTGAGATTGCCGCTGAGGCTGTTCATGATGGTGTCGACCGACTGACCGACGCCCAGAAAATCAAGCGTGGCCGTGCCGGTGGTCGCAAAGCGCGTGACGCCTGCGGCATCGGTCAGGAAACGCTCCATGTCGATGCCGCGCGCGGTCAGATCACCGCCAACCGAGAGGCCGGAGCGGTTGTTGGCCACCGCCTGCCCCGTCAGCGTGCCGCCATAGCCCTCAAGGCGCTTCAGCTCTGCGACGGCGCGCGCCCTGTCGATGGTCAGGCCGATATCGGCCGCGCCAAAGGTGAACTGGCCTAGATCAAGGCTGCCGGCTGTCAGCGCGATGTCAGCGTCGACGAGGCCAAGTGCGCTGGCATCAATGGGCGCGCGCGACCAGCCATCGGGCGCGGCGGGCGCCGTGCCGCCGCTGCTGCCGCCAGATGGTCCGCCCTCGCTGCCCGCCAGCATGCTGAGGTCCAGCGCCCCTGCATCGAGGCGCGCCGTCACGCGCGGGCGCTCGCCCGAGGTGACGACATCGAGCGCACCCGTCACGTTGTTGCCGCCAAGGTCAAGCGTCATGTCGCGCAACGAGATGCGGATATCCTCGGTGATGTTCAACTGGCCGGTGGCCGTGATCTCGCGGCCAAGGCCCTCGGGCAGATCGGCGGGCGTGAGGCCGAGCGCGCTCATGAACCGCCGCGTGTTGTCGATATCTGCGGTAAGGCGCGCATCCAGCTGCGGCGCCGCGCTCGCCCGGCCATCAAGGCCAAGGGTGCCACCGTCCGTCGAAATGGTGACATCGAGCGGCGAAACGCCCCCTTCGAGCAAGGGGCCGAACGCGTCGAGGCGCCCCGCGATGCGCACGTCCTGATCCGCCGGGCGCAGCACCAGATCGAATGTCGCCTCGCCGGCATAGCTGGGCCAGCGCACGTCCAGATCGACACCCGACATGTCTTGGCGCGTGTCCGTGCGCGCGTCGATGTAGGTGACGGACGCGTCAGTGATCAGCGCGCGGTCCAGCGTCAGCGCAAGGGCGCCTGATTGCGCTGCGGGCGCGGATGCGGCGTCATCGCCTTGCCCGGTGGAGGCCACGCCATCGACACCGATTTCCCAGTTGCCCCGGCCATCCGCGGCGCGTTCGATCACGATGCGCGGGCGGGCCACCTCAAGACCGGTGATGCGCACCTCGCCCCCGATAAGCGCGATGGGATCAACCCCCACCTTGAGGCTGTCCGCAGTCAGCATCGGCCCGCCCGTGGCCCAGTCCGCCGTGGCGATGGTGGTCTGTCCAGTGCTGATTCCAAGCACGGGGTAGAAGCTGATCGACGTGTCGCCCGTCATGGTGACCTCGCGGCCCGTCATCGTGCTGATCCGTTCGGCGGCGATGCGCGCAATACGCTCGCCCGGCAGGAAAAACAGAGCGCCTACCGCAAGAATCACGGCAACGAGGACAAATCCGAGGATCTTGACCAGGAACTTCATGTGCTGCCTCATAGGTCGTGGCGCATTCATGTCGCCATCTTGCACGCCAGCTTAGGCGCCCCGCCGCCGCCCGGCAATAGTTTGCCCCTTTTGCGAGGGACCGGCGTGGTCTATACCCGCGCCGATGAGCAGCAATCCTCCCGATCTTCGCCCTGACCTTGCCCGCGCGCGCCTGACCCCTGCCCCCCGGCGGGACGGGCAGCCCCATATCGGCATGGTCTCGCTGGGCTGTCCCAAGGCGCTGGTGGACAGCGAACGCATCCTGACGCGCCTGCGTGCCGAAGGGTATGGCATCTCGCCCGATTACACCGGCGCGGATGCGGTCATCGTGAACACCTGCGGCTTTCTCGACAGCGCCAAGGCCGAGAGCCTGGCCGCCATTGGCGAGGCGCTGGCCGAGAACGGCCGCGTGATCGTCACCGGCTGTCTGGGGGCAGAGCCCGAGTACATCACCGGCGCGCATCCCAGCGTCATGGCCGTGACGGGCCCGCACCAGTACGAGCAGGTATTGGACGCGGTGCATGCCGCCGTGCCGCCCCGGCCCGATCCCTACATCGACCTCTTGCCCGCATCCGGGGTCAGCCTGACGCCTAGGCACTACTCTTATCTCAAGATTTCAGAGGGTTGCAACCACAAGTGCAAGTTCTGCATTATCCCCGACATGCGCGGTCGCCTTGCCTCGCGGCCAGCGCATGCGGTGCTGCGCGAGGCTGAAAAGCTGGTCGAAAATGGCGTGCGCGAGCTCCTCGTCATCAGTCAGGATACCTCGGCCTATGGCGTCGATATTAAACACGCTACCGAGCGCGACCACCGGGCGCATATCACCGATCTGGCGCGCGATCTGGGCCATCTGGGCGCTTGGGTGCGCCTGCACTACGTCTATCCCTACCCGCATGTGCGCCAGCTCATCCCGCTGATGGCCGAGGGGCTGGTCTTGCCCTATCTAGATATTCCGTTTCAGCATGCTCATCCCGATGTGCTGCGCCGGATGGCCCGTCCCGCCGCCGCCGCCAGGACACTGGACGAAATCGCCGCATGGCGCGCCGATTGCCCCGATATCACGCTGCGCAGCACGTTCATCGTTGGCTATCCGGGCGAGACGGAGGCCGAGTTCCAGACCCTTCTTGACTGGCTGGACGAAGCGCAGCTCGATCGCGTCGGGTGTTTCCAGTATGAAAACGTCGCCGGCGCGCGATCCAACGATCTGCCGGATCATGTGCCGGACGAGGTCAAGCAAGATCGCTGGGATCGTTTCATGGAAAAGGCGCAGGCGATTTCCGTGAACAAGCTGGCGGCCAAGGTTGGGTCGGTGCAAGACGTGCTGATCGACGACATCGACGAAGACGGAATCGCGACCTGCCGCACCAAGGCCGATGCGCCAGAGATCGACGGCAACCTTTTCATCGATGAGGGCACCGAGGGACTGAGCGTTGGCGAAATCGTGCGTGTCGAGGTCGATGAGGCAGGCGAATACGATCTCTGGGGCGCGCTGATCCGCTGAGCCGGCTTGAAAATCGGGGTTTCGGGGTCAATTTAAGGGTATCCTTCTTCCAAAAGGCGAATTTCCCGGCTCGCGTTGACCTTTCATCAATGGTCGACCGCTACCCTGAAAGCTATGATCGCAATGTCCTACCCTCCCTATTCCCGTAACGAGCGGCTGGCCGATGGCGCGGTGCATGTCATCGGCCTTGCGCTGGCCATCGCAGCGGTGATGTGGCTCTTTGCGGGCTTGCCGGGCGATACGACTGCAGGGCTATGGGTGTCCCTCGTGGTCTATTCAGCCGCACTTCTGATCATGTTGGGCGCATCAGGCGCGTATCACATCCTCGCCGATACGGGCCTCAGGCCAGTCTTGCGCCGGGTGGATCACGCCGCGATCTACGTCAAGATCGCCGGCACATTCACGCCTCTGGCGGCGCTGCTGGGCACCGCCTTCGGGTATGTCACCCTGTTGGCGGTCTGGACGCTGGCCCTGATCGGCGCGGGTGCCAAGCTGATGACTGGTAGGGGGAAAATGCACACGGGCTTTTGGCCCTATCTGGTGCTCGGATGGCTTGGGCTCGCGCTTTTCATACCGCTGATCCCGCGATTGCCGAGCCTCAGCCTGGGCCTGATCCTTGCGGGCGGTCTGCTTTATACTGCTGGAATCTTGTTCTACGCGTGGGAAAAGCTGCGCTTTTCCACTGCGATATGGCACGGATTCGTGATGGTCGCCTCGGGCTGTTTTTTTGCCGCCATCGCAGCTGCGCTACAGATGATCTAAAGCGTTTCGCGAAAACCGTGCATCACGGCGTTTTGCGAAACGCAGAGCCGCATATAGGCGTTGCACGCGTTTCGCCTTTCGCTGATATCTCAGGGTAAGGGCGAAACGCTTTAGCGCGCGTAGGTCGCCAGCCATTCCTCGACGCAGGTTTGCACATGGCGAAAGCGGTCGCCGCCCAGATGCTTACCACCATACCAACGCGTCACGACGATGATGTAGCCATGCAGCGCCTCGCGCTCGAGCATCCGCACGATCACCATACCCGCCCCCGCTTCGCCATCATCGCCCTTGAGGGGGGTGCCATCCGGCAGAAGGACGGCCCATGTATTATGGGTCGCCTTGGCGAATTTCTTGTCTCGTTTCAGATCCTTGAGAAACGCATCGGCATCTTCTCGGGATCCGGCGGGGCCGCCGGAGACCGCGTATTTCGATCCCCGGTCACTGACCACGCCGGTCATTTGCCACATCCGCCGAACGCTCATTTTTCCGGCTACAGCCCGGCGTTCACACGTCTCACCGTCTCCATGCGCTGGGCATTGGGCGGATGGGTGCCGAGAAAGCGATCACCCGGATCGGCGATCTGGGTAAAGAACTCGGCACCGCGCACCGGATTGTATCCCGCGCGCTTGGTAATGATCGTGCCCAGCGCGTCGGCCTCCAGCTCGTAATCCTTGGAGTAGCTCCGCGCGCCGAGGCCAGCGCCGATATCGGTCGCACTTTGAACCGCACCCTCGCCCGCGCCGGTGATGGCCGCAAGGCCCCCCAGCAGGATTGCACCTGCCATGGCATTGTTGCGCTGGCGGTCCAGATGCCCGGCAATGTGATGCGCCGCCTCATGGCCCATCACGAACGCCAACTCGTCGCGGTTGCGCACCTCGGCAATCAGCGCGAGGTTGAAGGCCAGAATGGGCCGGCCCTGTCTGTCCACGGTCTGAAAGGCGTTGGCGGGCTGGCCGGGACGGTCATCGACGACAATACGAAAATCACAGTTGATATTCCGCGTTCGCGCTTCGCACTCCCGCTCTGCCACAGGCTCGACCGAGGCGACGACGGCCTTGAACTGAGCTATCGAAGCGGAGCTGGGTGTCGAAGGCGCCCTTTGCTGCTGTACCTGCGCAGAAGGCTGGCCCGAGGGCCCGCCAGTGGAAGGTGGCGGCGCATCGCAAGCGGCCAGCGCCAGCACGCAGAGCAGGGTGAGCTTTCGCATGGAAATCCTCCGGACAATCGACATTTCAGCCATCCTACCGGTGGCCGCCCCCAAGGACCAGAGCGATTGCACGGCCCTTGCAACGCGCCGCCGATGCCGTCACGTTGACCGATGAAAATTCCAATCAGGAGCCATGCCATGTTTTCGATCGAGCATGATTTCGACGCCACTGTCGTGACCCTCGTCGATGAGGGCCCCGCGCCGCTTCAGGAGGATGTGGTGATCGAGGCATTTGAGGAATGCATTGCGATCCGCCAGTTCGACGCGCGACAGGGCGAGATGCGCACTGTCACCCTGTCGATGGCGCAACTGCGCGATCTGGGCGCGGCGCTGAACCTGCCCGAGGGTGTTTACACAAGCGCCACTCTGATCGGTCAAAAGTAGTCGCTCTGCGGGCTGTTACCGGGGGCGGCAGCCCCTTGACCCCGCGCGCGCCCCGCCCGACATAGGGGCGTGACCCCAAGAGCTGGAGCCTGACCATGCCGACCCCCCGCCCAGATGTGCTGGATTTTCTGGCCACGCGCCGCTCACGCCCTGCCAAGACGCTGGGATTGCCCGTGCCGGATCGCGCGGCGCTGATGCCGCTGCTTGAGATGGCCGCGCGAACGCCCGACCACGGCAAGCTGGAGCCGTGGCGCTTTGTGGTGCTCGAACGTGCTGCGCTGCTGCGGATCTCGGCGATGATCCCCGCCCTGCCCGGCGCCCCCGACGCAGAAGCGGTCCTGAAGGCACAGGCGCAATACGGGGAGGCGCATCTGGCCGTCGCGGTGATCGAAGTGCAGCAGCCCTCGCCCAAGATACCGCCCATCGAACAGACATATTCCGCAGGCGCTGTATGTCTTGCGCTGCTGAACGCCGCGCTGGCCGCCGGGTGGGGGGCCAACTGGCTCACTGGTTGGGCCAGCCATGATCGCGGCTTTGCCGAGGGCGTCATGGGCCTTGGCTCGCACGAACGGATCGCGGGCCTCATCCATATCGGCACCGAAACCAGCGCCCCGCCCGAGCGGCCCCGCCCCGATATTGGCGCCATCACCACGTGGGTCAGCGAATGATCTTCGCCTCCTTTGCCAAGGCGCTCGGCCAGATGGGTGATCCGCGCTTTCGCCGGGTGCTGATCCTCGGGATTGCTCTGACGCTGGCGCTGCTCTTTGCTGTCTATGCGCTGGTTCTGATCGGGATTTCATGGCTGACGGGCGATGCGGTGACGCTGCCGCTGGTGGGTGAAGTGCGCTGGCTGGATGACCTTCTGGGATGGACCAGCCTCCTTGCCATGATGATCATGTCCATCTTCCTCATGGTGCCGGTGGCCTCCGCCATCACCTCGCTCTTTCTGGACGATGTGGCGGCGGCGGTCGAGGCGCGGCACTATCCGGCGCTTCCCGATGTCCCGCCCATGCCGTGGAGCGATGCGATCCGCGACACGGTCGGGTTTCTGGGGGTGCTGATCGGCGCGAACCTCCTGGCGCTGATCCTCTACGTCGCGCTGCCGTTCGGGGCCTTCGCGATCTTCTGGGGCCTCAACGGGTACCTTTTGGGGCGCGAATACTTCCAGCTGGCCGCGATGCGCCGGCTGGGCCGCGCGGGCGCGCAGGAGTTGCGCAAACGGCACTGGCTCAAAGTCTGGGGCGCGGGCGTCCTGATGGCGATTCCCCTATCTGTTCCGCTGATCAACCTGATCATTCCCATATTGGGTGCGGCGACCTTTACCCACCTAGTCCACGCCCTTCGACAGGACCCGGGCCGAAGCGGTTGAACAGGTCGATATCATCCATCGTGACGATACCGCCAAGCACGACCCAAGCCACAATCGCCCAGATCACAAAGGCAACGCCCGTGGTGATCCATGCCTTTTTCTTGAGATCATGCCGCTCGGGCGAGCCGTGATGCGTGCCCGGCACGGTATTGCCCGCCTCACCTTGGGTTTGAAGGCGGATCGGGATGGCGACGAAGAAGGTCATGAACCAGATGACCGCATAGAGAACCAGGCCGGAGACGGGACCCATCAGACTTCCTCCAACTCGATGAGGCATCCATTGAAATCCTTTGGATGCAGGAAAAGGACCGGCTTGCCATGGGCGCCGATCTTGGGGGTGCCATCGCCCAGCACCCGCGCGCCCGATGCCGTCAGGCGCTCGGCCGCAGCAGTGATATCCTCGACCTCATAGCACACATGATGGATGCCGCCTGCCGGGTTCTTGTCGAGAAAGCCGCGAATCGGGCTGGCATCCCCCAGCGGGTAGAGCAGCTCGATCTTGGTGTTTGGCAAAGCGATGAAAACGACCGTGACGCCATGATCCGGCTCGTCTTGGGGCGCACCCACGTCAGCGCCCAAAGCGCCGGAATACTGTGCGATCGCCGCATCGAGGTCTGGCACCGCAATGGCAACGTGATTGAGACGTCCGATCATGTCTGGTCCTTTGCTGCGCGGCGTTACTACGCCCTGTCGCGTTATATGGAACGTGCGCGCCGCGAGGGCAAGCGACGCGGCGTCGCACGGGGTCTGTCAGGGCGGCCGGCGCGCTGCGCGCGAGGGTGAATTTTTTGCGACGGCCATTAACCCCGCGTTAGCCAAGTCTGCGTAACGCTTGTGCCATGGATGCTGCCAACCGAAGGATGAAAACATGGACGATCTGCCCGGACTGACCCCGATCCCTTGCCCCACTCCTGCGCGCCCATTGCTGGGCATGACGATCCTCGTGGTCGAAGACAGCCTTTATGCCTGTGACGCGATGCGCCTGATGTGCCTGCATTCGGGCGCCCGCATCCGCCGGGCCGATTGCCTGCGCTCGGCGCGGCGCCACTTGCAGGTCTACCGCCCATCGGCGGTCATCATCGATCACGGCTTGCCGGATGGATCGGGTCTTGCCCTGATCAAGGAGCTGTCGGAGGGCCAGCCACGCGTGACCTCGATCCTTGGATCGAGCGGCAGCGAGGGCGCCGAGGATGCCGCCCTGGCGGCCGGTGCGGACGGCTTCCTTGCCAAGCCTGTGACCAACCTCGGCGTGTTCCAGCAGACCATGCTCGCCACGCTGCCCCAGGACCGCCAGCCAAAAGGCCCGCGTATCCTGCGCAACGACGAAGTGTTTCCCGATCCGCTGGCCTATCGCGACGATATGATTCATGTGTCCAACCTTCTGGACGAACATTCCGAAGGTCCGATTCTGGACTATGTCGCACAGTTTCTGGGCGGTGTCGCACGCTCTGCCGATGACCGGCAACTGGCACAGGCGGCCGATGCCCTGGGCGCGCAGCGGCGCGGCGGGGCGGCGCTGAATTCTCGTGTCGCGCAAGTCGCGGGTCTGGTTCAGGAGAGGCTGAGCGCCCGAGCGGCGATGTAGCGCCGCGACCAGAGCCAAGCAGTCTCATGCAGGTCCGCAAAGGTTGGTGATGCTCGGCCGTTGATACCCGCTTTCCTTGCGCGCCCATGCCCCTATGATCGCCCGCGTCAAAGGAGCGAACCGATTATGAGCGATGCACGCCCGCGCGGCCCCATCATCGAAGGCTGGACACCCCCGCCTCGGCCCGAGGGCCTGACTCTTGCCGGCCCCAATGTCCGGCTAGAGCCACTGGATGCCGAGGCGCATGCGGCGCTGCTCTTTCGCGCCTATGACGGCCATGACAGCGTCTGGGATTACATGCCTGCCGGGCCGTTCGCCTCCTCGGCGCAGTTTCACCGCTGGGTGCGCGATATCACGGCCTCGCCCGATTATGTCTTTTTCGCCATCTACGATCTTGCGCGCGATGCCTACGGCGGCATCGCATCATACCTCAGGATCAAGCCCGAAGCAGGCTCCATCGAGGTCGGCTATATCGCCATGGCACCGCAACTGCAGCGCACGATCGCCGCCACCGAGGCCATGTATCTGATGATGGATTGGGCGTTCCGGGCGGGCTATCGGCGCTATGAGTGGAAATGCGATGCGCTCAACATGCCGTCGCGCCGCGCGGCGCAGCGGCTGGGCCTCAGCTATGAGGGGATTTTCCGGCAGGCGACGGTGGTCAAGGGGCGCAACCGCGACACCGCATGGTTTGCCGCCATCGACGCCGAGTGGCCTGCACTGGACGAGGCGTTTCGGCTCTGGCTCGATCCGTCGAATTTCGATTCCGCCGGAGTGCAGCGCTCGTCGCTCAGCGATCTGACGCGGCTGGTGCGGGTGGCCAGCGATCCGGCGCAAAAGCACTAGTCCCCGGAACCCGGCACAGCCTGCGGCGTTCCTGAACGGCCACGTATACAAGGAACGCAGCCATGACCGACATCTATTCCGCCATCAAGGCCGACCACGACCACCACCGCGCGCTTCTGGAGCGAATCGCCGATACGTCAGGCGCGTCGAGCGCGCGCAAGACGGCGTGGGAGGAATTCTACTCTGACGTCAAAAGCCACGGCGCCGCCGAGGAAGAGACATTCTATTCCAAGCTGATTTCCAAGACCTGGGGGCAGGACGCAGCTCGTCATTCGGTGCACGAGCATCAGCAGATCGACGACCTGATGGAAGAGCTGCGCGAAATGGACATGGCCGAGGGCGCGTGGCTGCAAAAGTTCAAGACCCTGCGCCACGATTACGAGCATCACATCGACGAGGAAGAGGAGGAGGTCTTTGCCCGCGCGCGCGAGGTTGTCCCGCAGACCGAGATCGAAGGCTATGGCGAGCGGTTTGCCAAGCGCAAGAACGAGGAGCGCAAGCTGATCGAGAAAAAGCGCGAGGACAGTCTGGAAGACTGACCCCGCGCCCTGGTGTGACTTGTCTTGTTGTTACTTGTCCTGCGGGACGACGCGCAGGCCCAGTTCCATCAGCTGATCGGAGGTCGGCGCGCTGGGGGCGTTCATCATCAGATCCTCGGCGCGCTGGTTCATCGGGAACATGATGACTTCGCGGATGTTCGCCTCATCGGCCAGCAGCATCACGATACGGTCAATGCCCGCCGCGCAGCCCCCGTGCGGCGGCGCCCCATATTGAAACGCCTGTACCAGCCCACCAAAGCGGCTGTGAACCTCGGCCTCGTCATAGCCCGCCTTCTCGAACGCCGCGATCATGACATCGAGGCGGTGGTTCCGGATCGCGCCCGACACCAGCTCATACCCGTTGCAGGCCAGATCATATTGATAGCCCAGGACCTTCAGCGGATCGCCTTGCAGCGCATCCAGCCCGCCCTGCGGCATCGAGAACGGGTTGTGCGAGAAGTCGATCTTGCCCGTCTCCTCGTCGGCCTCATACATCGGAAAGTCGACGATCCACGCAAAGGCGAAGCGGTTTTGGTCCGTCAGCTTCAACTCATTGCCGATCTCGACCCGCGCGCGGCCCGCGACACGCTCGAAGCTGGCGGGTTTGCCACCGAGGAAGAAGGCCGCGTCGCCCTTGCCCAGACCCAGCTGCTGGCGGATCGCCTCGGTGCGCTCGGGGCCGATGTTCTTGGCCAGCGGGCCAGCCGCCTCCATCCCGTCATCGCCATCGCGCCAGAAGATATAGCCCATCCCCGGCAGGCCCTCTTTCTGGGCAAAGGCATTCATGCGGTCGCAGAACTTGCGGCTGCCGCCACCGGGCGCGGGGATGGCGCGCACTTCGGTGCCGTCCTGCTCCAGCAGCTTGGCAAAGATGGCAAAGCCGGAGCCTTTGAAATGCTCGCTCACGATCTGCATCTTGATCGGGTTGCGCAGGTCGGGCTTGTCGGTGCCATACCAGAGCGCCGCGTCGGCATAGCTGATCTGGGGCCAGACATCGTCGACGGTGCGGCCGCCACCGAATTCATCGAAAATGCCCTGAATGACCGGCTGGATCGTGTCAAACACGTCCTGCTGCTCGACAAAGCTCATCTCGAGGTCGAGCTGATAGAAATCAGTGGGCGAGCGGTCGGCGCGCGGATCCTCGTCGCGAAAGCACGGCGCGATCTGGAAATACTTGTCAAAGCCCGAGACCATGATCAGCTGCTTGAAAAGCTGCGGCGCCTGCGGCAGCGCATAGAATTTGCCGGGATGCAGACGGCTGGGCACCAGAAAGTCCCGCGCGCCCTCGGGCGAGGAGGCGGTGATGATCGGCGTTTGATACTCGCGGAATTTCTGGTCCCACATCCGGCGGCGCATGGAGGCGACGACATCGCTGCGCAAGGTCATGTTGCGCTGCATCGCCTCGCGGCGCAGGTCCAGATAACGGTGCTTGAGGCGCGTCTCCTCGGGATACTCCTGATCGCCGAACACCATCAGCGGCAGTTCCTTGGCGCTGCCCAGCACCTCGATGTCGCGAATAAAGACTTCGATCTCGCCAGTCGGCAGCTTGGGGTTCACCAGCGCCTCGTCGCGCGCTTTGACCTCGCCGTCGATGCGGACGCACCACTCGCTGCGCACCGCGTCCACGGCGGCAAAGGCGGCGCTGTCAGGATCGCAGATCAGCTGCGTCATGCCGTAGTGGTCGCGCAGGTCGACAAAGAGGACGCCGCCGTGATCGCGGATGCGGTGGACCCAGCCCGAAAGGCGCACTGTGTCGCCCACGTTCGATTTGGTCAGGTCGGCGCAGGTATGGCTGCGATAGGCGTGCATGCGGATTATCCTCTTTGGCGGCCACCGCGCGCGGCGCGGCGGGCGATTTTGGCGGCTGGTCTGGCGCTCGCGCCGATACACATGGCTGGGGCGGCAAAGTCAAGGGGCGCGGGGCACCAAGGGCCCGGTGCGGGCGCCAGTGCGGTCCGGGTGCGCCGGCATCACGAGCGCCATTTACAAGTGTCGCAGATCGCGCAATCATCGGATGACGCTAGGTAATCTTGAGTGACCGGCGGCGCGGAGCAAAGGCGCCAGCAGGATGCTCACCGCGCGCCGCACACAGCGCCGTCTCGTCAGGGTGGCGCAACAAAGGCAAGGAGACACGAATGTGGAGCAGTGCGCTTGATCGTTTCCTGAAAGGCTTCGTTCGGCAGGGCCACCTCAGCGTGACCTACCCCTCGGGCCGGGTCCACGTTTATCGCGGCGATGCGCCCGGCCCCGACATCTCGGTTGCGCTGAAGGATTTCGCGCTCGTTCGGCACCTCGTCCTGTCGCCCGAGATGGCCGTGGGCGAAGCCTATTCCGATGGCCGGCTCACCATCGAGCAGGACGATCTGGAAGGGTTCCTGCGGCTTTGCATCGCCAATGTGGCGGCGCAGGGCAAAAACTGGACAAAGCGGCCCATGCATGTGCTGCGCTACCTGCGGCGGCGCGCGGCGCAGTTCAATCCGGCGACGCGCGCGCGGGACAATGTCGCGCATCACTACGACCTCTCGGGCGCGCTCTATGATCTCTTTCTAGAGCCGGATCGCCAGTATTCCTGCGCCTATTTCCAGCGTCCCGACATGACCCTCGAAGAGGCGCAGGCCGCCAAGAAGGCGCATATCGCCCGCAAGCTGCTACTGGAGCCGGGGATGCGGGTGCTGGATATCGGTTGCGGGTGGGGCGGGATGGGCCTGACCCTTGCGCGCGACTACGGTGCCCAGGTTGTTGGCGTCACCCTGAGCGAGGAGCAACACCGCATGGCGCGCCACCGTGCGCGGGAGGCAGGGCTGGAAGATCGCGTGGATTTCCGCCTGATGGATTACCGAAGCGTCGATGGCCAGTTTGATCGCATCGTCTCGGTCGGCATGTTCGAGCATGTGGGCGTGCCGCATTACGAGGAGTATTTCGACAAGATCCGCCGCCTGCTGAAAGAGGATGGCGCGGCGCTGGTCCATACGATCGGACGGGCCAAGCCGCCGGGCACGACAAACCCATGGATCGACAAGTACATCTTTCCGGGCGGCTACGTCCCTGCCCTCTCCGAGATGTCGCGCGCGGTCGAGGACGCGGGCCTGATCGCCACGGATGTCGAGGTCTGGCGTCTGCACTACGCCGAGACGTTGCGCCATTGGTATGATCGCTTCATGGAAAACCTCGCTGAGGCCCGTGCGCTCTATGACGAGCAGTTCTGCCGCATGTGGCGCTATTACCTCAAGGCGTCCGAGCTGACCTTTCGGCTCGACCGGCAGGTCGTATTCCAGATGCAGCTGGCCCGCTCGCAGGATGCCGTGCCGCTGACGCGCGATTACCTCTACGGAAGGAACTGACCCGAAGGCGTTTACCGGCTGCCAGTCTGGTTGCCACCGTGGTTACCAGTCTGGATGCTTGGCTGGATGCGCGCAAACCGCGTCTTCCAAAGCGCCTCTTCGTATTCGGCCTCCGCGGTGCTGTCATGGACGACGCCCCCGCCCACATTCATGACGACGCGGCCCGCCTCGACCATCAGGGTCCGGATCGCGACGTTGAACTCGGCACGCCCGTCCGGCGCGGCCCAGCCAATGGTGCCGCAGTAAATCTCGCGCGGGGCCTCTTCGAGCGCGGCAAGGATCTGCATCGCGCGCAGCTTGGGCGCACCCGTGATGGACCCGCATGGGAACAGCGCAGCAAAGATTTCGGCCAGCCCGGTGCCCGCCTGCATCTGGCCCGCGATGAGCGAGGTCATCTGGTGGACGGTGCTATAGCTTTCGACGGTGAAAAGCTCGGGCACCGTGACGCTGCCGGGGGCGCAGATCCGGCTGATATCGTTGCGCAAGAGATCGACGATCATGAGGTTCTCGGCGCGGTTCTTGTCATCGGCCGCCAGAAACAGGCGGCGCCGCGCGTCCTCGGCCGCGTCCAGGCTGCGCGGCTGCGTGCCCTTCATCGGGCGCGTCTCGATGCGCCCCTGCGCATCCGTGCGAAAGAAAAGCTCGGGCGAGCGCGACAGGATCGCGGGCCCGCTCTCTTGGGTCACCAGCGCGCCAAAGCGCACCGGCTGCACGGCGGCGAGCGCGCCATAGAGCGCTGCAGGCGTGCCGGTCGCCTTGGCTGCCAGCGGAAAGGTGAGGTTGGCCTGATAGATATCGCCCGCCCCAATAAAGTCATGCACCGTTTGAAACGCCGCGCCATAGCGCGCGGCGTCCCATGCGGGGGTCAGATCCGACAGGCTCGCTGCATTGGCGCAAGGCTCGAGCGCCAATTCGGGCGCCAGCTCGGGCGCGTCATAAACGCCAAAGCAGATCAGCGGCAGCCGCCGCGCCGAAGGCATAAGGGGCGCCAGCCGCGGCTCGAGTGCATAGCCCAGCTCGTAACTCGCATAACCGGCAAGCCAGGCGCCGCCCTTGCGCGCGGCATCCAGCGCGGCGAGCGCGCCCGGCACCTCGTGCGGCTCCTGCGCCGTGATCATCCCGCGCGGGGCTGCAAAGCGGCTGGCGCCTGCCCCGAGGGGGCCATTGTCAAAGCGAATTTCCACCGGCACCTCCACTGCGCTGCGCCCTGCCGCGCTACCTAGAGTGGCGGCGCACCGAAAAACAGGGGTAATCGGCGATAGCGTCCCTCTGCGCCGGCCCAATCCCCTTGCGCCGGGGCGATGCATGGATATAACGCCAACAATTTGCGCGCCCGCCGCTCGCACCGCGACTCGTACCCTGAGCTGATGCACCCGGCGGGCCCCGCGCGATCACAGCTTCCAAACGGGGACCGCCATGCCAAAGCGCGACGATATCAAATCCATCATGATCATCGGGGCCGGCCCCATCATCATCGGGCAAGCCTGCGAATTCGACTATTCCGGCGCGCAAGCCTGCAAGGCGCTGCGCGAGGAAGGCTATCGCGTCATCCTCGTCAACTCGAACCCCGCGACGATCATGACCGATCCGGGGCTGGCGGATGCCACCTATATCGAGCCGATCACACCCGAAATCGTTGCCAAGATCATCGAAAAAGAGCGCCCCGACGCCCTTTTGCCCACGATGGGCGGGCAGACGGGCCTCAACACCGCGCTGGCGGTCGCGGATATGGGCGTGCTCGAGAAATTCGGGGTCGAGCTGATCGGCGCCAACCGCGAGGCCATCGAGATGGCCGAGGACCGCAAGCTTTTCCGCGAGGCGATGGACCGGCTGGGCATCGAAAACCCCAAGGCGACCATCGCCAACACCATGCAGGAATGCATGGATGCCATTGACTACGTTGGTTTGCCCGCGATCATCCGCCCCGCCTATACCCTTGGCGGCACCGGCGGCGGCGTCGCCTACAACCGCGACGACTACGAGCATTATTGCAAGACCGGGCTCGATGCCTCGCCCGTCGGCCAGATCCTGATCGACGAGTCGCTGCTGGGCTGGAAAGAGTTCGAGATGGAGGTCGTGCGCGACCGCGCCGACAATGCGATTATCGTCTGCGCCATCGAAAACGTCGATCCGATGGGCGTGCATACCGGCGACAGCATCACCGTGGCTCCTGCCCTGACCCTGACCGACAAGGAATATCAGGTGATGCGCAATCACAGCATCGCTGTTCTGCGCGAGATCGGTGTCGAGACGGGCGGCTCGAACGTGCAGTGGGCGATCAACCCGGTCGATGGCCGCATGGTGGTGATCGAGATGAACCCGCGCGTGTCGCGGTCCTCTGCGCTGGCGTCCAAGGCGACGGGCTTTCCCATTGCCAAGATCGCGGCCAAGCTGGCTGTGGGCTATACGCTCGATGAGCTGGACAATGACATCACCCAAGTGACGCCGGCCAGCTTCGAGCCGACGATCGACTATGTGGTCACCAAGATCCCGCGCTTTGCCTTCGAGAAATTCGCAGGCTCCGAGCCGCATCTGACCACGGCGATGAAATCAGTGGGCGAGGCGATGGCGATTGGCCGCACCATCCACGAAAGCCTGCAAAAGGCGCTGGCGTCGATGGAGACGGGCCTGACCGGCTTTGACGAAATCGAGATACCGGGATTGGCCGACCTTCGGTCGGACGGCGCGCCCGAAGTTCCCGCCATCACCCGCGCGCTGGCCAAGCAGACGCCGGATCGCATCCGCGTCATTGCGCAGGCCATGCGGCACGGGCTGAGCGACGACGACATCCACGCGGTCACGATGTTCGATCCCTGGTTCCTCGCGCGCATCCGCGAAATTATCGAGGCCGAAGAGGAGGTGCGCCGCACTGGCCTGCCCACCGGCGAGGCGGGCCTGCGCCACCTTAAGATGATGGGTTTCACCGATGCGCGCCTTGCCACGCTGACCGGCCAGTCCGAGGCCGAAGTGCGCGCCGCCCGGCGCGGCGCGGGCGTCACCGCCGTCTTCAAGCGGATCGACACCTGCGCGGCCGAATTCGAGGCGCAGACGCCCTACATGTATTCCACCTACGAGGCGCCCATGATGGGCGAGGTCGAATGCGAGGCGCGCCCGTCAGATGCCAAGAAGGTCGTCATCCTGGGCGGCGGCCCCAACCGGATCGGCCAAGGTATCGAGTTTGACTACTGCTGCTGCCACGCCTGCTATGCGCTGTCGGATGCCGGTTATGAGACCATCATGATCAACTGCAACCCCGAGACGGTCAGCACCGATTACGACACCTCCGACCGCCTCTATTTCGAGCCGCTGACCTTTGAGCATGTGATGGAAATCCTGTCGGTCGAGCAGCAGAACGGCACGCTGCACGGCGTGATCGTGCAGTTCGGCGGGCAGACGCCGCTCAAGCTGGCCAATGCGCTGGAGGCGGAAGGCATCCCGATCCTGGGCACCTCGCCCGACGCCATCGACCTTGCCGAGGATCGCGAGCGGTTTCAGGATCTGGTCAACCGCTTGGACCTGAAGCAGCCGCGTAACGGCATCGCCTCGACCGACGCGCAGGCGTTCGAGATCGCGGACAAGATCGGCTTTCCGCTGGTGATCCGCCCGTCCTACGTCCTGGGCGGTCGCGCGATGGAGATCGTGCGCGACATGCCCCATCTGGAGCGCTACATCGCCGAGGCGGTCGTCGTCTCAGGCAAGAGCCCCGTCCTTTTGGACAGTTACCTGTCGGGGGCGATCGAATGCGATGTCGACGCGCTCTGTGACGGCGAGAACGTCCATGTCGCGGGCATCATGCAGCATATCGAAGAGGCCGGCGTGCATTCCGGCGACAGCGCCTGCTCGATCCCGCCCTATACGCTGGGCGCCGAGACAATTCAGGAAATCGAGCGGCAGACCATCGCCCTTGCCCGCGCGCTCAAGGTGGTCGGCCTGATGAACGTGCAATTCGCCGTAAAGGATGGCGACATCTACCTGATCGAGGTCAATCCCCGCGCCAGCCGCACCGTGCCGTTCGTGGCCAAGGCGACCGACTCGGCCATCGCCTCAATCGCCGCGCGGCTGATGGCGGGCGAGCCGCTATCCAACTTCCCGCATCGCGGCCCCTACCCCAGCGGCGCCACTCCCGGCAGCCTGCCGATGGCCGATCAGATGACGCTGGCCGATTACGCGATGCCTTGGTTCTCGGTCAAGGAGGCGGTCATGCCCTTCGCGCGCTTCCCCGGTGTCGACACGATCCTCGGGCCGGAAATGCGCTCGACCGGCGAGGTCATGGGCTGGGATGTCAGCTTTGCCCGCGCCTTCCTCAAGGCGCAGATGGGCGCGGGCGTTGTGCTGCCGACAGAAGGCAATGTCTTCTTCTCTGTCAAGGAGGCTGACAAGACCGCGCAGATCACCGAGGCCGCGCGCATCATGACGGGCATGGGCTTCACCATCGTCGCCACGCGCGGCACCGCGGCCTTCCTCAAAGAGCAAGGCATCGCATGCAGCACGGTCAACAAGGTCTACGAGGGGCGCCCCAATATTGTCGACATGCTCAAGAACGGCGATATCGCCGTGGTGATGAACACGACCGAGGGTGCCCTCTCCGTCGAGGACAGCCGCGAGATCCGCTCGGTCGCGCTCTACGACAAGATCCCCTACTTCACGACCGCTGCGGCCTCTCTCGCGGCCGCTCAGGCAATGCTGGCGCGGTCCGAGGGCGATCTGACCGTCATGCCGCTGCAAGGTCCACAGGCAGCTTAACGGCAAAGGGTCTGTGCAGCGATGCGCCGCAAGATGGGGCAGACCCGATCACGGACTGTGACAAACGCGATATAGCGCGAAATACGAAATATTATTTCGCGCTATATCGCCGACTGCCTCCCCATTTTAGTTATTTATTTTCAATAAGTTACCGGCATGCGCGCGACCTATGCGCCGCCAGCGCGCCGGCTATGCGCCCCATGCATGTAATTTTATTGAATTCTACATTGCAAAGTCGCAGAAAATGAGTAGATGCGGGTCAGGGCAATGAAAGACGCCCTGGAGACGAACGCGCAAACTTGAAGGAGGCACCCATGACCCGGGATCAACTGAACCGTGAACTTCGCATGCATAGTGCCACCTGGCCTGCTGTGCTTATCGTCTATGGCCTGATCGTTGGGACCATGGTCCTCTCGGCGATGTCAATCACCTGACATCAGGCACGGGCCGGACAATACCGGCCCGGTCTCTTCGAAAAGTTACAGCAGATGCAGCGGCGGATGGGATACCCCCATGCGCCAATTACGACTTCTGACCGGGGGGAACGGAGCCTCTCGGTCTGCCATAAAGGCGATAGCACCATGACCAGAGAACAACTGAACCGTGAACTCCGGGCGCATAGCGCCACTTTCCCAGCCGTTTTGATCGTCTATGCCGTCATTCTCGGCACGATGGTCCTGACCGGTATGGCAATGCTCTGAGGATCAACATGACAAGTCAGCAATGTTAAAGCGGCGGATGGCCTTCCATCCGCCGCTTTTTTATGTCGGGCCCGAACATCAGGCTTTGGTTGTTGCGACCTTCTCGTCTTCGGGGTCGATCTTGTTCGACGCAGACTCCCCAAGGTTCTCCACCCCGCGCTCTTCGAGCAAATCGGTCAGCCAATCGGGGTCCATCTCGGGCACCGAGCTGAGCAGCAGGTCGGTATAGGGGTGATGCGGCGGCGTGAACATCTTGTCCTTCGGCCCCTGCTCGACCACCTGGCCGTTCTGCATGACGACCACCTCATCCGCGATCGAGCGCACAGTGGCCAGATCGTGCGTGATGAACATATAGGCCAGATTCAACTCGTCCTGTAGCCGGTCCAGCAGACGCAAGATCCCTTCGGCGACAAGCTGGTCCAGCGCCGATGTCACCTCGTCGCAGATGATGAAGCTTGGTTCGGCCGCCAGCGCCCGCGCAATGCCGATCCGCTGCTTCTGCCCGCCCGAAAGCTCGGGAGGATAGCGGTTGTAGTATTGCGATGGCTCCAGCTCGATCAGATCCAGCAGCTCATCCACGCGGTTCTTGAGCGCCGTGCCGGACAGACCAGAGTAGAATTTTGCCGGGCGCCCGATGATTTCGCTGATCTTGACCTTGGGATTCAGGGCCGTATCCGCCATCTGGTAGATCATCTGGCATTGGCGCAGCTGGTCCTTGCTGCGATCCCGATAACCGGCGGGAAATGCCTCACCCCTGAAGAGCACCTCGCCCTTTTCGGGCGGCAAGAGCCCGGTGATGACGCGCGCCGTCGTCGATTTGCCCGACCCCGACTCGCCCACAACGGCAACGGTCATGCCTTCGTAGATATCAAAGCTCACGTCATCGAGGATCTTGGGCCCCGATCCATAGGAGGCATCCACGTTCTTGACCGAGATGAGGCAATCGCGCCCCTCTCGGCTGCGCTGCGGGCTCTTGAAGCTGCGCACCGCCCAGAGGGATTTGGTGTAATCCTCCTTGGGGTTGCTCAGCATGTCCTTGGTCGAGGATTGCTCGACCTCTTCGCCCTTGAGCAGCACCTTGATCGTGTCGGCCATCTGCGCCACGACCGCGAGGTCGTGCGTGATATAGAGCGCCGCCGTGTCGTATTCGTCCACGATGTCGCGGATCGCGGCCAGGACCTCGATCTGCGTGGTCACATCGAGCGCGGTCGTCGGCTCGTCAAAGATGATGAGATCGGGCCGGCACGACATTGCCATCGCGGTCATCGCGCGCTGCAACTGGCCGCCCGATACCTGGTGTGGATACCGGAAACCGATCTCGCCGGGGTTGGGCAGACGCAGCTTCTCATACAGCTCCATCGCGTCTTCCTGCGCCTCGACCCGCTTCTTGAGGCGGTAGTGCAACGGTGCCTCGGTGTGCTGGTCGATGATCTTGTGCGCCGGGTTGAAGGACGCCGCCGCCGATTGGGCCACATAGGCGATGCGGGCGCCGCGCAATGCGCGCCGCTCGCCCTCGCTGGCCGTGGTCAGCTCCATCCCGTCGAACTCGATCGAGCTGTCCTCGGTGATGCGTGTGCCATCACGGGCATACCCCATGGCGGCCGCACCAATAGTGGATTTGCCCGCGCCCGACTCGCCGATGAGGCCCATGACCTCGCCGCGATGGAGGGTCAGATCGACACCCTTGATGATGTCGACCCAGCTTTCATCCGTATAGCCTTGGATCTTGAGATTACGGATCTTCAGCAGGACGTCTTTTTTCTTTTGGTCGTTCATAGTCATTGCTCCTTCAGGCCGGAGGACCGGTGCAGCATCCAGTCCACCACGAAGTTGACCCCGACGGTCAAGAGCGCGATGGCGGCGGCTGGGATAAGAGGTGTGATTTCACCGAACGAGATCAGCGTCGCATTCTCGCGCACCATCGACCCCCAGTCCGCCGTGGGCGGCTGGATGCCGAGGCCGAGGAACGACAGGCCCGCCACCAACAGGAACACAAAGCAGAATTCCAACCCGAATTCCGCGATCAAAGGTGCGGTGGAGTTCGGCAGGATCTCGCGGCGGATGAGGTAGAACATCCCCTCGCCGCGCAGCTTTGCGGCCTCGATATAGTCCATCACCACGACATCACCCGCAACCGCCCGCGTCAGACGGAAGACACGCGGCGCGTAGATGATGGCGACGGCGATGATGATGACCGGCATCGACGGGCCAAAGATCGACAGCATCAGCAGCGCAAAGATCAGCGACGGGATCGACATGATGACATCCGCGATGCGGCCCATCAGGTTATCGAACCAACCGCCCTTGGTGGCCGCCAAGAGGCCCAAGGTAGCCCCGAGTATGAAGGCCAGGATCGTTGCGGTCAGTGCAAGGCCGACCGAGTTGCGCGTGCCGTAGATCAGACGGCTGAACATGTCACGGCCCAGCTGATCGGCGCCCAGCAGCATGTTTTGATCCGCCGGAGCAAAGGCCGAACTGATGACCTCGGCCTCACCATAGGGCGCGATCCACGGCGCAAAGATGCCCGCGATCACATAGATGAAGATCACGAACATGCCGAACGCAGCAGTCAGCGGCGCTGTGCGGAGCTCCTTGCCCATGTCACGGCTGACCAGAAGGATCATGAACTCGCGGAACGTGAAGGACATCATGGCCGCCATGCCGATGACGATCGCGATGACCACGAACATCGCCAGCCAGGTGGCGCCCCCGACGATCCCGACGATGATCGACAAGAGCAGCAGTGAGAACAGCATCATGAAGGCCGCCCGCTGATTGTAGATCGTCGCGGCGCAGGATGCGATCAGCAGCACCGCATAATAGACGACCGCGAACACACTCGGCGACATGCCAAAGTAAATAAGGGTTTCAATAGCTTCCATAGTCTCTCTCCCTTACTTCGGATGCCGCAGGCGCGGGTTGGTGAGGATTGCGCCGACATCCGCCGCAAGGTTCAGCAGAATGAAGGTGGCGGCAAAGATCAGGCAGCATGCCTGCACCACCGGGAAGTCACGCTTGGACACCGCATCGACGAGGGCCTGACCGATGCCGGGATAGACAAAGACCACCTCGACCAGAACGACACCCGTGATGAGGTAGGCAAGGTTCAGCGCGACGACGTTGATGATGGGCGCCCATGCGTTGGGCAGCGCGTGCCGCACGATCACTTTCCAGGGCGGCGTGCCCTTGAGCTTGGCCATCTCGATGTAAGGCGACGCCAGAAGGTTGATGATCGCGGCGCGCGTCATGCGCATCATGTGCGCGGTGACGACCAGAACCAGCGTCAGAGCAGGCAGGAACGTCCGCTCCAGAAGATCCCAGAATGACATATTTTCATTGAGGCTGGCGATGGCGGGGAACATGCCCCAATTGACCGAGAAGTAGAGGATCAGGATGTAGCCGAGAAAGAATTCAGGGCTCGAGATCGAGGTCAGCGTCAGCACGTTGGCCACACGGTCAAAGATCGAGTTGCGCAGGAGCGCGACGATCACCCCGAGGATGATGGCAAACGGCACCGCGATGACGGCGGCATATGTCGCCAAGAACAGCGTGTTGCGGAAACGCTCGCCGATCACGCTCATCACCGTTTTCTGGGTAACGATGGAGCGTCCAAAATCAAGGAAGATCGCCCCCTTGAGCCATTCGAAATACCGGACCAATGCCGGCTCATTGAGGCCCATCTGCTCGCGCAGGTTCCTCACGTTTTCCTCGGTCGCCCCTTGGCCCAGAACCGCCTCGGCGATATCGCCCGGCAGCAGCTCGACCATGAAGAAGATGATGACTGAAATCACGAATAGTATGAGCAGCCCAAGACCGAGCCGTTTTGCAACGAGCCCAAGAATGTCTCCCATTTATCCCTCCTGCGGTTTTTATTTTTCTGGCACCGCTTGCACGGCGCTGGCTTCTTGAAAAGACCCCTGATCTTAGGCTGGTTCCTGCTTGTTTGGCAGGATGTGGCAACCAAGGGCCATTTATGTCTTGCGGCGCGATTGCCGCTTGCAAAGACGGCCCGGCGCACCCGCCGGGCCGTTCCCGTATGATCAGGTATCGAACCACCAACGGCTGGCGGCGCGATAGCCGTCCAGCTGCCAATTGGCGGAGTAATTGCCCGTAGTGGCCACATTCTTGCGCTTGCCATAGACGAAGTTCGGGAAATACGGGATGACCGTGCCGCCGTCGTCGCGTGCCAGAATAGCCATGTCGCGATACATCTCGCTGCGCAGCTCGTCATCCAGCTCGGACTTCGCCTTGGCCAGAAGCTCGTTAAACTCCTCGTTTTGCCAATGCGATTCGTTCCAGGCCGCATCGGCAGCATAGGCGAGGCTATACATGACGTCCGGCGTCGGGCGCGCGCCCCAGGCAACCATGCACCATGGCTTCTGGAGCCAGATATCGGACCAATATCCATCATTCGGCTCGCGCGAGACCTGAATATCAATGCCGGATGCCTTGGCGTGCTCGGAATAGAGAATAGCCGCATCGACCGCGCCCGTGGCGATGGAATCGGCAGAATGCAGCGTGACCGACAGGTTTTCGGCGCCGGCCTTCTTCAGCAGCGATTTTGCCTGATCGGGGTCATAGGGCGTCTGCTCTACCCCCTCGGGGTAATATGGCATCGCGGGCGAATGGTGAAAATCGTTGCCCATCGTCGCCGCGCCAAAGAGGATCTTTTCCATCATGTCTTCGCGGTCGATCGACAGTTTGAGCGCATTGCGGACGTTGACATCATCAAATGGCGCGACGTCGCAGAACATCGGCATCGTGATGGCCTGCGCGGAGGGCAGGTTGATCACATCGACTTCTGCATGACGCTCCAAGAGGGACATCGTCTTGTTCTCGAGCCAGCTGGTGGCATCTGCATCGCCGGTGACCAGCGCTGTCTGGCGCGCATTGGGGTCGTTGATGAAGACCACCTCGATCGCGTCGAAATAGGCACCCTCGCCGTGCCAGCCATCATGCCGCGTCAGCGACGCGTTGCGGCCCGGCTCCCACTTGTCGAGGCGGTAGGGTCCGCAGCCATCGCCGCTCTGCCAATCGGCATTGCCATCGTCCCCGCGCGGCAGAATCACCAGGTGATAATCCGTCATCAGCCAGGGAAGGTCGGCGTTGCCGGCGTTCAGCTTGAACGTCACGGTCTCTTCGTCCTCGGCGACGATCTCGTTCACCATCTCAAGCAGCGACTTGGCGACGGATGTGGTGTCTTCTCCCCGGTGGAAGTTCATCGAGGCGGCAACATCCTCGGCGGTCACCTTGCCACCGGAATGGAATGTCGCGTTGGGGTCGATCTTGAACGTCCACTCGGACGCATCGGGCGATGCGGACCACTCGGATGCGACGTCAGGCCCAAGGGTGCCATCAGTGTTGATCTGTGTCAGGAACGACCGGAATGTGTGCGCCAGAAGGATTTCGGCATTGGATTCGTAAAGGCCCGGATCGTGGCTGTCGCCGGAATTCCCGTCATGCTGCGCGATGCGGAAGGTGCCGCCGCGCTTGGGCTGGGCCCGCGCGGCGGTGCCCCAGAGGCCGGTTGCGGCGCTGGCGGTGACGCCCGCGGCCATCGAATAATTCATGAAGGAGCGACGTGATATGCGCCCTTCTCGCGCAGCACCCGCCAGGCGGTCGAGCATCTGCTGGTTCATTGGACTTTTCATATCTTCTCCCCGGATTTTTTATTGATTGGTTTGCGACCACTTGAAAATCTCAGGCGCTCAAACAGTGTCGGATTACAATCCGCGCGCCGTAAGTGCGAAAACGACGCATTGGCAGCAAAACACGAATGATCCTTTGCATCCACAACTTTATGCCAAGTTCATGATTTAGGCTGCTTTTCCCTGTGGTGGAAAAATTTTCAGGTCGCAAGCATCCATCAAGAGCCAAAACATGTGCTGGATGCGGCGGAATTTGAACGGAGGGGTTCGGCGCGCAACGCGCCGAACCCTTTATGTGTACGCACGTCATCGGCGCGTTTAGCTGGCGAACCACCAGCGGCTCGGACCGCGTGCACCGTCCAGTTCCCAGCTGGGGGCCAGGTTCTCACCGGTCTGAACATTGTCCCGCACGGCATAGACGAAGTTGTTGAAGAACGGGATGATCGTGCCCCCGTCGTCGCGTGCCAGATGCGCCATCTCGCGATACATCTCGCTTCGCAGCTCATCGTTCAACTCGGCCTTGGCCTTGCGCAGAAGCTCATTGAACTCCTCGTTCTCCCAGTGCGACTCGTTCCATGCGGCACCCGACTGATAGGCCAGCGAATACATCACATCGGGCGTGGGGCGCGCGCCCCAGCTGACGGCTGTAAACGGCTTTTTCAGCCAGACGTCCGAGTAGTAGCCATCGTTCGGCTCGCGCACGACGTTGACGGTGATGCCCGCCTCGCGCGCTTGCTCGGAGTAAAGGACGCACAAGTCCACCGCACCCGAGAAGACCGAGTCCGCCGTGCTGAGGCTGACTTCGATATCTTCGGCGCCTGCCTTTTTCAGCAGCGATTTCGCCTGATCTGGGTCATAAGTGCGCTGCTCGATCCCTTCGGGATAGTAGGGCATCGCGGGCGAGTGGTGGAAGTCGTTGCCCATCGTCGCCTCGCCAAAGGCGATCTTGTCGATGATCTCTTCACGGTTCATCGCCAGTTTCATGGCGTTGCGCACGTTCACATCGTCAAAGGGTGCCGTATCGCAGAACATCGGCATCGTGATCGCAGCAGCCGAAGGCACCGAGAGGATTTCGATCGACGGATCACGCTCGAGCAGGGATTTGGTCTTGAGATCGACCAAGGACACCGCATCAACGTCACCCGTGACGAGGGCCGTCTGCCGCGCGTTCGGGTCGTTGAGGACCAGCATGTGAAGCTCATCGAAATAGGCGCCTTCGAGGTGCCAGCCGTCATGACGCGACAGACGGAACTGAACGCCCCATTCTTCGTCGTCGAGCTTGTAGGGGCCCGAACCATCGCCGGATTCCCAATCGATCGTGCCGTCGCCATTGCTGGGACAGATCGCAAAGTGATAGTCGGTCATCAGCCATGGCACATCCGCGTTGCCGCCGCTCAGTTCGACGACGACAGTGTGCTCGCCGTCGGCGCGAATGTCGGTGACCGACGAAAACAGCGACTTGGCCGCCGACGTCGAGTCTTCACCGCGGTGGAAGTTCAGCGAATCGACCACATCCTCGGCGGTTACCGATTTGCCGCTGTGGAAGCTGGCGTCCTGGTTGATCTCGAACGTCCAGACCGACGCGTCATCATTCGGCTCCCAGCCGGTAGCCAGGTCATTGCCCAGCGTGCCATCGGGATTGATCATCGTCAGATACGACCGATGCTGGTGCGCCAGATAGATCTGCTGGCGGCTGACATATGTGCCGGGGTCATGATTGTCCGACGAGTTGCCGTCATGGATGCCAAAGCGGAATGTGCCGCCCTTTTGCGGGGCTGCGTATGCCTTGGATGTCCACAGACCGGTCGCTGCCGAGGCGCTGACGCCTGCGGCCATCGAGTAATTCATGAACGAGCGGCGTGAGATGGTGCCTGTTTTCGCGGCATCGCCGAGGCGTGCCAACAGTTCGTTATTTTTTGTCTTGGTCATCAAGAGAACCTCCGTAGTTGTTGAAATCAGGCTGCCGGCAATCGGGCGGCGCAGGATGCGCACACCGGGACGTCGATCACTCGGCGGACAATCGCTGAGACGCACGAAGTAGCTTTGCGTCTGTGGTCAATTTGGCCCGCATGGGGATAGACTAATTGCGACATGTCGTGAATAGAGCATGTCTGGCGTCACATCGCCAGCCGAATTAGGCAAGAAACCCTTATTTTTATAGGTTGACCTTGGGCAGAGCCCCTCTAGGGCCCTTGTAATAAGTGCTTCGAGGCGAATTTGTGACGTAGCGTCAATTGGCCGTGAGCCCGCATTCATGTCGTAAACAGACACGGTTTTGCGGCCTGCGTGTTATTTGAGCACAACTTAGGCGCTTAATCCCGGCGCATGCGCAACTTTGCAAAGTAATCAAGCCGCTTCTTCAGCTCTCGCTCGAAGCCGCGTTCAACCGGCTGGTATAGCACCGGCCGCTTCATGCTTTCAGGGAAGTAGTTCTGCCCTGAAAACGCATCCTCTGCATCGTGGTCATAGGCGTAACCCGCGCCGAACCCCTGCTCTTTCATCAGCTTGGTCGGCGCGTTGAGGATATGTTTCGGTGGCGGCTCGGACCCGGTCTTTTTCGCCTCGCGCATCGCCGCCTTGAAGGCTGCGTAGCCTCCGTTCGACTTGGGCGCCAAGGCGAGGTAGATCACCGCCTGCCCCAGCGCCAGTTCGCCCTCGGGGCTGCCCAGCCGCTCGTATGTCTCCCACGCATCGAGGCAGACGCGGTGGGCATGCGTATCGGCCAGTCCGATGTCCTCGACGGCCATGCGGGTGATCCGCCTTGCCAGGTATCGCGGATCCTCGCCCCCGGTCAGCATCCGCGCCAGCCAGTAGATCGCGGCATCGGGATCGGACCCGCGCACCGACTTATGCAGCGCCGAGATCAGGTTGTAATGCTCATCACCGGACTTGTCGTATTTCGCGGCACGGCGCATCAGGCGGCTGGCAAGGCCCTCGGTGCCCAGCTTTCCCTCCACCTTCCACGCCATGATCTGCTCGATCAGGTTCAAGAGGGCGCGCCCATCCCCATCGGCCATCTCCAGCAGCGCCTCGCGCGCGGGGCCGTCGAGCGGCAGGGCGCGGTCCAGCTCGCGCTCGGCCCGTTGGGCGAGACGCTCAAGATCGCCAAGGTCGAGGCGCGTCAGGATCAAGACCTGTGACCGGCTGAGCAGGGCCGCGTTCAACTCGAAGCTGGGATTTTCGGTCGTCGCCCCCACGAGCAGGATCGTGCCATCCTCCATATAGGGCAGAAAACCGTCCTGCTGCGCCTTGTTGAAGCGGTGGATTTCGTCCACGAACAGCAGCGTGCCCTGCCCGTTCTGGCGGCGATGGCGCGCCTCCTGAAACACCTTCTTCAACTCGGCCACACCCGAGAATATCGCGCTGATCTGGATGAAATGCAGATCGGTGACATCGGCCAGAAGGCGCGCGATCGTTGTCTTGCCCACGCCGGGCGGCCCCCAGAAGACGAGGCTGCCGAGGCTGCCCGCCGCCAGCATCACGCCCAAGGGTGCCTCATTGCCCAGCACCTGCTCTTGTCCGATCACCTCGCCCAATGCCTTGGGGCGCAGCCGGTCGGCCAGTGGTCGGTGCCCTTGGGGTTGCGTTGCTGCCGGTGTCTCGCCACTATCGAAAAGATCCGCCATCGCTAAAGCCTGAAACGCATGGACAGGCGCCGCTGGCCGCGCTGCACATCAAGGGCAAGGCCCCTCTCGGCGGCCTCAAGCGCGGCCTCGGCGCTGGCGCTGTCTGTCACTGCGGCTCCGTTGACGCCCATGATGATGTCGCCCGCGCGCAGACCCGCCCGCGCACCGATCTCGCCCGGATCCTCGACCAAGGCGCCAGCGGCGGTCAGGGGCAGGTCGTATTCGGCCATGACGGCAGGGTTGATGGTGCTGAGCGTGACGCCCGGCACGGCGGCGCGGGAGCCGGTTACCAGTGTCGCGCGCGGCGGCATATCGGGCGCGCGCACCATCGGCACGATGACCTCGCGCATCTCGCCGTTCTGCACCACTTGCATAGCGACCTCCGCGCCCAGCCCCGCAACGCTCATACGATAGATCATTTCAGCGGGGCCGTTCACCTCCTGCCCGTCCACCGCGAGGATCACATCACCCGGCGCCAAACCTGCGGCGCCAAACGGACTGGCGGGGTGCATATCCGACAAGATGATTCCACCCGCGCGCCCGAAGCCCAAACCCTCGGCCATGTCGTAGCTGACGGGCTGGCCCGTGACGCCGGCCCAAGGGCGCTGGAATGCGGTCTCGCCCGCGCGGGCCTGTTCGACGAATTGCCCGACCAGCGTGGCGGGAATGGCAAAGCCGATCCCGTTGGAGCCGCCCGAGCGGCTGAGGATCGACGTGTTGATCCCAATAAGGCGGCCGCTGGTATCGACAAGCGCGCCGCCCGAATTGCCCGGATTGATCGGCGCGTCGGTCTGGATGAAATAGCCGCGCGCATTGCCCGTCGCGGTCCCTGAGCGGGCAAGGCCCGAGACGATCCCGCTGCTGACGGTCTGGCCGACGCCAAAAGGATTTCCGACCGCCAACACCAGTTCCCCAACCTCGACACTGTCCGAGGCGCGCAGATCCAGCGCGGGCAGGTCCGCGCCGCCCTCGAGTTGCAGAATCGCGAGGTCGCTTTCCTCGTCGGATAAAAGCACGGTCGCATCAAACTCGCGCCGATCGTTCAGCACGACGCGAATATCGGTCGCCTGTCCCACGACGTGATAATTCGACACGACGATGCCATCGGGCCCAAGGATCACCCCCGAGCCCAGCGAGTTTTCCACGCGCGGGCGCTGAGCGCCAAAATTCCTGAAGAGCTGGCCAAAAAACGGATCATCCGCAAAGGGGCTGGCGCGCCCCTCGATCACGCGCCGGGCATAGATATTGACGACCGCGGGCGCCACTGCCTTGACCACGGGGACAAATCCCATCTGGATCTGGGCACTGTCCTGCGGAACCTGCATCTGCTGGGCACCCGCGGGCGCGCTGAGCGCGATCAGAATGATGGCAAAGCGTTTCAACATGGGCGGGGGCTCCGTGGGTCGCGGGGGCAGATGACTGACCCTCGCGATATGCGCCCCGGTGGACGCGATTGCAAGTTTTGGGGCGCTGGTGACCCAGCCAGCCCCGCCGACCAGTCCCGCCCAGCCGGAAACGCAAAAGCCCCCGCCGGAGTCCGGCGGGGGCTTTGCTAACTTGCGACACCTGCCCTTGCGGGCGGCGCTCAGTCTTCGTCCATCGACGCCATTTCGGCTGCAACGCGCTCTTTGTCGGCCTTGCCCTTGGCAGCCGGATCGCGGTCAACGAATTCGATGATCGCCATCGGCGCCATGTCACCATAGCGGAAGCCCGCCTTGAGGACACGGACGTAACCGCCCTGGCGGTCCTTGTAGCGCGGGCCGAGCACGTCGAACAGCTTCGCGACATACTGGTCCTGCTTGAGCTGCGCGGCAGCCTGGCGGCGGGCGTGCAGATCGCCGCGCTTGCCCAGCGTAATCATCTTTTCGATGATGCGGCGCAGTTCCTTGGCCTTGGGAAGGGTCGTCTTGATTTGCTCATGTTCGATGAGCGAGCCGGCCATGTTCGCCCAAAGCGCCTTGCGGTGCTCATGGGTGCGGTTCAGGCGGCGGTAACCTCTTGCGTGACGCATTTGTAATACTCCTAACTTGTTTTGCTTTGTCCGGCGGCGTGATGCGTGTCAGGCCGCTCTCCTTGGGGGCCGAAGCCCCGGGTATCAGCAGGCCGGGCGATATGGCCCGACCTGCGAGATCTTAAAAGGCGTCTTCGAATTTCTTCGCCAGATCCTCGATGTTGTCGGGCGGCCAATCCTCGACGTCCATGCCAAGGTGCAGACCCATGCCCGACAGCACTTCCTTGATCTCGTTCAAGGACTTGCGGCCGAAGTTGGGCGTGCGCAGCATCTCGGCTTCGGTCTTCTGGATCAGATCACCGATGTAGACGATGTTGTCGTTCTTGAGGCAGTTTGCCGAACGCACCGACAGTTCCAGCTCGTCCACTTTCTTGAGCAGAAGCGGGTTGAACTCCAGACCGTCGTCGTCGTCCTGACGGCCAGCAGACTCAGGCTCGTCAAA
Organism: Roseovarius sp. D0-M9; assembly: GCF_037083805.1. Classification (NCBI taxonomy): domain Bacteria; kingdom Pseudomonadati; phylum Pseudomonadota; class Alphaproteobacteria; order Rhodobacterales; family Roseobacteraceae; genus Roseovarius; species Roseovarius sp. D0-M9. Next base: position 42,391 of record NZ_JBAPKZ010000001.1, on the reverse strand, counting down.
GTTGACGAAGATGCTGAGCTGATCCTGCAGGATGCGTGCAGCATAGGCCACGGCGTCATCCGGCGTGATCGAGCCGTCTGTTTCGATCTTCATGGTCAGCTTGTCATAGTCCAGCACCTGGCCCTCGCGGGTGGGCTGCACGTCATAGCTGACACGGCGCACGGGGCTATAGATCGCATCCACGGGGATCATGCCGATCGGCGCATCCTCAGGCTTGTTCTTGTCAGCGGCGACATAGCCCTTGCCGGTGTTGACCGTCAGTTCCATGAAGAGATCCGCACCCTCGTCCAGGTGGCAGATCACGTGATCGCGGTTCAGAACTTCGATGCCGGAGCTGTCCGAGATATCTCCGGCGGTGACGATGCCGGGGCCCTTGGCGCTGATCGACAGACGCTTGGGGCCTTCGACTTCCATCCGCAGGGCGACGCCCTTGAGGTTCAGGATGATGTCGGTGACATCCTCGCGCACGCCCGCGACCGAGGAAAACTCGTGCAGAACGTTGTCGATCTGAACGGCAGTGATGGCCGCGCCCTGCAGCGACGACATCAGAACGCGGCGCAGCGCGTTGCCAAGGGTCAAGCCAAAGCCGCGCTCGAGCGGCTCTGCAACGACCGTTGCGTGACGCACGGGGTCATTGCCCGGCTTGACGTCCAGCTGGGTCGGCTTGATCAATTCAGCCCAATTTTTGTGGATCATGTGTCCCTCCATACCAGTCCCGCCCGCATGTCCGACGGTCAGAACGCCCGAGGTTTCTAAATGACGTAAATGGGGCCGCGCGGACATGCGCAGCCCCACTTGAAATAGTGGCCTCAGACGCGGCGGCGCTTTGGCGGGCGGCAGCCATTGTGGGCCATCGGCGTCACGTCACGAATGGACGTGATGTTGAAGCCGACAGCAGCCAGAGCGCGCAGCGCGCTCTCGCGGCCCGAACCGGGGCCCTGCACTTCGACTTCCAGAGTGCGCATGCCGTGCTCTTGCGCCTTCTTGCCTGCATCTTCTGCGGCCAGCTGGGCGGCGTAGGGCGTCGACTTGCGCGAGCCCTTGAAGCCGCAGCTGCCGGCCGAGGACCATGCGATCGCGTTGCCCTGAACGTCGGAGATCAGGATCTTGGTGTTGTTGAACGAAGAGTTCACATGCGCAACGCCAGTGGCGATGTTCTTGGAAACCTTCTTCTTCGTGCGGCGGGTATCGCGTGCCATATCTGCTGCCCTCCCTTATTTCTTCTTGCCGGCAATGGCCTTTGCGGGGCCTTTGCGGGTGCGGGCGTTGGTATGGGTGCGCTGGCCGCGAACCGGCAGGTTCCGGCGGTGGCGCAGACCGCGATAGCAGCCAAGGTCCATCAGACGCTTGACGTTCATCTGCGTCTCGCGGCGCAGGTCACCCTCGACGGTGAGGTTGGCGTCGATATACTCGCGCAGCGCGACCGCTTCGGTGTCGCTCAGCTCGTTGACGCGGCGCGAAGCATCGATACCGACGGCTTCGCAGATGGTCTTGGCCGTCGAGTGGCCGATACCGGTGACATAGGTGAGGGCAATGGGAACCCGTTTGTGCGTCGGGATGTTGACGCCGGCGATACGTGCCACGTGCATATTCCTTTTCGTTGCGAGCCCGTAATTCCGGGCCCTTTTTTCACAACGCAGGCCCGTCGCAGATGCACCGGGCCGTAGCTGAATTCAGGTGATCGATTCGCAATGGTACTAGCCCAAATGAATCAGCTCCCTTGCGGGATGGTGCTGGTTAGGGTGAAATGCTCGGGGCGTCAAGGGTGGCGCGCAAATCTTCTGCGCCGACCCTCTTTGGCCGTGCCCTCTCAGGGTGCTAGAGACCTGCGATCAGGCGTCAAGGACGCTTGCGATCGAGGCTGTCACCTCTTCCATGCTGCCGAGCCCGTCGACAGTGCTGAGCATGTCCTTGGCGTAGTAATAGCCGATGAGGGGCGAGGTCTTCTTGTAGTATTCCATGAGGCGGTTGCGCAGCGCCTCCTCATTGTCGTCGGCGCGCCGCTTGAACTCATGCTTTTCGCCGCAGCTGGTGCAGATGCCATCTGCGGGGATCGGCTTGGTCTTGTCGTTATAGACCGCGCCGCAGCCCGCGCAGGTCGAGCGCGATGTGATCCGGTCAACCAGCGCCTCGTCATCGACCTGCATCTCGATCACCGCATCCAGCGTCTCACCGCAATCGGCGAGAAGCTGACCCAGCGCATCTGCCTGCGGCAGAGTGCGCGGAAACCCGTCAAAGATGAACCCGCCACCCTTCTCGCCGTTCAGCTTTTCGCGGATAAGACCAATGACGATTTCATCGGTGACCAGATCACCGCGCGCCATCACATCAGCCACTTTCCTACCCATCTCGGTGCCGGACGCCTTGGCCTCGCGCAGCATGTCGCCCGTGCTCAGTTGGATCATGCCGCGTTCGGCAACCAGATGCTGAGCCTGCGTGCCCTTGCCCGCGCCCGGCGGTCCGAGAAGAATGATATTCATTTATTTACGTCCTGTCCCTTTGCGCCGCGCGCGACGCTTTCCTTTACCGCCAAGCTGCGATTTTTCAATCAGGCCCTCGTATTGGTGCGCCAAGAGATGTGACTGCACCTGCTGGATCGTATCCATCGTGACCGAGACGACGATAAGAACCGAAGTGCCGCCAAAATAAAAGGGAATGGCAAACTGTGCGCGCAAGATTTCAGGCAGCAGGCAGACCAGCGCAAGATAGCCCGAACCAAGGACCAGAATACGGCTGACCACATATTCGAGGTATTCCGCCGTCCGCTTGCCCGGACGGATGCCGGGAACAAATCCGTTCTGGTTCTTGAGGTTCTCGGCCACCTCGTCGGGTTTGAACGCGACGTTGTAGGTATAGAAATACGCGAAGAACACGATCATGCCGGTAAAGAACAGCAGATAGAGCGGCTGTCCCGGGCCGAAGTAGGCAAGGATCGTCGACATGATGGGGCTACCGCCCTGCCCGCCCGAGAACGTGCTGATGGTCGTCGGCAGCAGCAAGAGCGACGAGGCAAAGATCGCCGGGATAACGCCCGCCGGGTTCACCTTGATCGGCAGATGCGACGAGCCGCCGTCATAGACCTTCATGCCCACCTGGCGGCGTGGATACTGGATGTGAACCTTGCGCAGACTGCGCTCCATGAACACCACGAAGGCGATCACGGCGATCACCATCACGATGACACCGACGATGACAGCCGGGCTGATCGCGCCCGAGCGGCCCGACGCAAAGAACTGCGCCAGCGCCGCAGGCACCTCGGCGATGATGCCCACAAAGATGATAAGGCTGATGCCGTTGCCGATCCCGCGCGCCGTGATCTGCTCACCCAGCCACATCAGGAACATGGTGCCGCCGACCAGCGTGATCATGCACGACACGATAAAGAACGTGCCGGGGTTGGTCACCAGATCGCCCGATTGCAGGCTGACCGCGAGACCATAGGATTGCAGCGTTGCCAGGAATACGGTGCCGTAGCGGGTATACTGGTTGATCTTCTTGCGGCCCGCCTCGCCCTCTTTCTTGAGCCGCTCCAGCGCGGGGACCATGGCCGTCATCAACTGAACGATGATCGAGGCCGAAATATAGGGCATGATTCCGAGCGCGAAAATGCCCATCCGCCCCAGCGCGCCGCCGGTGAACATGCTGAGCATGCCGCCGATGCTGGCCCCTGCATCGTTCATGAACTCCCGCAGCTCGACGCCGTCGATGCCGGGCACCGGGATCCAGGTGCCAAGGCGATAGACGATCAGCAGCATCAGGGTATAAAGGATGCGCTTGCGAAGATCAGTGGCCTTGCCGAGCGCCGCCCAGCTGGTGTTGGCCGCCATTTGTTCTGCTGCAGATACCATTCGGCTCTCTTTCGGAATGACAAACGCCGCCGGGGTGCTGTTTTCCAGCGGCCCGGCGGCGTCCGTTTTGAAAACTAGGAAGTGTGTAAGCGGCGGGCGCGCCGCTCACAACCTATTATTCAGCCGCCTGCGCGCTTGTGACTTTCAGTGAGCCACCCGCCTTCTCCACAGCCTCGACCGCCGACTTGGACGCGCCGCTGACTTCGAGGGTGATCTTGGAGGTCACATCGCCCTTGGCCAGAACGCGGATACCGTCCAGCTTGCGGCGCACGAGGCCCGAGGCGATCAGCGCGTCCTCGGTAATGGCGCTGCCGGCGTCCAGTTTCTTGTCGTCGATGAATTTCTGGATCAGGCCCAGATTGACCACGGCATATGCCTTGCGGTTCGGCTTGGTAAAGCCGCGCTTGGGCAGTCGCTGGTAGAGGGGCATCTGGCCACCCTCGTAGCCGCCGATGGCGACACCCGAGCGGGATTTCTGACCCTTGATACCGCGTCCGGCGGTCTTGCCCATGCCCGAGCCGGGACCACGGCCAACACGCTTCTTACGCTTGGTTGCGCCGTCATTATCGCGCAGTTCATGCAATTTCATGTCGCTTCTCCTTGTGCCGGATGCGGCCCCCAGCGACGGGAGCGGCCGAACGCGGCTTTGCGGTTGGTTGCGAGTCGGCACGAACGCACCGACACAGCCGGGCATATAGCTGGCGGCAGGCACGTGTGCAAGTGGGTCATCCTGGCCGCAGGCTTGGTTGACCTGCCACGCCTAACGCCTACAGGGGGTGAAACCTGCCACGCCTAACGCCTACAGGGGGTGAAAGACGTATTTGACCAGCAAATAACTTTGCATGACGAAACAGCATAAAAAAAGCCCCGGCCATTTTGGGCCGAGGCGTTTGTCTTGCAGGACCGAAGTTGAACCTCAGCCCTTTTCTTCCAGGATTTCCACCATGTGCGGGATCTTGTTGATCATGCCGCGGACACTGGGCGTGTCCTCCAGCTCGCGCACGCGGTGCATCTTGTTCAGGCCGAGGCCGATCAGCGTTGCGCGCTGGTCGCCGGGGCGGCGGATCGGGCTGCCGATCTGCTTGATCACGATTGTCTTGGCCATGTCTTAGCCCTCCTCGGCGACGGGCGCTTGCTCGCCCTTCATTTTGGGTGCGTCGGATGTCGCCATGATGTCCGCGACCTTCTTGCCGCGGCGCTGCGCGACCATGCGGGGGCTCGACTCCTTGGTCAGGCCGTTCATGGTGGCGCGGATCATGTTGTAGGGGTTCTGGCTGCCGTTGGATTTCGCAACGACGTCCTGAATGCCCAGCATCTCGAAGACGGCACGCATCGGACCACCGGCAATGATGCCGGTACCTTGCGGGGCGGTGCGCATCACGATCTTGCCGGCGCCGTGGCGACCTTCCATGTCGTGGTGCAGGGTGCGACCCTCGCGCAGCGGCACGCGGATCATGCCACGCTTGGCGGCTTCGGTCGCCTTGCGGATGGCCTCGGGGACCTCCTTGGCCTTACCCTTGCCAAAGCCGACGCGGCCCTTTTGATCGCCTACGACGACGAGCGCCGCAAAGCCAAAGCGCTTGCCGCCCTTGACGGTTTTGGAAACGCGGTTGATCGCGACCAGACGGTCGGCGAATTCGGGGGCCTCTTCGCGCTGATTGCGGCGGCCTCCCCCACGGTTGTCATCTCTTGCCATGTGGCATGTCCTTTACTTGGCGGCGCGCGCGGCGCCTGCTTGTCTCAATCCAGGTGGGCGCGCCTGCGCCCCCGGATCATCGAGGCGGCCCCGACCCCATGAAGGGAGCGGGGCCGCCTACGCCATCTTTAGATCTTCAGACCACCTTCACGCGCGGCGTCGGCCAGAGCCTTCACCTTGCCGTGGAAGAGGAAGCCGCCCCGGTCGAAGTAAGCTTCGCTTACGCCGGCCTTCTTGGCACGCTCTGCAATCGTGGAGCCGACCTTGATGGCCGCCTCCATGTTGCACTTGCCGACCATGCCCAGATCCTTTTCGAGGGTCGAGGCCGATGCCAGCGTCACGCCGTTGGCATCGTCGATCAGCTGAGCGCTGATGTTCTTGTTGCTGCGGTGAACACTCAGGCGCATACGCCCCACGTTCACTTTGCGAAGTTTGTTCCGAACGCGCAGGCGGCGTTTCAGAAACAGTTTTCTCTTGCTGTTTGCCATCTACCCGTTCCTTACTTCTTCTTGCCTTCTTTCTGGAAGATATACTCGTCTTTGTAGCGAATGCCTTTGCCCTTGTAGGGCTCGGGACGACGCCAGTCGCGGATGTTTGCCGCGACCTGTCCGACGAGCTGCTTGTCCGTGCCTTCGACCACCAACTCGGTGGGCTTGGGGACGGTAACAGTCACACCTTCCGGAATTTGGAAATCGACGTCGTGGCTGAGGCCGAGGTTCAGTTTCAGGGTATTGCCCTGAAGCTGCGCCCGGTAACCCACGCCGCGAATTTCCAGCTCTTTCTTGAACGTCTCCTTGGCGCCATGGACCATGTTGGCCACCACAGTGCGGGTCATGCCCCACTGCTGGCGCGCGCGCTTGGATTTACCGCGCGGAGTGACGCGGATCAGACCATCATCGATGGTGATCGTGACGTCATCCGTTGCGGTAAAGATCTTGGCGTCCTTCGGACCCTTGATCTCGAGTTTCTGGCCGCTGAGCGACGCAGTAACACCATCAGGAAGCGGGACGGGCAGTTTGCCGATACGAGACATATTCTGGCCTCCTTAGAATATCGTGCAGAGCACTTCGCCGCCAACGTTGTGGCTCCGTGCATGTGCATCCGACATCACACCCTTGGGGGTGGAGACAATCGACACACCGAGGCCCTGACGGACCGAAGGGATGTCCTTGACGCCCAGATAGACGCGACGACCGGGTTTGGAAACCCGCTTCATTTCGCGAATGGCTGGGGCGCCATCGAAGTACTTGAGGCTGATCTCGATGGCCGGGTGGCCATCCTTGCCAGTCACGCTTTCAAAGCCGCGGATATAACCCTCATCCGCCAGAACACCGAGCACACGCTCGCGCATTTTGGAGGCGGGGGTCATCACCGTGGATTTGCCGCGCATGGACGCGTTGCGGATCCGCGTGAGCATATCGCCGATAGGATCATTCATTTCAAATCTCCCTTACCAGCTTGATTTCACGAGGCCAGGTGCCAGGCCGCTTTGGCCCAGTTCCCGCAGCGCGATACGCGACACTTTGAGCTTGCGATAATACGCATGCGGACGGCCTGTCAGCTGGCACCGGTTGTGCAAACGGGTTGCACTGCTGTTGCGCGGCAGGTCGGCCAGCTTCAGGGTCGCGCGAAAGCGCTCTTCCATCGGCTTGCTCTCGTCGTTGATGATCTCTTTCAGTGCGGCGCGTTTTGCAGCGTACTTTTCGACCAGTTTCTGGCGCTTCTTCTCGCGCTCGATCATTGCTTTCTTAGCCATAACTCTCTCTCCCGCTGCTTCAGCTGTTGAAAGGCATGTTGAAGTGCTTCAACAGCGCCTTTGCTTCGGCATCGGTTTTCGCCGTGGTTGCGATGATGACATCCATGCCCCAGGATTCGTCGATCTTGTCGAAGTTGATCTCGGGGAAGACGATGTGTTCCTTGATGCCGAAGGCATAGTTGCCATTGCCATCGAAGGATTTGCCCGAAATGCCGCGGAAGTCGCGGATCCGGGGCATCGCGACCGTGATCAGACGGTCGAGGAAGTCGTACATGCGGGCACCGCGCAGGGTGACCTTTGCGCCAAGGGGCATGTCCTCACGAACGCGGAAACCGGCGATCGAGTTCTTGGCCTTGGTCACGACGGCGCGCTGGCCTGCGATCGTGCTCAGGTCGTCCTGAGCCGATTTGGCCTTCTTGCTGTCGCGGACCGCCTCGGCACCGCAGCCGATGTTCAGGACGATCTTGTCCAGACGCGGGATCTGCATGTCGTTGGTGTAGCCGAATTCTTCTTTCAGCTTGGCCTTGATCTCGTCGCGGAACTGCGTTTGCAGGCGCGGGGTATAGTTTGCAGTATCAAGCATCGATCACATCCCCCGTGGTCTTGGCGACGCGCACTTTCTTGCCGTCCTTGACGTCAAAGCCGACGCGGGTCGGTTTGCCCTTGGCATCCAGCAGCGCGATGTTGCTCAGATCGATCGGCATCGCCTTGGGAAGGCGGCCGCCTTGGGCGGTCTGGCTCTGGCGGGTGTGGCGGATGGCCATGTTCACGCCATCGACCACGGCCTTGCCGGCCTTGGGATCGACGGAGGAAATCGTGCCTTCCTTGCCCTTGTCCTTGCCAGCGAGGATGACGACCTTGTCGCCTTTCTTCAATTTGGCAGCCATGTCACAGCACCTCCGGGGCGAGCGAGATGATTTTCATGAATTTCTTGGCGCGCAGTTCGCGAACGACCGGGCCGAAGATACGCGTGCCGACCGGCTCACCTGCGTTGTTCAGGATCACGGCTGCGTTGCGGTCAAAACGGATTGCGGTGCCGTCTTCGCGGCGCACTTCCTTGGCGGTGCGAACGACGACGGCCTTGCGGACGTCACCTTTCTTCACACGGCCACGGGGGATGGCTTCCTTGACCGAGACGACGATGATGTCGCCGACGGACGCGTACTTACGCTTGGAACCACCCAGAACCTTGATGCACTGAACGCGGCGCGCGCCGCTGTTGTCAGCAACATCCAGGTTTGTCTGCATCTGGATCATTTGGTTTCTCCCGACCTACCGGGGGGCGATGCGGCCCTTGCCCCGGGGTTTCGATTGAGCCGAAAGGCCCTGCAAGCTTACGCTTGCAGAACCTCCCAACGTTTCGTCTTGGACTTGGGTGCGCATTCGATGATGCGGACCTGATCGCCGACCTTGAAGGATTCGTTCTCGTCGTGAGCGCGGTACTTCTTGGACTTACGAATGGTTTTCTGCAGAACGGGGTGCTTGAAGCGGCGCTCGACCGAGACGGTCACGGTCTGTGCATTGGCGTCGCTGGTCACGGTGCCGGAGAGGATACGTTTGGGCATCTTGCAGGCTCCTTATTCTGCTGCCGCAGCAGCGGCTTTCTCATTGAGAATGGTCAACACGCGCGCGGCGTCGCGGCGTGCGGTGCGCATCTGCGCAGCATTCTCCAGCTGGCCTGTCGCGGCCTGAAAGCGCAGGTTGAACTGAGCCTTCTTCAGGTTCGACAGCTCTTCGCGCAGCTGATCGGGTGTCTTTTCGCGTAGTTCCTTGGCGTCCATAGCCTTGTTCCTTTCAACATCACTGGAGGGCCCGACATGCACCTTTGTCTCGATGCAGTTGGTCACCCTGATTCCGGTGGAGATCATTCGTGATTGGGCGCGTATAAGGGTGAAGCCACGCGGGCGCAACCCCTTTGCTCATTTACCTCTCGCTCCGCGCCCTGCCCTGCGTTAAGAGACGCACCATGGCAGATATATCATCCCACTTCGTCACCCGCCTTTACCGCGCTCAACTGAGCGAGCTGGGCAAGCCCATCGACGCGTCCGAGATGGAGGCGTCCTGTTGGTCCATCGCCGAGGACGACGAGGCGGGCCAGGCGTGGTGCGAGGAGAACGGCTATGCCGGGTATACCTCTTATGCATCGCTGGACGACCTGCCCTATCGCTTTCCGATCTTTCGCGACCTGAAAAAGGTTCTGGACAAGCATGTCGCAGCCTTTGCCGCGGATCTGGAATTCGATCTGGGCGACAAGAAGCTGAAGCTGGACAGCCTGTGGATCAACATCCTGCCCGAGGGCGGCACGCACTCATCGCATATCCATCCCCATTCGGTGATCTCGGGAACGACCTATGTGACCATGCCCGAGGGCACCAGCGCGCTCAAGCTGGAAGATCCGCGCCTGCCGATGATGATGGCCGCCCCCGCCCGCACCAAGGACGCGCGGGAAGAGTTGCGGGCCTTCAAATACGTCACGCCCGACGCCGGCGAAGTGCTGATGTGGGAGAGTTGGCTGCGCCACGAAGTCCCGGTGAACATGAGCGAGGACGACCGGATCAGCGTGAGTTTCAACTACGCCTGGGGGTGAGGCGACCATATCCGCCGGAGCAAATGTGCCTTGCGTCTAGGTGAAACTGCATCGGACTTGACTAAAGCCATCCATCCTTTGGGCTTGATTGTTCGAGACAGACGGACTTCGATCTCATTCAAAACAAAACCCCCGCCGATCTCTCGGCGGGGGCTTTTTATGTTTTCAACCAGGGCGCGGCCCGCGATTTTCCTTCGGAAATTCGCTACACCGCACTGGACAGAAAGCGCTGCGCGCTTTCGTCCTTACCAGTCTTCGCGAACCACGACACGGGTCTTGATCGGCAGCTTCATCGCGGCAAGGCGCAGCGCCTCGTAGGCGATCTCTTCGCTGACGCCGTCGATCTCGAACATGACGCGGCCCGGCTTGACGCGGGCAGCCCAGTAATCGACCGAGCCTTTACCCTTACCCATGCGGACTTCAGTCGGCTTGGACGTGACGGGCAGATCCGGGAAAATCCGGATCCAGACACGGCCCTGACGCTTCATGTGGCGCGTCATCGCGCGGCGAGCCGCCTCGATCTGACGCGCAGTCACACGCTCGGGCTGCGTTGCCTTGAGACCAAAGGAGCCAAAGTTCAGGTCTGAGCCGCCCTTGGCGTCGCCCTTGATGCGGCCTTTGAACTGCTTGCGGAATTTAGTGCGTTTTGGTTGTAGCATCTGTCATTCCCCCTTAGCGCCGGCCACCAGCACCGCGAGGTGCCGGACCGTCCTGAAGTTCCTGAGCTTTCCGGTCACGCGCAGACGGGTCGTGATCCATGATCTCGCCTTTGAAGATCCAGGTCTTGATCCCGATGATGCCGTAGGCGGTCAGTGCCTCGACATGCGCGTAATCGATATCGGCCCGCAGCGTGTGCAGGGGCACGCGGCCCTCGCGATACCATTCGGTCCGCGCGATCTCGGCGCCGCCGAGGCGACCCGCGAGGTTCACACGAATGCCCAAGGCACCCATACGCATGGCGTTCTGCACGGCCCGCTTCATCGCACGGCGGAAGCTGACCCGGCGCTCGAGCTGCTGGGCGATGCTCTCACCCACCAGCGCGGCATCCAGCTCGGGCTTGCGCACTTCGACGATGTTCAGGTGCAGCTCGCTGTCGGTCATCGCGGCCAGCTTCTTGCGCAGGGTTTCGATGTCTGCGCCTTTCTTGCCAATGATGACGCCGGGGCGCGCTGTGTGAACCGTGACGCGGCACTTCTTGTGCGGACGCTCGATGATCACGCGGCTGACGCCGGCCTGCTTGCACTCTTTCTTGATGAACTCGCGCATGGCGATGTCCTCAAGCAGAAGATTGCCGTAGTCCTTGGTGTCGGCATACCAGCGGCTGTCCCAGGTGCGGTTCACCTGCAGGCGCATGCCAATCGGATTGACTTTGTTACCCATCAGGCTTGCTCCTCGACTTGACGCACAATGATCGTGATTTCCGAGAACGGCTTGCGCAAGGCGCCAAACCGGCCACGGGCACGCGGGCGGCCGCGCTTCATCACGAGGTTCTTGCCGACGTAGGCCTCGGCCACGACAAGCTCATCCACGTCGAGATTGTGGTTGTTCTCGGCGTTGGCGATGGCCGACTGGAGGCACTTGCGCACGTCCTCGGCAATCCGCTTTTGCGAGAAGGTGAGGTCCGTCAGGGCCTTGTCCACTTTCTTGCCACGGATCAACTGTGCCAGAAGGTTCAGTTTCTGCGGGCTGGTGCGAAGCATCCGGAGTTTGGACCGGGCTTCGTTATCGGCCACGCGGCGGGGGTTCTTTTCCTTGCCCATGACTTACTTCCGCTTCGCTTTTTTGTCGGCGGCATGACCGTAATAGGTACGCGTCGGCGAATACTCACCGAACTTCTGACCGATCATGTCTTCGCTGACGTTGACAGGGATATGCTTCTTGCCGTTGTAGACGCCAAACGTCAGGCCCACGAACTGGGGCAGGATCGTCGAGCGGCGCGACCATATCTTGATGACTTCATTGCGCCCGGATTCGCGAGATGCTTCGGCCTTTTTCAGGACGTAAGCATCCACGAAGGGGCCTTTCCATACAGAACGTGCCATGTCTTAACGGCCCTTCTTCTTGGCGTGACGCGAGCGGATGATCAGCTTCTGCGACGCCTTGTTCTTGTTGCGAGTGCGGGCACCCTTGGTCGGCTTGCCCCATGGGGTCACCGGATGGCGGCCACCCGAGGTGCGGCCCTCACCACCACCGTGCGGGTGGTCGATCGGGTTCATCACGACACCGCGGACAGAGGGGCGCACACCGTAGTGACGCATCCGGCCGGCCTTGCCGAAGTTCTGGTTCGAGTTGTCGGGGTTCGAAACCGCGCCAACCGTTGCCTTGCACTCCTGCCGCACGAGACGAAGCTCGCCCGAGCTGAGGCGGATCTGCGCGTAGCCACCATCGCGGCCCACGAACTGGGCATAGGTGCCAGCGGCGCGTGCGATCTGGCCGCCCTTGCCGGGTTTCAGCTCGATGTTGTGGACGATCGTGCCGATCGGCATGCCGGCGAAGGGCATGCAGTTGCCGGGCTTGATGTCGACGCGTGTGCCGGAATAGATCTTGTCACCGATGGCCAGGCGCTGAGGCGCGAGGATATAGGTCTGCTCGCCGTCATCGTACTTGATGAGGGCAATAAACGCGGTCCGGTTCGGGTCGTATTCGATCCGCTCGACGGTAGCCGCCATATCGAATTTGTTACGCTTGAAATCAACGATCCGGTAGAGGCGCTTGGCCCCGCCCCCGCGACGACGCGATGTGATACGTCCGGTGTTGTTCCGGCCGCCCGATTTCGTCAGACCCTCGGTGAGGGCCTTGACGGGGCGTCCTTTGTACAGCTCCGAACGGTCGATCAGCACCAGCCCGCGCTGGCCCGGCGTCGTTGGCTTATACGACTTGAGTGCCATGCTTTCTGTCTTCCGTTTAGCAAACGGCAGGTGTGTGGTTCTGCCTATGTGGGGCGGGCGTGGCCCGCCATTGGTATAGAGCCCCGAAGGTCTCCGGCTAACACGTTCCTGAGAACGAAAACGAAGCCCCGGACGAATCCGAGGCTACCGTGATGGGTCCGTTTAGGGGACAGCGGCGCAAGGGTCAAGCGGGTAAGGCATAGAAAGCTGCGGTTCTACCTCCAAACCTTCCCAATTAAAAAAACCCCGGCCACTTTCGCAACCGGGGTTCTCGAATCTTCAAGCCAACACTGAAATCAGAGACCGGTGGTCACGTCGATCGTGTTGCCTTCTTCCAGCGTGACATACGCTTTCTTGACGTCTGCGCGCTTGCCCAGACGGCCGCGGAAGCGCTTGGCCTTGCCCTTGGTGATCGTCGTGTTCACAGCCTTGACCTTCACACCAAAGAGAGCCTCGACGGCCTCCTTGATCTGTGGCTTGTTGCTGTCGATCGACACCTCGAAGACAACCGCGCCGTGTTCGGACGCCATGGTGGCCTTTTCGGTCACGACCGGCTTGCGGATCACGTCGTAATGTTCGGGTTTCGCGCTCATTTCAGCTCCCCTTTCGACAAACGGGCCTCAAGTGCTTCGACACCCGCCTTGGTGATCACCAGGGTGTCACGCTTGAGGATGTCATAAACGTTCGCACCGATGGTCGGCAGAACGTCCAGACCGTCGATGTTGCGGGCCGCCTTGGCGAAATCGGCGTTGACCTCGGCACCGTCGATGACCAGCGCGCGCTTCCAGCCCAGATCCTTGATCTGCTTGGCCAGAGTGCCCGTCTTGGCGACGCTGCCGAAATCCTCGATGATCACCAGCTCGCCTGCGCGCGCCTTGGCGCTCAGGGCGTGCCGCAGACCAAGGGCGCGGATCTTCTTGGGCAGATCATGCGCATGGCTGCGCGGTGTCGGGCCCTTGTAGATACCACCCTTGCGGAAGATCGGTGCCGAGCGTGCGCCGTGGCGTGCGCCGCCGGTGCCCTTTTGGCGATAGATCTTCTTGGTCGAGTAGCTGACCTCGGAGCGGGTCTTCACCTTGTGCGTGCCGGCCTGCGCCTTGTTGCGCTGCCAGCGGACGACACGGTGCAAGATATCCGCACGGGGATCCAGGTCGAAGATGTCTTCGCCCAGATCGACCGAGCCGGCCTTGCTGCCGTCCAGTTTGATCATGTCGAGTTTCATGCTTCGTCATCCTTTTTGGTCTTGTCCAGAGCCTCGCTCTGGTCGCCAGCGGCGGCACTGTCAGCGTCGATCTGGGCTTCGGCCTCTTTCGCCGCTTCGGCTTCCTCGGCGGCCTGCGCCTCGGCTGCGGCCTTGGCGGCTGCTTCTTCCGCGGCTGCGGCTGCTGCGGCTGCTTCCTCGGCGGCCTTCTCGGCTTCCTCGGCAGCAGATTTCAGCGCGGCGGGCAGGATCGCGTTCTCGGGGAACGGCTTCTTGACCGCATCCTTGATCGTGACCCAGCCACCCTTGGAGCCGGGAACAGCGCCCTTGACCATGATGAGGCCGCGGCCCGCATCGGTCTTGATCACTTGCAGGTTCTGCGTGGTGATCCGCGCAGCGCCCATGTGACCGGCCATCTTCTTGCCTTTGAAGACCTTGCCCGGATCCTGGCATTGGCCCGTCGAGCCGTGCGAACGGTGGCTGATCGAAACACCGTGGGTCATTTCCAGACCCTTGAAGTTGTGACGCTTCATGGCACCGGCAAAACCCTTACCGATCGAAGTGCCGCAGACGTCCACGAACTGACCTTCGAAGTAATGATTGGCGGTGATTTCCTCACCCACGGCAATCATGTTCTCGGGCGCAACGCGGAATTCCGCGATCTTGCGCTTGGGTTCCACCTTGGCGGCGGCGAAATGGCCGCGCATTGCCTTGGAGGTCCGCTTGGCCTTGGCCGAGCCTGCGCCCAGCTGAACGGCCGAGTAACCGTGGCTGTCGGCCGTGCGCTGTGCGACGACCTGAAGTTTGTCCAGTTGAAGAACGGTGACAGGAACCTGCCGGCCGTCTTCCATGAAAAGACGGGTCATGCCCACCTTCTTTGCGATAACGCCAGAGCGCAACATAGTCAGTGCCCTCCTTAAACCGAGATCTGCACGTCGACACCGGCAGCCAGGTCGAGCTTCATCAGCGCGTCCACGGTCTGGGGTGTCGGATCAACGATGTCCAGCAGGCGCTTGTGCGTGCGGATTTCCCATTGATCGCGGGATTTCTTGTTCACGTGGGGGCCACGCAGAACGGTGAATTTTTCAATCTTGTTCGGCAGCGGAATCGGTCCACGGACGTCTGCGCCCGTGCGTTTCGCGGTGTTGACGATTTCCTGCGTGCTGGCATCCAGTACGCGGTAGTCGAACGCCTTGAGCCGAATGCGAATGTTCTGGCTTTGCATTGGTCTAGCCTTTCGCGGCATTGGAGTTGATAGGAGGGAGGCCGGACCACCCGGCCTCCCTCTTCGAACCCTTGGGGCAGGCAACATGCCCGCCCGGGATAATTAATCGAGGATCTTCGAAACGACGCCGGCGCCGACGGTACGGCCACCTTCGCGGATCGCGAAACGCAGACCTTCTTCCATGGCGATCGGGGCAATCAACTCGACATTGAACTGAAGGTTGTCACCCGGCATCACCATTTCGGTGCCTTCGGGCAGAACAACCGTGCCGGTCACGTCCGTGGTACGGAAGTAGAACTGCGGGCGGTAGTTGGCGAAGAACGGCGTGTGACGGCCACCCTCTTCCTTGTTCAGGATGTAGGCTTCTGCCTCGAACTTGGTGTGGGGCGTAACCGACTTCGGCTTGCACAGAACCTGACCACGCTCGACACCTTCACGGTCGATGCCGCGCAGCAGGGCGCCGATGTTGTCGCCTGCCTCACCACGATCCAGCAGCTTGCGGAACATTTCCACGCCCGTGCAGGTCGTCTTCTTGGTGTCTTTCAGGCCAACGATCTCGATCTCGTCGCCGACGTTGATCACACCGCGCTCGACGCGGCCCGTGACAACCGTACCACGACCGGAGATCGAGAACACGTCCTCGACCGGCATCAGGAAGGGCTGATCCACGGCGCGTGCAGGCGTCGGGATGTACTCGTCGACAGCGGCCATCAGCTTGCGGATGGACTCTTCACCGATCTCGGGGTCACGGCCTTCCATGGCTGCCAGAGCCGAGCCGGGGATGACGGGGATGTCGTCACCGGGGTAGTCGTAGCTCGACAGAAGCTCGCGGATTTCCATTTCCACCAGTTCCAGCAGCTCTTCGTCGTCCACCTGGTCGACCTTGTTCATGTAGACGACCATGTAGGGGATGCCCACCTGGCGACCCAGCAGAATGTGCTCGCGGGTCTGGGGCATGGGGCCATCAGCCGCGTTCACGACCAGGATCGCGCCGTCCATCTGGGCAGCACCGGTGATCATGTTCTTGACGTAGTCGGCGTGGCCGGGGCAGTCGACGTGCGCGTAGTGACGCGCCTCGGTCTCATACTCGACGTGCGCGGTCGAGATGGTGATGCCGCGGGCCTTCTCTTCGGGCGCGCCGTCGATCTGGTCGTATGCGCGGAAGTCGCCGAAATACTTGGTGATTGCAGCCGTCAGTGTGGTCTTGCCGTGGTCGACGTGACCGATCGTGCCGATGTTCACATGCGGTTTGCTGCGATCAAACTTTGCCTTTGCCATGGTGTGGCTCCTCTTTTGACAATTCAGGTGGTGGGCGTCATGCCCACCCTACAAGTTTGGGTAGGGCGGGGATGCTCCCCGCCACCCGGTTTAAGCGTATTTCGCCTGGATCTCTTCCGAGATGTTGCTCGGGACCGGCTCGTAATGCGAGAACTGCATCGTGAACTGGGCCCGGCCCGACGACATGGACCGCAGGGTGTTGATGTAGCCAAACATGTTGGCCAGCGGCACCTTGCAATTCAGAGCGATGGCGTTGCCACGTGGCTCCTGCCCCGAGATCTGGCCCCGGCGCGAGGTCAGGTCACCGATGATGCCGCCCGTGTAATCTTCGGGCGTGATGACCTCGACCTTCATGATCGGCTCAAGCAGCTTTGCACCGGCCTTGCGCAGACCTTCGCGCATGCCCATCCGTGCCGCGATCTCGAACGCCATGACCGACGAGTCAACATCGTGGAACTTGCCGTCGATCAGCGCGACCTTGAAGTCGATGACCGGGAAGCCCGCAAGCGGACCACTGTCCATGACCGAGCGGATGCCCTTTTCGACGCCGGGAATGTATTCCTTGGGCACCGAACCACCGACGATCTTGCTCTCGAACGAGAAGCCTTCGCCCGGCTCTGTTGGCGAGATGACCATCTTGACCTCGGCGAACTGACCCGAACCACCCGACTGTTTCTTGTGGGTGTAGGTATGCTCGACCTCGTGACCGATGGTCTCGCGGTATGCCACCTGAGGCGCACCGATGTTGGCATCGACCTTGAATTCGCGGCGCAGACGATCGACGAGAATGTCGAGGTGAAGCTCGCCCATGCCCTTCATGATGGTCTGACCCGATTCCAGATCGGTTTCGACGCGGAACGACGGATCCTCGGCAGCCAGACGTGCAAGGCCAGCCGACATCTTTTCCTGGTCGCCCTTGGTCTTGGGCTCGACCGCGATCTCGATGACGGGATCGGGGAAGGTCATCGTTTCCAGAACGACCTGCTCCTTGACGTCCGACAGCGTGTCGCCCGTGGTCGTGTCCTTGAGGCCTGCCAGCGCGATGATGTCGCCTGCAAAGGCTTCTTCGATCTCTTCACGGTTGATCGAGTGCATCATCATCATACGGCCGATGCGCTCTTTCTTGCCCTTGGTCGTGTTCTGAACGGTATCGCCCTTCTTGAGGACGCCCGAATAGATGCGCGTGAAGGTCAGCGAACCGACAAACGGGTCGTTCATGATTTTGAACGCAAGGCCCGAAAACGCCATGTTGTCGTCCGCGCGGCGCGGGATGTTGCGTGTCTCGGTCTCGTCATCAGGGGCAAAGCCCATGTAATCGACAACGTCCATCGGGCTGGGCAGGTAATCGACGACAGCGTTGAGCAGGGGCTGAACGCCCTTGTTCTTGAACGCCGAGCCGCAAAGGACCGGAACGAAGGTCATCGACAGCGTGCCCTTGCGGATCAAATCGCGCAAGGTCGGCACATCGGGCTCTTCGCCTTCGAGGTAGCCTTCCATCGCGGCGTCGTCCATTTCGACGGCGCATTCTATCAGGTGGGCGCGCCACTCGTCGGCCAGATCCTTGAGGCTGTCGCGGATCGGACCACGCACCCAGGAGGCGCCGAGGTCTTCACCCTTCCAGACCCACTCTTCCATGGTGACGAGGTCAACCATGCCTTCGAGCTCGTTCTCGGCGCCGATCGGAATCTGGATCGGGGCCGGGATCGCACCGGTGCGGTCCTTGATCATCTTGACGCAGTTGAAGAAGTCCGCGCCGATCTTGTCCATCTTGTTGACGAACACGATCCGCGGTACCTTGTACCGGTCGGCCTGACGCCAGACGGTCTCGGTCTGGGGCTCGACACCCGCGTTGGCGTCCAGAACGGCAACGGCGCCGTCAAGAACCGCCAGCGAACGCTCGACCTCAATGGTGAAGTCGACGTGGCCGGGCGTGTCGATGATGTTCATGCGGAACTTGGTGTCCGATGTGCCATCCTTGGTCGGATCATCCTGGCGCTGCCAGAAGGTGGTGGTCGCAGCCGAAGTGATCGTGATGCCACGCTCCTGCTCCTGCTCCATCCAGTCCATCGTGGCGGCACCATCATGAACCTCACCGAGGTTGTGTGACTTGCCGGTATAGAACAGGATCCGTTCGCTGCAGGTGGTCTTGCCTGCATCGATATGGGCCATGATGCCGAAATTGCGGTAGCGTTCGAGCGGATAGTCGCGTGCCATGGGGCTGCTTCCTCAGAGTATCTGTTTTACCAACGGTAATGGCTGAAGGCTTTGTTGGCTTCGGCCATCTTGTGTGTGTCTTCGCGCTTTTTGACGGCGCTGCCGCGGCTGTTCACGGCATCCAGAAGCTCGCCGGCGAGGCGCTCTTCCATCGTGTTCTCGTTGCGCGAGCGGCTGGCATTGATCAACCAGCGGATCGCAAGCGCCTCGCGGCGCTCGGGGCGCACTTCGACGGGGACCTGGTAGGTCGCACCACCAACGCGGCGCGAGCGGACTTCGACGGAGGGCTTGATCAGGTCAAGTGCCTCGTGGAAGATCTCGACCGGCGCGCGCTTGGCTTTGTCTTCGACGCGCGTCAGTGCGTTGTAGACGATGCGCTCGGCGGCAGATTTCTTGCCATCGACCATCAGGTTGTTCATGAACTTTGTCAGAACCCGATCACCATACTTGGCATCGGGCAGGACTTCGCGCTTTTCGGCGGCGTGACGACGGGACATCTGGTAATCCTCTTACTTCGGGCGCTTGGCGCCATATTTCGAACGGCGCTGCTTACGGTCCTTGACGCCCTGCGTGTCAAGCACGCCGCGCAGGATGTGGTAACGCACGCCGGGAAGGTCCTTGACGCGGCCGCCGCGGATCAGGACCACGGAGTGCTCCTGAAGGTTGTGGCTCTCACCCGGGATATAGCTGATGACCTCGAAGCCATTCGTCAGGCGCACCTTGGCGACCTTACGCATGGCCGAGTTCGGCTTCTTGGGCGTTGTTGTATATACGCGTGTGCAGACGCCGCGTTTTTGCGGGCAACCCTGCAAATGCTGCGATTTCTGCGCTCTTACTTTTGGCTGCCGCGGTTTGCGGATCAACTGTTGGATCGTTGGCATTCCGGTTCTTTCCCCGTCTCTCAACACATGTGTCTGCATGGGCACACCCATGCGGTTAATCAAATGCACATCGCGCGTCCGCAATACGCAGCAACCGCGATCGCAACCTTTTCTGTTGCGGACGCGGCGAGTTTCCAGAGGATCGGGACGGCGGGCGCCCGGATCTTGACCACTTCAGTTCTGATATCGGCACACGGGGCGACCCCCAAGCCGGATGAGGCGCGTATAGGGGGAGTCGCAGGGGTTGTCAACAGGCCCACCGGGGCATTGCGCGGCATGCGGCCCGTCCTTTTTACGCTGGCCCGCGGCGCCTTTCAATTGCCACGCGCGTGCCTTGTCTTGGCGCATGTCGGCTGCCATTCTCGCGCCGACGCGCATGACAGGCAGGATCCACTCGAAAATGGACACAACAAGGATGCAGGTGATCGGCCTTTGCCGGTTCTCCTACCCGGCCCTCGGCGGCTTCCAAATCGAGCATGACACACCCGAGGCGCGCGCGGCCTTTCTGTATGACCCCCAGCGGATGGAAGAGCGTTTCGCAACGTTCCAGACGCTGACGCTGCCGTCCCTGCGCGCGCAGACCGACCCCGACTTCACCCTCGCCATCGTCGTGGGCGACGCCATGCCCGAGCCCTTGCTCGCCCGCCTTCTGGACCTTGTCGAGGATATGCCGCAGGCCGTCATCATCCCCCGCGCGCCCGGCCGCCACCGGCAGGTCATGCGCGAGGTTATCAATGACGTGCGCCGCGACAGTCCCCTGCCCTCGCTACAGTTTCGCATGGATGACGACGACGCCGTCGCGGTCACCTTCGTGCAGCGCCTGCGCGAGGCGGCTGCGGGCCTTGCCCCCCTGCTGGGCGAGCACCGCTATATCAGCATCGACTTCAACCAAGGCCATATCGCGCGCATCAGTCCAAAGGGGATTCACGCCAAACCGGCGATCGAAACGCTCTGGACCCCCGGCCTCGGCATGGCCGTCGCACCCGGCGCCTCGCGGGGCATCATGAATTTCAGCCATGCCAAGCTGGGCCGCGTCATGCCGGTCCTGACGCTGCCGGGCGAGGATATATTCCTGCGCGGTCACAACGCATTCAACGACTCGCGCCAGAAGGACGGGATCAGGCCCGTGCGCCTGCCGCTGCTAGATGCCGCCGGCGAGAACGCGTTTCGGCGCATCTATAGCATCGACGCGGATCACGTCCGTGCGCATTTTGCGAAAGGCGCCTGACATGCGCATCATCGGCGTCTGCCGCTTTTCCTACCCGGCCCTTGGCGGCTTCAAGCGGATGCATGACACCGTGGCCGAGCGCGAGGCATATCTTTATGCGCCGACGCGCATGGCGCTCCGCTTCGCCCATTTCGAGGCGCTGACTTTGCCCAGCGTCGCCGCGCAAACCGACCCCGACTTCACCTTTCTCATCCTGATCGGGGAGCATATGCCCGAGCCTTGGCTGGACCGCCTCAAGGCTCTCTGTGCGCCCATCCCGCAAATCAAGATTGTGCCTCGCGCCCCGCTCAAGCATCGGCTGGCCCTGCAACTGGCTATCCAAGACGAGCTGGGCGAGGCGCGCCCCGAAAGCCTTCAGTTCCGTCTGGACGACGATGACGCGATGGGCGTCGACTTCATTGAGCTGGCGCGCTCGGTCGCGCGACGCTCGGGCCGGCTGCGGCGCCGCCAGCCACGCACGGCGATAGAGTTCAACACCGGGTATTCGGCCACGCTATCGGCAAGCGGCATCATCGCCGAGGATGTCATCAGCTCGTTCTGGGCCTGCGGGCTGGCCGTGCATTTCGCCGAAGGCGACGACAAGACGATCATGAATTTCGGCCATCACAAGCTGCACCACATCATGCCGTCCATCATTCATCCGCGCCCGGCGATGTACATCCGCGCCAAACATGCTGACAATGACAGCGCGGCAAAGTTTCGCCCCCGCAGGCTCAAACCCCTGTCGGACGCGCAAAGGCAGATATTCAAGACCCGCTTCAACGTGGACGAAGAACATGTACGGGACGTTTTCGCCGCCCTAGACGCGCCTCACGCATGAGGGTGAAGATGCCACTTGCGATGACGATCCCGGCGCCGACCAGCACGATGGGCGACGGCCAGTCACCGAATACCAGCCATCCCAGCACCAGCGCCCAAAGCAGCGCAGTATAGCGGAACGGCGCGGTAAAGCTGACCTCGCCGACGCGCATGACCGTGATCGAGGTCAGATACCCCGCGACGATCAGCGTGGCGGCCCCCGCGAGGGTCAGCCAGTGCACACCGCTCGGCGCGGCCCATTCGCCGCCCGCTGCCGCAAGGCCAAAGACCACAGTGACCGAAACCGAGGTCACGAAGGTCACCAGCATGGAGGACGTCTCACGGCTCAGCGCGCGGGTCGCCAGATCGCGCAAGGTCAGGCACAAGACGGACGCCAGCGCATAAATCGCAAACAGGTTGAACCCGTCGGTGCCCGGCCGCACGATCATCAGGACACCGACAAAACCGGCCAGCACCGCCGCAATCCGGCGCCAGCCAACCGGCTCGCGCAGCACCAGCACCGCAAAGAGCGTGATGGCCAACGGCACCGACTGCAAGATCGCGGTGACATTGGCCAAGGGCATGTTGAACAGCGCCGTCAGAAAGAAATACGTGCCCGCCACTTCGCCCAAAACCCGCAAAAAGATCGCGCCCGAGTCGCGTCGCGACACCCGTTTGGAAAACGCGCCCATCCGCCAGGCGATCACCGCAACCGCCGCAGTTGTCAGACAGCCGCGCAAAAAGATGACCTGAAAGAGAGGGATCTGGCCCGAGAGCGATTTCAGCAAGGCGTCATTCACCGTGTAGGCGGCCATGGAGGCCACCATCAACGCCGCGCCGGTCATGTTGTCCGATAGCTTCATCGCGGCATTTGCGCAGCCATCCCTCTGGCGCGCAAGAGGCCCTTTTGATTTTTCATTGTTCTCAAAATACTCACTGCGAGAGGGGCATTGCGCAGCGACCACCGCGCCGGGAGACGTCGCACATCAGAACACATGCCGCCAAAAGTAAATTTTCTGTCGCTTTTGGAGCATTTCGCGCCGCCGTCGCCAGAAGCCCATTTTATGCTGCGCTGCAGCGCACTTAAACCAAGCGAAGCTGCGGCAATCTTTGCGCAAGCCGCGCAAAACAGGGCCCCAAAGCCCTCAAAACGGCCTTCCAAGGGCCGTGACCCGTTTGCAATCCCGTGCCGCTTGCGTGCTATACAGCGCCCAAGCAGCCAAGGGGTCAGGGCCGCGAGCGCGCATGTTGCACATGTGTCATCCTAAACTGATCCCATGAAAAAAAACTGCCATACTGGAGTATTGTCGTGCCGAAGAAAAAGAAGATCGTCGTCAAGATCGGGTCCAGCCTGCTGGCCAACAGCGAAAAGCTGACCTTGCGATATGCCTTCATCAACGGACTGCTGAGTGACATCGCGCAGCTACAGACGGAAGGCTACGACATCATCCTGACCTCCTCCGGCTCGGTCGCGCTGGGGCTGAACATGATCGGCAAGCGCCCCGAAGATGCGGGCATCATGGACAAGCAGGCCGCCGCCGCCTGCGGCCAGCCCCTTTTGATGAATGCCTACAGGCAGGTCGCCTCCGAGCAAGACATGAACGTGGCGCAGATGCTGGTCACGGTCGAGGACATGGAAGAGCGTCGCCGTTTTCTCAACATCAAGAACACGATGCTGCGGCTGCTCGAAAGCAACATCCTGCCCATCGTGAACGAGAACGACTCGATCGCGACGCGCGATTTGCGCGTTGGCGACAATGACCGTCTGTCCGCCAAGGTCGCCCAGATGGTCGAGGCCGATACGCTGATGATCCTCACCAGCGTCGAGGGCCTCTATGACCGCGACCCATCCGATCCCGATGCCGAATTCATCCACGAAATCCAGGATGTCAGCGAGCATCTGGAATCAACCACGGGCATCAGCGCATTGGGCAGTGGCGGTATGCTGACCAAGATGCACGCCGCCAACATGGCCCAGAATGCGGGCGTCGAGACGATCATCGCCGATGGCATCATCGAGCGGCCGATTTCCTCCGCGCTCAAGGGCGAGCGGCGCTTTACCCGCTGCCTCGTCTCGGGCGAGACGGCGTCACCGCTCAAGATCTGGCTCAGCAACCGCTTGCAGGTTGCGGGCTCGCTGGTCGTGACGGACAAGGTTGCCAAGGCGCTGGTCGCGGGCGACTGCGGGGTCAGCCGGGCGGACGTGGTCTCGATCCAGGGCGATTTCACCAAGGGCGATGTGCTGCACGTCTATGACGAAGCGGGGAACGAGCTTGCGCGCGGCCTGACGAACTTCTCGTCCGAGGAAACCATGCTGATGGCGCGCCATATCGACATGCCCGTCGAGGATGTGATCGGCTACAAGACCAAGAGCGATGTCATCGCGGCAGAAAACATGCTGATCCTCGAGGACAACCACCTGACGCTCGACGCGCCCGAGCATGACCAGAAGGTCGTCGTGCAGATGTAGGTGCATCGCGCCGCTTGGCAGAAGTTTCAGGGGGCGCAGCAGAGGAATGCCGCGCCCCTTTACGTTTATGGCGGGGATCGCTTCCTTCAGGAAATGACAGAGCCGAGGGCCATCGCCCCCGCCGCCTGCACCGGGTCGATCACGGCCATCCCCAGGCGCGCCTCCAGCGCTGCGCGCCGCGGCGCAAATCCGGCGCAGCCCAGAACCAGCGCGCCTGCGCCGCGCGCCTTCAGCGCCGCGCCCAAGGCCGCCGTCTCTTCAAAGATCGCATCCGAGGTGCCCACCGCCTCGGCGCTCGCATTGTTCAGCGGCAGCTCGTCCACCATACGCTCCAGCACACCCATCTGCCGCAACCGCAGGCGGTGCCGCGCAACCGAGCGGGGGCCAAGCGCGATGATGCCAAAAAGGTCCGCGCGCGCCAGCGCCGTCAGAACGCCGGCCTCCTGAAGGCCGAAAACCGGCTGCGCCACCGCCTCGCGCGTCGCCTCGAGGCCCGGATCGGAAAAGCAGGCGATGACAAAGGCACTGCAATCGGGCCGGCTGCGCGCAAGTTCGGCGACATCGACAGCAGCGCGCGCCGCCTCATTGGCGCTGGCGATGGTGGACGGGCCGTGCGGCACGCAGACCGCCTCGAACGCCGGGCCGCGTTGCGGCGCAAGGGGCGCCAGCGCCGCCGCGATTCCATCCGTCACCGCCTGGCTGGAATTGGGATTGATGAAGAGGATCGGGCCGGGTGCCGCGCCTGATGCCGTGCCGCGCGCCGTGCCGGTCATCGCGTCTCCTCCGCGCGCATCAGCGCGGTTTCCTTGACCGGCGCGCCGGGGCGCCCTGTCAGATCAACGCGGTCCCTTGGAATGAAACGTCCCTGCCCGGCCGTGCCATGCAGGTGCCCATGCTCGACGATCACGGCGCCGCGTGTCATCACGATCTCGGGCACGCCGGTCAGTTCCATTCCGTCAAAAGGGGTGAAATCCATGTTGTCATGCTGATCCGCCAGCGTCACGCGGCGCACCGTCTCAGGGTTCCAGATGGCTATATCGGCGTCCATGCCGGGTGCGATACGGCCCTTGTTCGCCACGCCAAAGATGCGGGCGGCGTTGGTGGCGGTGAGTGCGACGAACGTCTCGGGCCGCAGGCGGCCCTTGACCACGCCTTCGGAAAAGAGCCACGGCAATCGCGCGGCAATCCCCGGCATCCCGTTGGCAATCCTGGGATAGGGCGCGCCCGGCCCATGCATCAGCTTGCCGGTCTCATCATAACGGTAGGGCGCATGATCCGAGCTGACGCTGTCGAAGGTGCCCGACTGAATGTGCCGCCAAAGCGCGTCTTGCGTCGCCGTATCGCGCACCGGAGGCGAGCAGATGTATTTCGCCCCCTCCATGCCCGGCCGGTCGAGATCGGCGCGTGTCAGCGCCAGATACTGCGGGCAGGTCTCGGCAAAGATCGGCGCGCCCTCTGCGCGCGCCCGCTGCACCCTTGCAGCGCCGCCTTCGGTCGAGACATGCACGACGAACAGGGGCGCGCCCGCCAGCTGCGCCAGCGTGATGGCGCGGTTGATCGCTTCTTCCTCGGCCAGTTCGGGGCGCGAGATGGCGTGATATTTCGGCGCTGTCATGCCGCGCGCCGCCAGCTCGCGGTTCATCCAGGCCACCATCGCGTGGTTCTCGGCATGCACCATCGTCAGCGCGCCGTGATCGCGCGCAACGCCCAGAATATCCAGCATGCCCGCATCGCCAATGTTGAGCAGGTCGTAGGTGGTAAAGACCTTGAGCGACGTGATGCCCCGCTCGAACGCACGCGGCAGGCCTGTGCTCAGCACCTCCTCCGTCGGGTCCGAGACGATGAGGTGATAGGAATAGTCGATCACCGATTGCGCCGCGCGCGCATCATAGGTGGCGATCACATCGTCTATGGACTGCCCCCGGTGCTGCGCGGCAAAGGGGATGAAGGACGAATTGCCGCCGAAGGCCGCCGAGACCGAGCCAGACAGGTAGTCATCCGCCGTCATGATGCCTGCGGCGCTTTCCTGCGCGACGTGGGCATGCGCCTCGATCCCGCCGGGCATGACAAGCCGGCCGCCCGCGTCGATGCGGCGCGCGCCGCCTGCCAGACGCTCGGCCACCGCCGCGATGCGGCCCGCGCTTATGCCGATGTCGCCCTTGTAGGTCTCGGACGCGGTGACGACGGTGCCGCCGTGGATGACCGTATCGAACTCCATGGCGCTACTCCCTTGCTTTCAGATCGCGGGCGTCCTGCATCTGATACTTGCGCACCATCAGGCCCGCGCCCAGCCCGGCCAAGGGCCGAAACGGGATCGGCTTGAACGGCAACGCGTCAAAGGCGGTATCCGCATCCGGCTGCTTCAGCATTCGGCGCGCCAGCTTGGCCCCGAAATAGATGCCCCGCGTGACGCCCGATCCGCAATAGCCGCCTGCCATCCAGACCCCGTCCAGATGGCCTAAATGCGGCGAGTGATCGGCGGTATAGGCGATGAGGCCCGACCAGATATGCGGGATCGGCGCGCGCTCCAACTGCGGAAAGACGCGGCAGATCGACGCGCGAAAGGCCGCCTCGCGCGCCGCGCGGTCCATGCCGCCCGCACCGAACCGCCCGCCAAAGATGAAACTGCGGCCATCTGGCGTGGGGCGATACCACATGAAGACGCGGCCCGTCTCGCCATGCATCCGGCCCTTGGGCGTCAGCTCGGCCATCTGCGCCGGGCTGAGCGGGCCCACGGCGCAGGCGCCCGTCTCAAGCGGGATGACACGCCGGCTCAAAGCGTTGCTGCGGCGGTCGGAATAACCGTTGGTGGCCAGCACAAGCTCGCGCGCCTGCAATGTGCCGCGCGCGGTTTTGAGCGTGACGCCATCGCGTGCCTTGGCATGGCCCGTCACCGCGCAGGGCGCAAATATCCGCACTCCGGCAGCGACCGCGCGCGCAGCGATCCCCTCCAGCAGCTTGCGGGGATGAACGCCGCCGTCACGCTCGTAAACAACGCCGCCACGATAGAAATCGCTGCCGATCTCGGCCCGCTGATCCGCGCGGGTGACGTGATGCGTGGGCAATCCGATCTTGGCCGCCAGCCAGTCGCATTCGCGCCCCGATGCCTCGTAATGCGCTTGCGTGCGAGCCCCGCGAAACCGTCCGGTCAACGCCAGATCGCACGCGATGCCCTCATCCGCAACAAAGGCTTCCAGATGATCCAGCGCGCGCAGCCCCTCGCCCAGAATGGCCACGGCGCCCTCTTCGCCGTAAGCATCGACGAGGCCCGTGATGCCCAGCTTGTGCAGGCCCGGCCCCACCATGCCGCCATTGCGCGATGACGCGCCAAAGCCGATGCCCATCGCGTCGAAAACCGCAACGTCGCGGCCCGCCCGTGCCAGATGGAGCGCCGCCGTCAGGCCGGTATAGCCCGCGCCGACGATGGCCACGTCCACCTTGTCCGGCAGCGCGCCAGAGGTCTCGGGCGCGGCCTCGGCAGGGCCTGCGCCTTCCAGCCAATAGTTGCTTTCGCCGGCGAAACCCATGCGCGCCCCGTCCCTCTTACTGCAACGTCCAGTTATCGGAGTTGAGCGCCGCGGGAAAGCGCGCCTCAAGCCCCAGTTCGGCGATGCGCGCGGTGCTGGCGTCGAACAGTCGGCGCGATACCGGGATCTGATCGGGCGTCAGCGCAACCGCGCGCAGCCGCTCTTCGCGTCCCTGATACGCGGTATGGAGCCGCCGCAGATCCTCGATCGCGGTGCCGTCCGAGATGTCTATGCGCAGGTCACAAGCGTCGATCCCATGCTCGCCGGTGACCTGGACAGCCGCCGATTGAAGCGCGCCCATGACTTCGCCGCCGGCATCCCGGCCCGCTTCGAGCGCGGCGATCAGACGGTGCGCCAGCGGCGCTTTGGCAGCCTGAAACGCACGCGCCATGGCCGATGTCACGCCGTCGTTGTCGAGGATATTCCCCAGCGCAAGGCAATCCTTGCCGACCGTATGCGCATAGATCGAATACATGAGCCGTCCGTGATAAACTGCCGCGCGGCCCGACGCATCAAGCACGCCGATCTGGCGCCAGTCGATATGCTCGCTCGAGGCGCAAACCTCGGACAGCGCATCGGGCGCCGCCTTGCCCTCCTTCAGCAGGGCGATGCCCAGATCGCCCAGCCTGCTGTCGGTGCGGTGCTGCGACAGGACCGCGCCCTTGCCATGCGCCAGCCGGATGCACCGTGCCCCGACGGCCAGATCCGAGGTGGTGACGGCAGCCCCGAAGGCGCCCGTGCGCGCGCATCTGCCGACGATCGAGAATGTCATGATCTGTCCCCCATTCGTATCAGACCTGATCGCGCATCGGCATTGGCACGCTCGCACCGCTGGCCTTGAAGCGCGCCCACATCGCGTCGGTCGCCGACTGCCCCTCGGCCACGGCGGCGCCCTCGTCCACCGTGGTCAACACGCGGTCGCGCATCAGGAACTGCCCGGCGACCATCGTGTCAGTGACGATGCCGGGATGGCCGTAATGCACAAGGTTCGAGATCGCCGACAGGCGCGGCGCCATGACTGGCGTCTGCAAGTCGATCACGGCCAGATCGGCACATTTGCCGACGGCGACACTTCCAATGCCCTCATGGCCCAGCGCCTCGGCCCCGTTCAGCGTGGCGTAGTTGAAAACGTCATTGGGCGCGGGCGTGACCGAGCGCTGGTAGGCGCCCCGGTGCAACATCAGCGCCGCCTTCATCGACTGGAACATATCCTCGGTCATGTTGTCGGTGCCGATGGCGATTTTCACGCCAGCGTCCAGAATGGCCTTCATCGGCAGCGGGTGCGGCCCCTTGGCCGACATCGAGGCAGGCGAATGGATCAGCCGCGTGCCGGTCCGGGCCAGAGTCTCGACATCGCTTTCGTTGCAGAATGTCCAATGCACGGCCAGCAGATCCTCGCCCAGAAAATCATTCTGCGCGAGATATTCGGTGGAGGTGCAGCCGTGCAGCCGCTCGACCTGCTCTTTTTCGCTGATGATCTGGCTGAGGTGGATGGTGCGGCGCAGGCCGTGCTTGCGCGCCAGCGCCGTCACCTCGCCCAGCATCCAGGGGCTGCAATTGTCCGGCGCATGGGCAGCCATGATGACGCGCACGCGGTCGTCCTCGGCCCCGTGAAAGCGCTCGATCAACTGCTCGGTCCGGCTCAGGAAGGTCTCGCCAAAGTTCCGGTCGAACCGATAGGTGCCGCTGCCGACCTCGGTGGTGACCGCGTCGGCGCAGCTCTCGGCAAGCCACAGGCGCAGGCCCGTCCCGATCATCGCGGGCGCGTAATCGGCGACATGGCGCAGCGGATCGACCATGGTGGTCGTGCCGCAGCGGATCGCCTCGGCGCAGGCCAGCCGTGCGATGGCCGCGCGCTCGCCCGGCTCCAGCAGATAGGAGGCGGGGACCATGTATTGATAGACCAGATTGCCCTCGATATCCTCAACCGTGCCGCGCAGCGCAAGAAGGACGGCGTGGGTATGGCTGTTGATGAGGCCGGGGGTGATGAGGCGTCCGGTCATGTCGACCGGCTCGAACGCGTCAAACTCGGTGCCGCTCGGATCCTCATGGATCGCGGCGATGCGCCCCCCTTCGATGGCAATCGCACCGCTGCGCAGCACCGGCACGCGGCCCTCATGGGCGACATGCAAGCCGCCATGCAAAAGGTATCTGCCGGTCATGTCAGGTCGTGCCCCTTGCGCGCCAGATGACGATGACGGTGGCCACCAGCGTCAGCATCACCAGCATCGTGGCCACCGATGCGATGGTCGGATCAATGCTCTCCTGAATGCCCTCCCAGATCTTCTTGGGCAGGGTCGACACGTTGCGCACGGTGATGAAGAGAACGCCGACAATCTCGTCAAAGCTGACGATGAAGGCGAAGATGCCGCCGGTCACCATCCCCGGCATTGCGGCGGGCAGAACGACCGCGCGCACCGTCTGCCAGACCGACGCACCAAGGCTGCGCGCCGCCTGCGGGATGCGCGGATCGAGGTTGGCCAGCGCCGCAAAGACCGAGATCGACACATAGGGCAGCGCCAGCAGTGTATGCGCAAGGATCACCCCGCCATGCGTGTCGATCAGGCCCAGCGTCACCCAAAAGCGGTAAAAGCCCAGCGATTGCACCACCGGCGGCACGAGAATGGGCGTGATGAGGATCCAGCGCGCCACGGTCGAGGCCCGGTTCGACAGGAACCAGCAGCCAATGGCGAAGGCCGTGCCCAAAACCGTCGCACAGACCGCGACGACAAGGCCGACCCAGACACTGGTCCATGTCGCAGCCAGCCAGCGGGGGTCCTGAAAATAGGCGACGTAATGCTGTAGCGACAGCTCTTCCTTGGGCAGGCCGATATAGCTGGTGTCGGTCAGGGACACCGGGATCACCACGAGGATCGGCAGCAAGAGGAACGCCAGCACCATCCACGCGCCCGTCATGAAGAATATGCGAAAGCCGCTGGTTCTCTGCATCATTTCCGCTCCAACAAGGCGCTGCGCAGGTTCACGAAGCGCGCGGCGATGGCGATCACGATGGCGGTCGCCACCAGCAGCGCCACAGACAGCGCCGAGCCAAGACCCCAGTTCAGGAACTCCTGGATCTGGTAGGTGATATACTCCGAGATCATCAGGATGCGCCCGCCACCCAGCAGTGCGGGCGTGATGTAAAAGCCCAGCGACAGCACGAAGACAAGCAGCGCGCCGGACATGACACCGGGCATGGTCTGCGGGAAATAGACCTTGCGAAAGGCCGTCAGCTCGCTCGCGCCGAGGCCGCGCGCCGCATCCACATAAGCGCCCGAGATACCGCGCATGTTGGCCATCATCGGCAGCACGGCAAAGGGCAGCATCACGTGGATCATCGCAAGGACCACGCCAAATTCATTGTGCATGAGGCGCAAGGGGGTATCGACCACGCCCGCGCCGATCAGCGTGTCGTTGACGATGCCAGACCGGCCGAGAAGCACGATCCACGAAAACGACCGGATCAGGACCGAAACCCAGAACGGCAACAGGACCAGCGCCACCATCAGCGGTTTGACCCGCCCCGCGAAATTGCTGATCACATAGGCCACGATATAGCCAAGGATCAGGCAGCCGATCGTCGTCTTGATCGCGATGCGGAACGTCAGGACGAAACTGGTCGTCACCGCCGAGGATTCGAACATGCGGGTGTAGTTTTCGATACCCGCCGTCGGCTCGGTCAGCGAGATCTGCCAGATGCCGAGCAGCGGCCAGATGTAGAAGACGATCATGATCGCCAGCGCGGGCAGCACCAGAAACCAGTATCGTAAGCTGTCGGGCAGGCGCGGCATGGGCATCCTCGCGGCAAGTGAAAGGAGGGGTCAGGGGGCGCCAGATGCGCCCCCCGGTGTCGTCAATTGATCAGCGCGTCGATATACTTCTCTTCCGCGGCGACCTGGTTCTTGCCGTACCATTCGTCGTTGTAGAAGATCTGCTGCGCCAGATTCTCGGGGCTGGACGGGTTCCATTTCTGAAGCTCATCCGGGACCAGCGGCGCCGCATTCGGGTTGGCCGGGCCCGAGCCGAGCAGTTCAAGCCATTTGACCTGCAACTCGGGCGTCTGCGCATGGGCGATGAACTTCATCACCTCGTCGCTGCCTGCGGGGTTGTCCTTGGGCACGACCCACATGCCGGGGGCCAGCACGCCGCCGTCGAAACTGGCGCTGAAGGAGCCCTCGTCCATCTGGTCCTTCAGCAGATGCGCGCGGGTCGACCAGATGTTGCCCATGGCGACCTCTTCTTGCAGGAAAAGGTTCTGGCTGTCGCTGCCCGAGCCCCAGACGATGATGTTCTCACGGATCGAGCGGAACTTGTCGATGGCGGCGTCGATGCCGTCCTCGGTGCCCAGCGCCTCATAGACTTCGGAGGTCGGCACGCCCATCGCCATGGTCGCCGATTCGAGCATCCCGCGCACCGATTTGCGGAAAGTGCGCATGCCGGGGAAGTCCTTGACGTTCCACACGTCCTCCCATGTCTGGGGCACGTTTCCATCCAGCATCTTGGGGTTGCAGGCCAGCACGTAGGAATAGACATAATTGCCGACGGCGCTTTTGTATGCTGCCTCTTTCAGCACCGCATCGCGATCAACGATGTCGTAGTTGATCGGCTGGATCACCCCCTGCTCTTCGAGGATGATGGCTGTGCCCATGCCGCTGTCGCAGAGATCCCAGACAACCGCGCCGGACTCGACCATGGCGCGGATCTTGCCGCCCGAGGGGCCCGAGCCGTCGATGACGACGGGGATGCCCGTCTCGGCAGTATAGGTGTCGGCCATGACCTCCTGCAACACTTCCGAGGCGCGACCGCCCCAGTTCACGACGACGATCTCGCTGGCTTGCGCCATGGCCTTGCCGCTGAGCGCCGGAAGCGCGCCCAGCACCATCATCGCCGAGATGAAGCCGCGCCGTGTCAGCAGGCCCTCGCGGTATTTATAGGCCGCGATCTCGATCAGGTCGGCCTTGACCTCGTGGTCGGTGGTATCGTTGAAATCCGTCATCTCGTCTCTCCTTGTTGGGGGTGGAACCGGGCGGCAGGGCCGCTGCGATCCGTTCACTTCTCCTTGCGTGCTCGGCGCTTGTTCCCGCGCCGTTTCCCGCATCATTCCGCCGCGCCTTACCCGGAAACCTCGCCCTCCAGAATCACCGGCGCGTCGGCATCCCAGCCGAAGCTGATGGGCAGGCCCGCCTTGGGCGTCACGCCCGACTTCCATGTTGGCTGCGAGATCATCAACCCGCCTGCATCCACATGATCGACCATGACGAGGCACCGCTCGCCCAGATAGCTGACCTGCCGCACGGTGCCGTCCAGCATCTCGTCCCCCGGCGCGCCGAGGCGGATCCGCTCGGGGCGCAGCGCGACGTTCAGGATGTCGCCCGAGGCCGTCGCTCCGGGCGCAGTGACCGGGAATTCCGTCCCGCCAATGGCGCACGTCAGGGCATCCCCCTGCCGCGCCTTGACGGGCAGATCGAGAAAGTTGGACTTGCCCAGAAAATCGGCCACAAAGCGGTTGCGCGGATGATTGTAGAGCGTATCGGGCACGCCCTCCTGCTGGATCTTGCCATCCTTGAGGATCACGACACGGTCTGACATCGACAGCGCCTCGTCCTGATCGTGGGTGACGTAGATGAAGGTCACGCCCAGCCGGTCATGCAGGGACTTCAACTCCCACTGAAGATCCGCGCGCAGCTTCTTGTCCAGGGCCGACAGCGGCTCATCCAAGAGCAGCACCTGAGGTTCGAACGACAACGCGCGCGCCAGCGCGATGCGCTGCTGCTGGCCGCCCGAAAGCTGCGAGGGCATGCGGTCGGCGAATGCCTCCATCTGCACCAGATCGAGGCAATAATCCACGCGGGCCGAAATTTCCGCACCGGGGCGTTTGCGCACCTTCAGCGGGAAGGCGACATTGTCGCGCACGGTCATCGTCGGAAAAAGCGCATAGCCCTGAAAGACCATGCCGAAATCGCGGTGCTCCGGCGGCTCGCCGGTAATGTCGCGGCCGCGCAGGTCGATGCGCCCCTCGGACAGCGGGGCAAAGCCCGCGATGGCCGACAAAAGCGTCGTCTTGCCCGAACCGGACGGGCCGAGAAGCGTCAGAAACTCGCCCTCCTCCACCGCCAGATCGACGCAGTCGAGCGCATTGACGGATCCGTACCGCTTGGTGGCATTTGCAATGGTGAGGATCGTGTCTGACATGATCTGAACGCGCGTCCCTCTGAGATGGGTGGGCGGAATGATGGCAGCCGAACACGCCGACTGCACTTGGCCTTGTGCCGATCACAGCACGGGCCTCGTTAACTTGGAAATTAAAAAGGGAGCATCATCTATAATTGAATATTATAACCGAAAGCCCCTATGACGGCATACCGCTCAGATGCTCGGACACGCTCTCGCGAAAGAACGTCTGGAACTGAAGCGCCACATTCGACGTCGGGAAAAGCTTGGAGGTTGCCGAATGGGCATGCAGGCTGATCGGCGGATCAATCGGGCGCAGCACAACCCCCGGCACGTCCCGCCCGGCCACCGCAAAACTGTCGACCAGCGCGACGCCCACCCCATTGGCGACGAGCTCCAGCGCGGCCATCGTGTGGCGCACTTCAAAGAAATAGCGCCGCTCGAGGCCCCGGCTCGAAAAGGCGGCGTCGATCACCTGCCCCAGCGGCGTGTCCACCGAATACGAGATATGGCGCGCATGATTCAGCGCCGCGATTTGCACCACGCGCGACAGGGCCAACTCGTGCCCCTCGGGGCAGGCACATAACAGCTGCGCATCGGCGATGGAACGCACGGTCAATGCCGAATGCCTTGGCTGGCTGATCGAAAGGCCCAGCTCCGCCTGCCCGCTGACGAGCCGATTGGCGATCTGATCGGTATGACCCAGATCCAGAGAGACGTTCAGGCGGGGCCTCTTGGCGAGGAACTCGGCAATGATCGGCGGCAGGATGCGCTGGCCGATCGACGGAGTCGCGACAATGCTGAGTCGCCCGGTCGTGCCGCCGCGCAACTCTTCGATGATCGTCGAGACGCGGCGCTGCTGCATGAAGAGATGCTGCGCCTCCTGCGCGATATGGCGCGCTTCGGGCGTGGGGATCAAGCGTCCCCGCTCGCGCTCGAACAGGGCAAAGCCGGCAAGCGCCTCGACATGGCGGATCATGTTGCTGACAGCAGGCTGGCTGACGGCCAACAGCTCGGCGGCCTTGGCCGTCGTGCCCAGTTCGATCACCGCGCAGAGCACTTCGAGTTGGCGCGCATTGATCATGCGAATAACCTCTAATTATCAACCATACCCCAAATTTTATTTCACACTGATGCCTGCGCTGTCTAGCACATTAAGAGCAGCCACAGCTTTTGGGAGAGCGGCATGTCGCGCAGCGAGGTCTTTGCAGTCGCTCAGATGGGGCCGGTTCACCTGGCGGACACAAAGGCGGCCGTCGTCGCAAGGCTGATCGACATGCTGCGCCAGGCGCATGGGCGCGGCGCGACATGGGTGACCTTTCCCGAACTCGCGCTGACCACCTTCTTTCCGCGCTATGTCTATGACACGCCAGAAGAATATGATGTCTTCTACGAAGAGGGCCTGCCCTCGCCTGCGATGGTTCCGCTGTTCGAGGCGGCCAAGGATCTCGGCGTCGGTTTCTACCTCGGCTACGCGGAAAAGGTGCAGGATGGCGGGCGCACGCGCCGCTTCAACACCTCGGTCCTCGTTGGGCCGAACGGCAATATCCTGGGAAAGTATCGCAAGATCCACCTGCCCGGCACGGTCGATCCCATCGGGGATCTGGAGTTCGAGCATCTGGAAAAGCGCTATTTCGAGGTCGGTGATCTGGGCTTTCCCACGTTTTCCACGCCCTCGGGCCGCTTTGGCATGTGCATCTGCAACGATCGCCGCTGGCCCGAGACGTTTCGCGTCATGGCCCTGCGCGGGGCCGAAGTGTTCATGCTGGGCTACAACACGCCCACGCGCAACATCCACCACCACGAGCCCGCATACCTGCGTGAGTTTCACCATCGCCTCAGCATGGAATCGGCTGCCTATCAGAATGGCGCCTGGGTGATGGCGGCGGCAAAATGCG
Source organism: Roseovarius sp. D0-M9 (assembly GCF_037083805.1). NCBI lineage: Bacteria > Pseudomonadati > Pseudomonadota > Alphaproteobacteria > Rhodobacterales > Roseobacteraceae > Roseovarius > Roseovarius sp. D0-M9. The sequence goes on along the minus strand of NZ_JBAPKZ010000001.1, from coordinate 6,725 downwards.
GGTTCGAGGACGGCTTTGCCATGATCGGCGGCTCGATGATCGTGGCGCCGACCGGCGAGGTCGTGACCCGCGCCGCCAGCGAGGATGACGAGGTCATCACGCACAACTGCGATCTCGACATGGGTGCCTATATCCGCCGCTCGGTCTTTGATTTCGCGCGGCATCGGCGCATCGAGCATTACGGTCCGATCACCGCGCAGACCGGCGTCGAGATTCCGGAATGACCTTCTCCCTCGCCGGGCGCTGCGCGGCAAGCGGCCAGATCGGCTATGTCGTCGCCACGTCTTCGGTCTGCGTCGGTGCGCGCGTCGGCGCCGTGGCAGAGGGTGTCGTCATCTTTTCCCAGGCGCGCACCGATCCGCGACTGCATGCGGTCGGTCTGGAGGCGTGGCGCCGCGCGCCCGGCGATGCCCAAGGGGCGCTGGATGCGATGAAATCCCACGCCGTTGCGCCCCATTGGCGGCAGTTGGGCGTCCTTCCCATGAAGGGCACCGCCGCGCATTACACCGGCGCATCCTGCCTCGGTCATTGCGGCGGCAAGGCGGGCGCCAACACGCTGGCGCTGGGGAATTTTCTGGGCTCGGACCGTGTCCTGCCCGCCATGATCGACGGATTCGAGGCATCAACCGGCCCGCTGGCCCAGCGCCTGTTGGACGCCATCCGCACGGGCGAGGCCGCAGGCAGCGAGCGCGAGCCCTTGCAATCGGCCTCGCTGGTCGTGCTGGGGGCGGACGCGCTGAAGGAGGTTGATCTGCGCGTCGATTTTGCCGCCGATCCGCTGGCCGAGATGGGCCGCCTGCTGAATGATTGGCTGCCCAAGGCGGGCGCATACCGTATCCGCGCGCTCGACCCTGACAATGCACCCTCCTCCGCCGAGGTCGAAGGCCGCTAGCGCGCCAAAACGCGTTGGCAGGATCGCTGTGACAAGAGACGCCAGCCGCCTTACCCGGCCCTCAACCCATAGAGCCGATGCACCGCCGCCGCGTCATCAATGCGCCCTGCCACATCGCGCAGCGCCCCGGCATATGTGGCCACGCCTTCATGGCGCGTATGCGGCCAGTCACTGCCCCAGATCATGCGCCCCTCGCCCAGCAGGCCTAGCAGGCGTTCCATGTGGGCGCGCACATCCGCCTGCCCGCGATAGGGCGCGCTCAGCTTGACGTGGATGTCGCCGCGGTCGCGGCACGCCTCCAGCGCGTCCAGCCAAGGCTCGTGCGCGGGATCGGCCGAAACAGGCAGGCCCATATGATCAATCACGACCGGAACGGGCAGCGCGGCAAGGGCGCTGATATAGCCCGCCAGTCGCGCGCTTTCCAATTGAAGCTCAAGATGCATGCCATGCGCGCGCAGCGCGTCGAGAAAGCGCATCACTGCCCCCTCTTGCGGGTCAGGCAGGCGCGCCCCGGCGACAAGGTTCCATCGCACGGCCCGGACGCCGCCTTGGGCCAGACGCGCCAGCTCGTCCTCCGGCACCGCCATATCCACCACGGCAACGCCAGCGAAGCGATGCCGCTCAAGGCCGGAGAGCGCGGTCAGAAGCTGGGAGTTGTCGGTGCCAAGGAAGCTGACCTGCACGATCACACCGCCGCGAATGTCATTGCGTGCCTGTAGCGCGCGCCAGGCCTCCAGCGGCGCGGGATGCTCGGGAACATAGCGCGCACCGGTGACTGGCGCGATCCGCTCGTAAACATGAGCGTGACAATCGAATTTGATCACGCGGCCCTCCCCGACTTCTTTGGTTCTATATAGAACTAGTTGACTGAACCGGTCAATTGCCTTATGCCTCTCCATCGAGGGTTGGAGGACCAATGGCACATACCAGTATGACGAGCGATCGTCGGCTGCCCGCATATCAGCGGCTGCGCGACGAGATGGCCCGCCGCATCGCCGAGGGCGAGTGGGGGCCTGATGCCGCTCTGCCGTCGGAAAACCGGCTGTCCGCCGAGCATGCGTTGTCCGTCGGCACCGTGCGCAAGGCCATTCAGCAACTCGTCGACGAGGGCCTGCTGGAGCGGCGGCAGGGCTCGGGCACATATCTGCGCAAGCCCGCCTTCGATGCGACGCTCTTTCGCTTCTTCCAGATCCGCGAGCATGGCGCAGCCACCAGCATCCCGACCAGCCGCCTGATTTCCCGCACCCGCACGCACGCGCCGGCCCATGTCTGCGAGACGCTGGGCACCGATGACGTCATCTTGATCCACCGCCTGCGCTGCCTGTCCGAGCAGCCGCTGCTCTGCGAAGAGATCTACATTCCTGCGGCCCGCTTCGAAGGGTTCGACACGATCCCCGAGACCGAGATCGGGCCGCTCCTTTATCCCGTCTATTTCGAGCGCTACGGCATCTTTGTCGCGCGCGCCGAGGACGAGGTCCACTTTGGGACCGCCGACGCGCGCACCGCGTCGCACCTGGGCACCAAAGAGGGGCACCCGATCGCAATGATCGAACGCACGGCCTTCGACATGGCCGGAACAGCAATCGAATGGCGGCTCGCATGCGGGCGCGCCGACAGGTTTCGATACCGCAGCCGCATCGGCTGATCATGACAACCAAGGGAGGAAGATCATGAAATTTCTGCTCACGAGTGCCGCCGCTGTGGCACTGACGACCACGGCGGCCTTCGCCGAATACCCGGAACGCGCCATCGAGGTGACGATCCCCGCGCCTGCGGGCGGCGGCACCGACACCAGCGCGCGCAAGCTGGCGACCCTGCTGGAGGAAGAGCTGGGCACATCCATCGCCATTCTCAACGCGGCCGGTGGCGGCGGCTCGGTCGGCGTCACGCAGTTCATGCAGGCAGAGCCGAACGGCTACGCGCTGCTGGCGACCTGGAACAGCCCGATCACGACCGTGCCCCAAGTGCAAAGCACGGCCTATGACATCGACAGCTTCACCCCCATCGCCTCGACCTCCGAGACGGCCTATACCATGTGCGTCGCCGCCGACTTCCCCGCCGAAACCGGCCAGGAATTCCTGGACGAACTGGCCGCAAATCCGGGCAAATACACCTACGGCAATGACGGTATCGGCGGCACCATGCAGCTGGCAGCCGAGCGGATTTTCCAGGCCAAGGGGATCGAGGCCGTGGCCATTCCCTTTGGCGGCGCGGGCGAGACGTTGCAGAACTTCCTCGGCGGGCATGTCGACATCTACGGCGGCTCGATTTCGCCGGTCCTGCCCTATACCGAAACGGACGAGGCCAAATGTCTGATCGTCACCTCCGCCGCTCCGGTCGAGGCGCTGCCGACAGCCGCGGGCCTCGAAGAGCTGGGCCTTGGCGACGAGGAGACGCTGCTGTGGCGGATGGTTCTGGCGCCTGCGGGTCTGGACACCGCGATTGCCGATCGCCTCGTCGCGGCGATCGAGACGACCGTCAACGACCCCAGCTATGTCGAGTTTCTGGCAACCAAGGGCGAGACGCCCAATGTCGTCACCGGCGATGCGCTGACCCAGCGGCTGAACGCCGAATATGACGGTCTGGCCAAAGCCGCCAAGGCCCTCGGCCTCGGCAACTGATGGAACGGCGGCAGGACACCATCCTGGGCGTTCTTTTCGCCGCACTCGGGATCTCCGCAGCCATGCAGGCTGCGGAGTATTCGGACGCGACGGGCACCTACCCGATGATCCTGGGGCTGGTCATGGCGGCGCTCGGCCTGATCGTCGCGGGCAAGGCGTGGCTGCGCGGGCGCGGCGAGGCCCGCCCCTTGACCAAGCACACGGGGCGCGCCGCGCTGAGTGTGGTGCTGGGCGCGGTCTATATCGCGCTGGTGCCGATCTTGGGCTTTTACACCGCGTCCGCGCTGGTGGTGATCTTCCTGCCTGCCGCGCTCGGCTTTCGCCAGCCGATCTACCTCGCCCTCGCGGCGCTCATCTTTACCGCCGTTGTCTGGGTCGTCTTTTCCATCTTGCTGGAGAAGCCTTTGCCCAATGAATTCTGGCTGGCGCGATAGGGGCCTGACATGCAGATCGTGACGGACATTCTCGGCAACGTCTTTGCCCTTGGCCCGATTGCCGCAATGCTCGGCGCCTCCATCCTTGGGGTGTTCATCGGGGCGCTTCCGGGTCTCAACCCGGTCATGGCCATTGCGCTGTTGCTGCCCCTGACCTACTCGATGGAGCCTTTGATCGCGCTCGGCATGGTTGCCGGAATCTACAACGGGTCGATGTATGGCGGCGCGATTCCGGCGATCTTGCTGCGCATTCCCGGCACACCCGCCGCGATTGCGACGACCTTTGATGGCTATCCCATGGCCCAACAGGGTCAGGCGGCCCGCGCGCTCAAGATCGCGTGCTGGTCATCGGCCATCGGCGGTGCCGCATCGGCCATCGCGCTGATGACGATCGGGCCGATCCTGGCGCGCGCGACGCTGGCCTTCGGCCCGGCCGAGTATTTCTGGATCGCGATGTTCGGCATGGCCTCAATCGGGGTGCTTGTCGGCCGAGACGCCGCCAAGGGTCTGATGGCCGCTGTCCTCGGCCTCTTACTGGGCACCGTGGGCCTCGATCAGCTTTCGGGCGTGCCGCGCTTTACCTTCGGTGAGCCGTGGCTGCTGGGCGGGCTCGATCTGATCGTCATCCTCGTGGGCCTCTACGCCCTGCCGCCCGTCATCGCGCTGGCTGAGGATGCAGATCTCAAGGGGCTGTCCGCCGCCGACCTGAAACTCGAGTCGGTCAAGGTGCCCTGGTCCGAGGTGCGCGGGATGGTGCCCACGTGGCTGCGATCGTCGCTGATCGGTATCGGCGTCGGCATCCTGCCGGGGGCCGGCGGCAACATCGCGGCCTTCCTCAGCTACAATGCCACCAAAAGTGCGAGCAAGGATCCGGAAAGCTTTGGCAAGGGCAATCCTCTGGGTGTTGCCGCCGCCGAATGTGGCAACAATTCCGATAACGCGGCTTCGATGATTCCGGCGCTGACCTTGGGCATTCCGGGCAATGTGGTGGCGGCGTTGGTGCTTGGGGCGCTTCTTATCCACGGGCTACAACCCGGCCCGCAGCTCTTTCACCAGAACCCCGGCCTTGTCGGGGGCTTCATGCTGCAGATGCTGCTGACGTCGCTCTTGATCCTCGCGGTGGGCGGTGCGGCGGCGACGCGCATCTTTGCGCAGGTGCAGCGTCTGCCGGGTGTCCTCTTGGTGCCAACGATCCTCGTGCTGATGGTGGTCGGCGTCTATGTCATCAATGGGCGGCCCGTCGATCTGTGGGTGATGTTCGCGGCGGGTGTCGCGGGCTACTTCCTTGAAAAGGTCGAGGTGCCGCTTGCGCCCATCGTCCTTGGCCTGATCCTTGGCCCGATGGCCGAGCAAAGCGTGCGGCGCGCCCTGCTCATCAGTCGCGGGGATGTGACCGAACTGGTGACGCGCCCGCTGTCGGCCGTGATCGCTGTGACGACGGTGGCGCTGATCCTGTGGCCGTTGGTGCGGGCCGCGATGCGGCGCAGGGCAAAAGGGGTGCGCTAGACGGCTCCCCCAAGCCTACTTGATGAAAGGCAGCGCGGCGAGACGCACGGGCCGCGGGCCCTCCGGCAAGCAGATCTCCAGCCCTTGGGCGTCATCACCGATATCACCGCGCACCAGCCCGACGCCGATGACACCCCCCATACGGCGGGAATAGGCAATCTCGCTGGCGTGGCCGACCACTTCGTCTCCCCGGCGCAGATCGACCGGATGGCCCGGCAGTGCGGCCTCGCCCTCGACCATGAGGCCCACGCGCCGCCGCGTCTGGCCGCCTCTCACTTGCGCCTCAAGGGCCGCGCGCCCGATGAAATCATGCCCTGCAGCAAGATCGATGAGCGGACCAAAGCCCATCTCGTAGGGTGTCGCGGGATAGTCCTGAACCCGCATGTCCGCCCCGTAAGAGACAAGCCCACTTTCAAGACGCTCGATGTCGTTGGGCGCGCCCGGCCCGATGCCGAAGGGCTGCCCGGCCTCTTTCACCCGCGTCCAGAGTTCGGTGCCCCGGCTGCGGTCAGTCAGGTAAAGCTCGTATCCGCCCTGCTTGGACCAGCCCGAGCGCGCGAGGACGAGGGGAATATCCCCCAGCATCGTCTCGCGAAAGCCGAAATACTTCAGCTCGCGCACCCAGTCGCCAAACATGGGCGCGATGACCTCGACTGCCTTTGGCCCCTGAACGGCCAGGGGCGAGACATCCGGCTCGCGCACGGCGACGTTCAGCCCACGCTCGCGCGCGATGGCAAGTGCCCAAAGGTGAATGTCGCTATCGGCAACCGACAGCCAATAACGATCGTCGGCCAGCTTTAGCAGGACCGGATCATTGATGAGCCAGCCGTCGTGATCGCACAGCGGCACATATCGCCCGCATCCGATCCGGGTGCTGGCAAGGTTGCGCGGCGTCAGTAACTGGGCAAGACGCCCTGCATCCTCACCGAGCAGTTCAACCTGCCTTTGCGCCGCCACGTCCCACATGGTGACACCGTTCAGCAGCAGGTCGTATTCACCTTCCGGATCACCGAAATGGCCCGGGATATACATATGATTATAGACGGAAAAACTGCGCACCCCATCGCGCACGGTCGCGTCGAAATAGGCTGATTTGCGCAGGTTCGGGCCGATGGCGATTTCAAAGGTCATGATGTCTTTCCGTGATTGTCCTCGCGGCCCAACTAACCCGGATAATTCATGAAGCTGCGGACTTGTGCTCAGGGGGGCAGTTTCCTGGGGTTTGGGTTTGTCTCGCGCACCCGACGTCGGCGTCCGGGTAGCAGGCCGTCC